>CAZUWV010000006.1:0-48640 GCA_964624255.1 uncultured Zetaproteobacteria bacterium
ATTTGTAGAAAAACCAAAGGCTGCTCGGTGGCTCCGCTGCCGTCACCCAACAGGCCATTAATTAAATTACAGAACGAATGCTGCACTACCGTTTTGCAAGAGGCTCATAAGGGTTCTTTAAAACATAATGACAAAGATGGGCTAACGATGCCGGAGTCTGTCCTCTAATTAATTTATACCCCATCAATGGACTACTTCAGTAAGGGTGCTTAGCCTTCGCTACCATGCAAAATCCGATGGTAGACCCCATTGATCCTGGATAATGAATAAAAAAATGGAGTGCGAATTGAGTGGACGCTTTATTACGTTTGAAGGCGTGGATGGTTGCGGCAAGACCACACAACGGAAACTGACGGCGACATGGCTACGCGAACGGGGTAGGGCGGTCGTGGAGACCTTTGAACCGGGTGCCAGTGCGCTGGGCGTGGAGATACGCCGTCTGTTACTGAGTGGCGAGCATGTCCCCGCACCGGAAGCGGAACTGATGCTGTTTCTTGCCGACCGCGTCCAGCATGTACGGGAGGTGATCCGGCCGGCGCTGGAGGCGGGCACCATGGTGCTTTGTGATCGCTATACGGATTCGACGCGCGCCTATCAGTTGGCGGGGCGGGAGCTGGATACGGGTGTATTAAATACAATGCTGAAGTTTGCTGAACTCGGCTGCCGCCCCGACGTGACACTATGGTTCGATTTACCCGTATCTATGGCGCTCAGTCGGATGCGCGGACGCGTAGCTGCAGGTGAAACTTCCACACGCATGGATGATGAACGCTGGCCCTTTCATGCAGCTGTAAAGAAGGGGTTTTCATCTATTTTCGAGGCGGAACCGGAGCGAGTGTGTCGGGTCGATGCATCGGGAGGCGTTGAAGAAGTGCAAAAGTGTGTGCGCAAAATACTTGGAGATATTATCGCATGATAGGGCATAAGGGTGTGTATGCGCAATTCTTCAACAGCTTAAGGAAAGAAAAGTTGCACCATGCATGGCTGCTGCATGGCCCTGCGGGAATTGGCAAGGCTACGCTAGGTTTCGAAATGGCACGCATTTATTTATGTGAACGGGGTCAACATTTATCCCCTGTCCATGAAGCGTGTGGCGAGTGCCATGCGTGCCATATGATGGCTGCGGGTAGTCATCCGGATTTTCTGTCGGTGGAACGGCAATGGGATGTCGGAAAGAAACGCCTGAAGCGAGATGTGGGCGTGGGGCAGACGCGTGGTTTGCTATCGTTTCTGTCTTTGAGCGGTGCGCAAAGTGATAAGCGAGTGGTGTTGATACATGAGGCCGAAAAAATGAATTTGCAGGCAGCAAGCGCTCTTCTGAAAGGACTGGAAGAACCGGCACATGGCAGTCTCTTGCTTTTGATATGTAAAGACATGATGTCTGTGCCTGCGACGATTCGCTCGCGCTGTTTGTTACAGGCAATCATGCCTTTGCACGATGATGAGTGTCGACGGGTATTGCTCACCATGGGGATGGATGGTGAAGCGCTGGCCTTTGCCGCGCGATTGGCGCACGGGCAGCCCGGCAAGGTAAGCGTGTTGGCAGATGCGGCTGTTGCCGATGCTTTGCTGGAGTGGGATCGCTTGACCCTGGACATCGCGCAGATGGATATTGGATGTTTGCAGGACTGGATTGGCCGGTATATCCGCAAAATTCCGCATACCCTTGTTGCGGGTATTGTGCTGGATCATCTGGATCTGACCATGAGAAAAGATCGTGATTTTTATGCGTTTGATGCGTTAATGGATGCAGCGCACAATCTGGCTGCATGGCCGCTTGAGGTTGCCCGCCGGACGCTAAACCCCGCGACTACATTGCTGGCGCATATGCTGTCTTTGCGTATAGCCTTGCGGGCCTGAACCAACCACCACAGCTTACTGGGAAGTTATGATAGTCAGCTATGAAGGGTTCAGGCCAGGACATTGGGAGATATTCCGGAAATGGAAAATTATTACGTCACTACACCTATTTATTATGTGAATGATGAGCCACATCTGGGGCATCTTTATACAACCATTGCTGCCGATGTTCTGGCACGATTCCAGCGTATGTCGGGACGAGATGTGTTTTTTCTCACGGGTGTCGATGAACACGGGCAGAAGGTGGAGCTGGCGGCGGAGAAGCGCGGCATCACGCCTGTTGATCTGGCTGACAGGGTGGCCAGGCGCTACCAGGACCTATGGCCGAAGTTTTCCATCTCAAATGATGATTTCATCCGTACTACGGAGGACAGACACAAAAAAGCGGTCGCTGAGATGTGGCGAAGACTGACGGCGGCAGGAGCCATTTACAAAGGGTTTTACGAGGATTGGTATTGTATTCCCTGCGAAACCTACTGGACAGGAACACAACTCAAGGATGCGGGGGCATGGGAGAAAAAAATATGTCCCGACTGCAAACGAAACGTGGACCAAGTCAAGGAGGAGTCGTATTTTTTTCGTCTGGGTGATTACCAGGATCGCTTGTTGGCGCATATTCACGATCATCCCGATTTTATCGGTCCGGCGTCGCGGCGTAATGAAGTGCTGCGTTTTGTCGAAGGTGGTTTGCACGATTTATCCATTTCTCGTACCACATTTTCATGGGGAATCCCGGTTCCCGGTGATGTCGGGCATGTGATCTACGTGTGGATCGATGCGCTGACCAATTATTTGACCGCCGCCGGGTTTCCGGATAAGAAGATGCCTTACTGGCCAGCGGACGTACACTTGATCGGCAAGGATATTCTACGGTTCCATGCGGTTTATTGGCCATGCATGCTGATGGCTGCCGGGTTGCCGTTGCCTCGGCGCGTGTTCGCCCATGGGTGGTGGACCGTGGAAGGTGAGAAAATGAGTAAATCCAAAGGGAATGCATTACATCCTGATGAGCTTCTCAATCAGTATGATGCGGATGTTATTCGTTATTTCCTGCTGCGCGAAGTCCCGTTTGGCCAGGATGGCGATTTCTCATTGATGGCTCTAAAGCAGCGTTACAATACGGAACTGGCCAACGATATTGGCAACTTGCTTAATCGCAGCCTGTCGATGTTGCATAAATACAGGGGAGGGGTGCTGGGAACTATCGGCAGTGAGGAAGCTTGCGACCGCGCCTTGGTTGCGGATGTGGAGGCCATGCAGCGCGGTGTCGGGGAGATGCTGGGGCATCAGGAATTTCATAAGGCACTGGCACACATCAATGCCATCGTGCGGCATGGTAATCGTTATGTCGAAGAAAATACGCCCTGGGTACTGGCAAGGTCCGGTGATGGCAGACGTTTGGATACTGTATTGTACCACCTGATTGAAACGCTACGACTGATAGCGATTCAGCTCGCACCGTTTATGCCGAGAAAGGGCGAAGAAATGCTCGGCCAGATTTTGAACAAACCAGTGAGTATCGAAGATGTCACCATGCTCGCACACGGTGGCTGGGGTTTGTTGAAGGCCGGGCATGAATGCGCCAGACCAAGGCCCGTTTTCCCGCGTATGGAATGCTAACCTGGACTACTGCGATTGTGTTGCCCTCGGATTGGGAGCCGCATAGCAGCGTGAGGCACCCTTCATGAATAATTTAGGCCAGGATGCTGTCGGAATGGCGGCGATTTTGTTGATGAATCCATGATGGATACCGGCTAGTCTTGCCTGCATGAAAAAGGCTGCCAGCCTGACACCCGAGTATATTGACAACAATGAAGCACTAAATCTCGCCTGTGAACGATTAAAAGGTGCCAGCGCGCTTTGCGTAGACACCGAATTTCACCGCGAGTCTACCTATTACCCTGAATTCGCGTTGATTCAGGTCGCCTCGCGGGATGCCTGTTATCTGATTGATCCCGTTGCCATTTCCGATTTGTCTCCGCTTTGGGCGTTAATGCGTAATCCGGGCATCCTCAAAGTGTTCCACGCCGTGCGGCAGGATGCGGAAATTATCCTTAAAGAATGCGGATCACTACCCTTGCCTCTGTTTGATACCCAGGTTGCTGCAGCCTTGCTCGGCTTCGGCTTGCAGGTTGGCTTTGGAAATTTGGTACAGCGAATACTGAACAAGTCCCTACCCAAGGCTGAGTCCTTTACCGACTGGCTGAGACGCCCCTTGCGCCCGGCGCAATTATCTTATGCCGCAGATGACGTCATTTACCTCATGCCGGTCTATCAGTATCTACGCGAACAACTGCAAGCGCACGGGCGCCTGGCATGGCTGGATGAGGAACAGGCTGTGCTATGCGCTGAAAAAACCTATGTGAATGGTTTGGAGGATATTTTCTGGCGTGTTAAAGGTGCCAATAAACTGAGGCCGAAACAGCTGGCTGTTTTACGCGAACTGGCGGCATGGCGCGAACAACAGGCAAAGGAAAAAGATACCCCGCGCCGCAGGATCGTGGCCGATGAACCCCTGCTGACCCTGGCTCGAAAATCGCACCTGACAATTGAACAGTTATCTGGCATCAGGGGTTTGAACAACGGTACAGAGCGGCGTTTCGGCAAAGATATTTTATATGCATGGGAACAGGGCCAGCGATGTCTGGAATCCGAATGGCCGCGACAAAAACCATCAACCCACAACAGCAAGGGTACGGAAATGCGACTGGAATTACTTTCCACCCTGGTCCGGCTGCGTGCGGAAGAGGTCAAAATTGCTGCCAACATTCTTGCCAGCAAGCAGGATATTGCGGCGCTGGCCTCCTGGGCTAATCATGGCTCCGATACTTTGCGAGGCAGGCTACCGGATAACCCATGCCTGCGCGGCTGGCGCGGGGAATTAATTGGACAGGATATGTTACGCATGCTTAACGGAGAGATCTGCCTGCGACTGGATGCGAAAACAAAAACACCCGTGATTGGTGTCTTGCCATGAAACTTGACTATACTCCGAGAACTATTGCAAGGCTGCATGGGCTCAACCATCAAGGTATATATAATGATAAGTAAGGAAGTGGGTACCGTGGAGCAGATTCTCCAGAGTACTTTTTTTAGCATTGATGCGTTGGATGCCGCAGGCAGCCATGCATGGCGCTTACTGAATGATGAAAAAACATGGCGCGAGTGTCTGTATGCCGAGCCGCCACGGAAAAATGATGCCCGCATCACGGACAAAAAAACAGCTGAAGACTGGGCCGGGCATCGTCTGGAAAAAAATAAGGAATATGTGCTGGTAGCAAGGGACAAGGCGGGAAAACTCGATTTCCTGATGCGCGGTATCTTCGCCCACGCCGTGTTACATCGTCTGTCTTTCGCGTCGGTCCCGGATAAGCAGGAGATGATCAATTGCATCACCGGACTTGAACCCGGAACGCCGTGGCTGGTTTATCTGGACATCGGTGGAAATTTCCGCGCCATCAACACGCGAACTGTCGGTATTATCGGTAACATGGATATTGCCGTGCGCGGAGAAATCGCATCCAGTGAAGATTACATCGGCAAAAAAGCCGTAAAAAATGGCGCCATGATGCATGAAATTTACTTGCAATTCCTCGCTGGCTGGCTGCAACACCTGAAATCATTAAATATGGGTATATTTATCCCTGATGTAAAAAAACTGAAGGAAGAGTCAAGTTATATCGAAGGTATTCATAACTGGAAGCATGAATGAAATGGCGTAACTATCTGAAACCTTTGATTCTATCACCCATTGATTTGCCGATGAGGTTGGGTTCTCGAACCCCGGTTCGGTACTGACACTTCGACATAATACTGGAAAGCGGCCGGTGCATCGGCCACACTCGCGCCCATGCTGGAAATCGAGCACCTTTCATTATCTGTTCCCTCTGCCGATGGACCCAGAAGCGCGGTCAGCGATGTAACATTAACGCTTAAACCGGGGCATGTTCTGGGGCTGGTCGGCGAATCGGGCTGCGGCAAATCCATTACCGCACAGACTATTCTACGCCTTGGCGAGCACCAGGGTATTGAACGCACCTCGGGAACAGTCAGGCTTGATGGGCAGGATGTGTTTGCCATGCGGGAACACGAATTGCGCGATTTGCGGGGTGGCAGAATTTCCATGGTTTTTCAGGAGCCGATGACAGCATTGAATCCGGTATTTTCCATCGGTGCCCAGATTGTCGAAGTGATTCGGCTGCATCTGGATTTGACGAAGCGCGAAGCCCGCGAGCGTGCGGCTTCTCTGCTCGCGGATGTGGGACTGCAACAGCCGGAGCAATTGTTGCGGCAATACCCCGATGCACTCTCCGGCGGTATGCGTCAGCGCGTGCTGATTGCCATGGCGATGGCCGCCAAGCCTGATTACATCGTTGCCGATGAGCCCACAACGGCGCTGGACGTATCTGTGCAGGCGCGGATTATCGAGCTACTGCGCAAACTGCAACAGGAGAAGGGGCTCGGCATGTTGTTGGTGACGCATGATTTTGGCCTGATTGCGGAGCTGGCCGACGATGTGGCGGTTATGTATGCCGGACATATTGTTGAGTACGCCCCCGTGGTATCGATTTTTGATTACCCCGCACATCCTTATACACGAGCGCTCATGGATTGCAGGCCGGAAGTGGCGTCTCGCGGGACATCCATGCCTGCTATCCATGGGCTGGTCCCTGCGCCGGGAGCGTGGCCGACCGGGTGTCGCTTTGCACCCCGCTGTCGTTTGGCCGATGCGGCCTGCGAACAGCCGGTTGCGGAGGACGCGTGGCACCACGGCAGGCACTGGGCCCGCTGTATTCATGTCGAAAATGCCCCAGGGGAGCGCTAAACAAACCGTGATCTGCAATCCTGTGTGTAAAATAAGCGATTTATATCCTGGACTATTCATAAATAGTCCAGGATATATTAAAAATTTGAGCCATAGTCATGCTCAGCTCTTCTCTGGCTACCACCAGGGAGGCGCGGGATGAGCCTCTTAACGGTCAGGGGTTTATGCAAAAGTTTTTATGCGAGTGGTCCATGGGCTGGAAAAGGCCATGTTATCCGTGCCGTAGATAATATCAGCTTTAACATTAAAGAAGGGGAGACACTGGCCATCGTTGGAGAGTCGGGCAGTGGCAAATCGACGGTGGCGCGTATCGTGATGCGCCTGCTGGATGTGGATGCAGGAAAGATTACGTTGATGGGGGAGGATATAACCTGTTTGAAAGGCAAGCACCTGCGCAAGATGCGCAGACACATGCAAATGGTATTTCAGGATCCGTTTGCCAGCCTGAATCCGCGTATGCGCATCGGGGAAACGGTCGGTGAGGGTTTGCGCGTACATGCACGGAATTTGAATGCGAAACAGCGGCGCGAACGAGTGGCTGAAGTGCTTGAGCATTGCGGCATGGATGTGGGGGTACTGGACCGTTACCCACATCAGTTCTCCGGTGGCCAACGTCAGCGTATCGGTATCGGGCGCGCCCTGGTCGTATCTCCACGGCTGTTGGTGCTCGATGAGCCCTTATCGGCGCTGGATGTGTCCGTACAGGCCCAGATATTGAATCTTCTGGGAAAGCTCCAGCATGAACAGAAGCTAGCCTATCTGTTTATTTCGCATGACTTATCGGTGATCCGGCAGGTGGCGGACGGGGTGGCTGTCATGTTTGCCGGCCGTATCGTTGAATGGGGTCATGTCGATGATATCTATACACAACCGAGACACCCGTACACGAGAGCGTTGCTGGATGCCCGGCCCGTCGAGCATCCGGCCAGGCGGAGAAAGCAGGCGGATGAGACCGTGCGCAATGAAGAAGCTATCGCCAAAAGCGGATGCGCCTTTCGTCTACGCTGCCGCCGTGTACAACAGGATTGCGAGGTATTTAATGGAGAGCTTTTGGGTGACAAGCATGCGGTTGCCTGTTTGCATCCGTTGAAAACATAACATGATCGGGCAGGGCGGGGCAGGGAGAAGATTTTTTCTGGTGGGGCGATACGGATCCGGGGACGTATGAATTACCCCTTCTCCAATCAAATCATGCGCAGCTTCCAGCCAGACACACATTTGGCGAGTAGCCTTTCTGGCTATGTGTACCGCGAAGAGCAGGTGAAACTCGCTGGGGAAATCGCCGCATGTATGGAGTCTGGCGGTCAATTGCTGGCCGAAGCAGAAACAGGGACCGGGAAAACGCTAGCGTACTTGGTGCCAGCGCTGCGCAGTGATTTGAAGGTACTGATTTCCACGCACACCAAGGCATTGCAGGACCAGCTAATGTTTCGCGATATTCCCGCTGTACAGGAGGCTCTGGGGATTAAAAGAGGCATTGCCTTGCTCAAAGGGCGAAGTAACTATCTTTGCCCACACCGCCTGGAAAAGAAGTTGACCGACGCAACGTTGGAGAAATGGGCCAGGAAATCGCTGCTTAAAGTATTGAAGTGGGGTGAAACGAGCCTTGACGGCGATTTATCCGGCCTTTCGTTTAATCCCTTTGCCAAGGGTCTTGGTGGTATGTTTACGGCTACGGCGGAGCAATGCCTGGGTGGAAAATGCCCCGCTTTTTCACGATGCCCACTGTTCAAGGCGAGACAGGCGGCCCAGAGTGCGGATGTCGTGGTCAGCAACCATAGCCTCTTACTGGCCGATGCCGAACTAAAGTCCGGCGAATTTGGCGAGGTATTGCCGGTCTTTGACTGCACTATCGTGGATGAGGCGCACAGTATTCCCGAATTGGCCTGCCGCCACTTTGGTCGTCAGATCGGACTCAATCGTTTAACAGGATGGGCCAATGATATACAGGCCCTATTAACGGAATTCGGTGATGAGGAAGCCTTAACAAAGGATATCGACCGACAATTCCTAAAAGTGCTTCAGGCTTATATGGATGATAATCTCAAGGCTACGCTGGTAGCATGGCAGCCGCTGATCTCGCAAGTGGAAAGCCGAAGGCAACGCAACGAAGATGCCGGAAAAATAGCGGATCGTGCGTTGGGCATCGCGGCGGATATGCAATCCATGATTGAACCCGCTGAGGGATTTGTCGCCTGGCACGAAGGTTCGGGTAAACATGCACGGCACCTGCTGGCACCAGTGGAAACAGGCCCTGTCCTGGTTGAGAAATTATGGTCTCGCCCTTGCAGTTTTATTCTTTCGTCCGCCACCCTGCGTATCTCGGAGAATTTTACCTACATGCAAGAGCGTTTGGGGCTGAACGATGCACAAACAGTTTTTCATCCATCTCCCTTCGATTACTCTTCTCAGGCCATGATCTATGCCCCGCGCCATATACCCGCGCCGAACGAGCCGAATTATGAAGCAATACTGTTTGGGGAAATGGAGGCATTGATTCGTGCTTCGTCGGGCAGGGCTTTCGTCTTGTTTACCTCACACCAGATGCTTCGACGTATTGCTCCCCGTTTGGCAGACAATCTTCCGTGGCCTGTTCTGGTACAAGATGAGAGTGGAAGCAAAGATCTAATTCTTCAGCAATTCCGGAAAGATACACATTCTATTTTATGTGGAACGCGAAGCTTCTGGGAAGGGGTAGATGTCCCGGGGGAGGCGCTATCATTGGTAATTATCGATAAGATTCCGTTTGCACCGCCGGATGACCGCCTGTTGCAGGCGCGGCGTAAGCGCTGTGAGGAAAAGGGTGGTAATGGCTTCTTCGATATCCAGCTACCGGAGGCCATTGCCGCACTGCGGCAGGGCGCAGGACGGCTGATTCGTAGCCAGGATGATCATGGTGTAATTGCGATTCTGGATTCGCGTTTATATCGAAAATCCTATGGTCGAATTGTGGCGAAGAATCTTCCCTCCGCACCGAAAACGGAGGATATAGCAGATATTCAGCGTTTCTTTACGGTTTATCCGTGAGGGCGTGAAGGTTCTGGCGGTTCCGGATCCGTGCGAGATTGAGGCTGGAAATGATGGCTGTTCATGAATCGCCGTGATGATTGCGCCGGACCTTTGTTCGCAATGGATTCCGAGGAGAGAGACCGCAAGCGCGCATACTACGGTAAAAAATGCGTTTGAGAATGCTAAAATATAACGTCGCATAATGTATATTATGTAAAGTTACTGGAGAGTCTATGTTAGATGAAATTATGAATAAAGATAATTATTACAGTAAGTTGAAAGAACTTATCCATGTACTGCGCGAGAATTGTCCATGGGATAAAGAACAAACCATCACCTCTCTACGCGCTTGTACTCTGGAAGAAACGCATGAGGTGCTGGAAGCCATTGACCGGGCCGTAGAGCTTAACGAGTGGGATGCGCTAAAGGATGAACTGGGCGATTTATTGCTACAGGTTCTGTTCTATGCCCAGATTGCATCCGAAGGAAAACATTTCAATCTGGATGATGTGGCCGAATCGCTGATCAATAAAATGGTTTACCGTCATCCCCATGTATTCCGTGGAACCATCACAGACGATGTTTTACAACAATGGGAGCGCTTGAAGGATGCTGAATATAAAAATAGGAATAGCCTGATGGATGGTATTCCTGCGCTACCAGCCCTGGCCTATGCGCACAAGCAGCAATACCGCGCTGCTCGTGTCGGCTTTGACTGGAACCGACCTGAAGACGTAATCGAGAAAATGGAGGAAGAATTGCATGAACTGGCTCATGAGGTGCGCGAGCAAAGCGATTTGTCACGCATTGAGGACGAGTTCGGCGATGTTTTGTTCACTCTGGTCAACTTGGGACGAAAACTGGGCGTAGATGCGGAACTGGCGCTGATGCATACCAATCGAAAGTTTGCCAAGCGGTTTCGTACCATGGAGTCTTTGGCTACGGAACGTAAGCTGAATCTGGACGAGCTTGACCCTGATGCAATGGAATCTCTTTATCAGGAAGCCAAGGTGTTAACCTGAACTATTCAAGGGCATGGCAGAATTTATGAATAGTTCAGGTTAAATACGCGAATGATGGAATAACGTTTACAAGTCCTGCTGTAAGGCCTTGATGGCACCACCCACCGCATCCACCAGATTGTCGCCCAAACCCAGTGATGCGGCGATACCAGCTGCCAGACGGCAACCCGTTCCATGCGCCTGCATGACATCCAGGTTGCGCCTCGGGTGAATAAAAGTCGTGATTTCTCCATGTTCATCACATAATATGTCCAGCAACTTATCCTCTTTTCCATGACCACCCTTAAGCAGTACGGCGCAACCAAGCCCTGATACCAGCGCCGCGACATCCTCAAGAGGATCATCCATGGCGCAACCCAGCAATATATCGGCTTCATCCAGGTTGGGCGTGACCAGCGTAGCCCGTTTGATGAGTGCCTCCTTCAGAGTAAGTACCGCATTTTCATTCAGCAGCCGACGACCGGAACTGGCGACCATCACAGGATCAATCACCAGCGGTTTCTCTGCATGATATTCGCTCAGCAAAGCGGCAACCACGGCGATATGTTCAACATCCAGCAGCATGCCGGTTTTAACTGCGGCAACATCATAATAATCGAAAATAGCGCCTAGCTCCGCATCAAGCTGGGCCAAAGAAACCGCTTCAATACGCAGAACCTCATGTGGATTTTGCGCCGTCAGGGCTGTAATCGCCGAACATCCTTTGGCGCCAAACTGTTCAAAGATACGCAAATCGGCCTGAATCCCCGCATCTGCGCACGAATCCGATCCGCCAATAGTCAGGCAAACAGGTCGCCGGTTCACAGGGTTATCGCCGGACATGTTTTGTAATGGCTCAGGCATTCCATATTTCAACCATCCTGCGCGCCATGGATTCAACATCATTTTCGTCGAAGAGGGCTGAAATAACTGCAGCGCAGTCCGCTCCGGTCTTTTTGACCATGGCAAGCGTCTCCAGCCCAATGCCGCCGATGGCACAGATGTCCGCCTTCGGAAATAGCTGCCGGACCTTTGTTAATTCCGACAGGCCAATCGGAGTCGCATTCTCTTTGGATACAGTCGGAAACACCGCACCAAAAGACACATAATTTGCGCCCTCATCCAGCACATGCCGGGCAAAGGTTGCATCTCCCTTGCATGAAACCCCGATCACCAGGGGGCGCTTCGCCTCTGCCCGAATTGTGACGATACTTTTTTTTATGTCTTCCCAGCCAAGGTGTACGCCATCGGCACCCACTTCCAATGCCAGTCGTATGCAGTCATTAACGATAAAGCATCCATCATACGTTCGTACCAGTGCATGCAATGCCTCGGCTCTTTCCAAACTATATTTATGGTTAAGGCTGGCTTTTTTGTCACGCAATTGTAGCGTCCTCACACCACCTCTGAGGGCCGCCTCGGCCTTGCCCAGTAATTTTTCCAGCGGAATATTCGCCGGAAGGATGCCGTAGATGCCACTAATTTGCATAATTCACGTCAATTCGAGTAAATTCATAAATTGGCTGAGGCGTATCACCCTGCCTTCAAATTCATCCGGCAAAGGTTGATAGCCATATTCGCAATAACAAACCGTATGGCACCCGGCATTAAACCCGGCCTCAATGTCGAAACGCGTGTCCCCCACCATGACAGTATCTTTCGGCTCTATTTCCATGATTCGGCAGCATTCATTGAGCATATCCGGTGCGGGTTTCTTGGCAAAACCATCTTCAGGTGACAGCGCATGCGCCATATATGGCGCTAAGCCCAGGCATTCGAGTACCCGCACACGCGCGCGGGCAGGTTTAGCTGTGACGCAAGCCATCGGGATACCACGCGCTTTCAGCACATCCAGTGTTTTCGTTACACCCGGAAATGGCCTGCCAAAATCGGCGGGATGCTGTTCGTAACTATCGGTGAATGCATGATATAACGCCAAAGTGGAAGCGTTATCCATCGCCTTACCCAAAATACGGGCGGCCAATTTCTGCGCCCCACCGCCGACATGGGGCCTGGTCTCTTCCTGTGAAAGCTCAAAAGCATACCCCAACGATTTCAGCGCCCGGTTGATATTTGCACAAATATCCGGCAGTGCATCCACCAACGTGCCATCCAGATCAAAAATAAAAGCCTTCGGCTTATTCATTAAATCTCCTTAGAGCCTCTTGCAGAACTCTGAGTGGATGAGCGGCAATCCCACTTTGAGCCCATTTTCGGGATGGAATGGGGTGCATGGTAGTTCCATAGACCGAAATTCCAGCCTGGGAATGATGGGCCAAAGTAGGGAAGCCGATCGCCGCTCATGAGTTTTGCAAGAGGCTCCTTATATTATAGATAGATAAATTAATCTCTTTAAGCACATTATCATTGTCTTCGCGCTGTTTACCTTGTTCCAATATCGTGCCAATCCGTTCGTGGTTCGCTTCGTTTGCAAGCCGCCCCAGCGCCCAGGCTGCGTGGCCACGAATCAGCGCCTCCGTATCCATCAGCGCCTCGGTCAATACAGGTACAAAGCCTGCATCACCCGAATTACCCATGGCAATACACACATTACGCAGCAAGCGCCCTCTGCCTGTCCGCTTAACTGGAGATTTACGGAAATGTTGGCGAAATATCTCATCATTGAATCGCAACAAGCCGGTGAGTCCTGGCAGCACATTTCCTTCTCGCGGCGTAAGAAGGTCCGGGTCTGGTATAGTGGCATGACGATTCCACGGACAAACCACCTGACAATCGTCACAACCAAAAATACGATTACCCATCAACGGGCGTAATCTATGTGGAATGAATCCGTCGAATTCAATGGTTAGATACGATATACACAGCCGTGCATCAACCACATACGGCGCAACGATCGCTTTGGTGGGGCAGACATTCATACAGGCAGTGCATGTACCGCAATGATTTTTTGCGGGCTTGTCCTGCTCGATTCCAGCGGTGGTAAACAACTCACCCAGCATCAACCATGAGCCCAGCGCTCTGTGGATAGTCAACGAATGCTTGCCCTGCCAGCCCAGACCTGCACTTTCAGCCAGTACATGCTCTAGTATCGGCGCGGTATCCACATATACGCGCTGGTCATGTACGCCGAGTAAATCATTCAGGCCGCGCGCCAGCATTTTGAGGCGCTTCTTTATCACCTCATGATAATCATCGCCGTGCGCATAGGCGGCAATGACGCCCCTGCCCCGCCTGGCCTTGGCACCCTCCAGCGAATACGGCGGTGGCGTAAAACACATACCTACGGTGATGATGGTCAGGACACCATCCAGCATTGATTCAGGCTGTTCTCGCCGTTTTATGCGGCTCTCCTCAGCCATCCAGCCCATATCAGCATGCATCCCTGCGGCGACCCAAGCCTGATAAGCGGCCTGATGCGCTACGGGTATATCCGGCCGAGTAAAGCGACACAGGTCAAAGCCGCATTCCAGAGCCTTGGCGCGAATTGATGTTTTTAGCCCGTTCAACTCTATAGTCGAACCCTGTGGTGACACACCGTTCGCGACGAATCCGCCGTCGCTTGTGCCTGTGCGGCTACGGCCTCCTTCTTCCTCGGAACCCGTTGTGGACACAAAACCCCTACCCCCTGGATCCCTTGAATTCTTCCTTGCGGATTTCACGCGCTAGACGATCCAGCACGGCGTTGATAAACCCCCGCCCCGGCTCATCCGCATAGGAACGGGCGAGTTCCAGTGCTTCATTGATAATAATACGATATGGGATTTCCAGGCTATTGATCATCTCCCACAGTGCCAAACGAAGCACATTATGTTCAATATGGGCGATACTCTTCAGGCTGCGCCCTCGCGCACTTTCGCTGATCCGCTGATCAATATCTTCAGACTGTGCCAGCACGCCATATACCATTTTACGCAGATAGACTTCATCCTGATCGGATCGGCTTTTTTCACCCAGGCGACCAACGAGCAATGCTGGGATTACTTCGTTATCCCGCCCACCGTTATGCCATGCATAAAGGATTTCAAGCGCTGATTGCCGAGCTTTATGCCGGTTAGCCATTATAACTCTTTAAGGAGACGAGTCATTGTAACCGCTGTCAACGCCGCTGCTGCACCCTTCCCGTATTTGCCGCCCGCCCGTTCTTTTGCCTGTTCGGCGGTCTCCGTGGTCAGCACGCCATTTCCCACCCCTACATCGCCGCGTTGTGCCACAGCGTTAATGGCATCCATCGCGCCACGACAGACATGCTCGAAGTGGGCGGTCTCACCACGAATCACACAGCCCAGGCAAACAATGGCATCAAAGTCCGATTGTGCCATACGAGACGCGATAGCACCGATTTCCAAAGCGCCGGGCACACGTACCACGCGCATATCTGAATCATTTGCGCCATGTTCTCTGAGTGCGCCCACCGCCCCCTGCAGCAGGGTCTCTGTAATTTCTTCGTTGAAACGACTAACCACGACTCCAATACGCAAATCGCTGGCATCTATCGCACCTGAAAACCAGGGGGCATCGAGGCTCATTGATGTCTTCTTAAGGAATCATTATCGCACCCATGAACGGATGCATAAAGTAAAAAGGCTGTGGATAACCTTTTTACGGCTTCACCAATATTCATTTCGTCTCCACATGCAGTAAGTGTCCCATTTTGTCCCGTTTGGCCTCCAGATAGGCGATATTGTCTTCGTGCGCAATTGTTTCCAACTGTACACGCTCTACGATTTCCAGTCCGTAGCCATCCAGACCGATGATCTTTTTTGGATTGTTGGTCAGCAAACGCAGTTTTCGAAGGTCAAGATCACGCAATATCTGCGCGCCGATGCCATAGTCGCGCAAATCCGCACGGAACCCCAGTTTTTTGTTCGCTTCCACCGTGTCGTGCCCGGCATCCTGCAACTTGTAAGCTTTGAGTTTGTTTAACAGGCCAATGCCCCTGCCTTCCTGACGCAAATAGAGGATGACGCCGCACCCCTCTTCCGATACCTGACGCATGGCCGCGTGTAACTGCGAACCGCAATCGCAGCGCCGTGAGGTGAACACATCTCCCGTCAGGCATTCCGAGTGCACCCGTACCATGCACGGTGTGTCGCCATCTGGCTCACCCATCACCAGCGCTACATGCTCGGCCTTATCCACTGCATTGGAATAACCAACCAGCTTAAACTCGCCGAATTCCGTAGGAAGGCGAACCTCCACTTCACGCTTAACCAGCGACTCATGCTTTAAGCGGTGGCTGATAATATCGGCGATACAGCCAAGCTTCAAATGGTGTTTGGTGGCAAAGGATTTTAGCTCTGGCATGCGCGCCATGGAGCCATCCTCATTCATAATTTCGCAAATAATCGCTGCCGATTTCAGACCCGCCAAACGGGAAAGGTCAATGCTGGCCTCAGTATGCCCCGCACGCACCAGCACGCCCCCTTCCCTGGCCATCAATGGAAACACATGCCCCGGCGTCACTACATCCATCGGTCCTGACGCCTCGTCCGCCGCCACACGGATGGTTCGCGCGCGATCGAAAGCTGAAATACCCGTAGTTACGCCTTCTGCAGCTTCGATGGACGCAGTGAATGCTGACTTAAATTTGGCGTTAGGGTCCTGCACCATGAGCGGAATATGCAGCCGATGGACCTGCTCTCCGGTTAGAGCCAGACAAATGAGGCCACGCGCATGCGTCGCCATAAAATTTACAGCCTCGGGTGTTACCCATTCTGCCGCCATGACCAGATCGCCTTCGTTCTCGCGATCCTCGTCATCCGCCAGGATAATCATGCGCCCAACGCGCAATTCTTCAATCAACGCTTCACAACTAGCAAGGCTCATTTTTGCTCCATATTCGTTTTATTGTTTGGTGAAAACTGCATGATCCGTTCCACATAGCGCCCATACATGTCGGTTTCGATATTGATTCTGTCACCGGTTCGCAAAACACCCAAGTTGGTATGTACCAGTGTATGCGGAATCAAATTCACCTCAAACGTACATCCATCTACTTCATTCACGGTCAGGCTTACCCCGTTGATCGCAACTGAACCCTTTTTAACCACATAACGCGCCAGATTCTCTGTAACGGAAAAGTGGAAAAGCCGATGCTCACCTGCGGGCTGGATACCATCAACCTTTCCCGTACCGTCAATATGTCCGCTCACCATATGGCCGCCGAGTGCATCGCCCATGCGTAATGCCGGTTCCAGATTCACCCGCCAACCTTCCCGCGCATCGTTAAACGTAGTCAAGCCCAGGGTTTCCCGTGACAAGGTAGCCGAGAACCGACCTCCGCCAAATTCTGTGATGGTCAGGCAACAACCATCCACGGATACTGAATCCCCATCCTTCCAATCCGACATATTCAGAGCGGTCTCGATAACCATATGCGCTTGCGCGTACCCTCGCCGTATGACGGCGATACGTCCTACATTCTGAATAATTCCGGTAAACATAGCGTCGGAGACTAACCTGCATCACCCACAAATTCTATTTCAAGTATAAACCCCATGAAATTTTCTTATGTCTGATGGCTTCTTTACTATCGCTTTATTCATGGGTAAGTTCCATAGCTTCGTGAAGTGAGGGTGAAACTTAAGCTGAGGGGGCGGAAGTGAGACTATTTCCCAGTAAATCCGAATCCCTGATGGGTATAGATATCAGTTCCACCGGCATCAAGATGGTGGAACTGGAACGTGTGCGCGGAGGTTATGAGCTAAAATCCATGGCTATGGTCCCGCTGCCGCGCGATGCCATTGTAGAAAATACCATTATTGATTCCACGGCCGTGTCGCGGACATTACGGGATGCGATTGAGGTGGGTCGACCTTCAACCCGTAATGTGGCATTCGTAGTTTCGGGTAATGCCCTGATTATCCGCACGGTGAGCATGCCGATCATGACCGAGTTTGAGCTGGAATCACAGATTGAATTCGAAGCGGAACAATACATTCCTTACGCTATAGATGATGTGTACCTGGATTTCCAGATCCTGGGCGGGGTGGCGGATGATGAGATGCAAGTGGTTCTGGCTGCCTGCAAGCGCGAGGTTATTGAGGATTATCAACTGGTACTGAATGAAGCGGGATTGACAACAAAATGTGTGGACTGTGCTGTATTTGCCCTGGAAAACGCCGCAGAACTATTATCGGATCAAATCGAGGGAAATAGCAGTGGACCACTGCCGGACCCTGAAAACACACAAACACATGCATTGGTCAATATTGGTGCGAATTTGATGAACATCAATATCCTGCATAACAAACAAACGGTTTTCGTACGCGATCAATTTTATGGCGGTAACAACCTGACGGAAGAAATCCAGAAGGCACACAATATCAGCTTTCGGGCTGCGGAGCAGATGAAACGAGACAATTTTTCCGGAGTTAAAGCAGAATTATTGGAGAAATTTTATGCGGACCTGGCCTCGGAAATGGTGCGTTCGCTGGACTTTTATACCACCAACCATGCCAGCTACCCCGTACAAAAGCTGTTATTAAGTGGTGGTACAGCCCTGGTTCCAGGCATAGCGACGGAATTGGAGCAACGGTTGGGTATCGAAGCCCGTGTGCTGAATCCATTCTCCACTATCAAGGCATCCAGACGCAAATTCGACCTCGATTACCTGAACAGGGTCGGGCCCATGATGATGGTACCTATAGGGCTTGCCCTGAGGAGCTTTGACGCATGATTCGCATCAACCTTATCCCTTATCGCGGTGCCCGCCGCCAGCGCCGGATATTACAGCATATCATGGTGGCGGTGGGCGTGGCAGGGCTGGCGGCACTCATAGGCCTGGGAGCTCACCTCTATGGTTCATCCGCACTGGCCAGTTTAAAGCATAGCCTTGCCTCACTTCAGGCACAGAACAGGGTGATGGCCAGGAAGGTTGGCAAGATACGAAATATGGATAAATTAAGGACGGATGTGCAGCAAAAGTTGGCACTGGTGGATCAATTGCAGCGTGGACGTTTTCATAGCCTGGAAACACTGTTGGCATTATCCCGCGCCATCCCGGAAAAGGTGTGGCTACTGAGCGTCAGGGCTTCGGGAGGAAAGATTGAATTAACCGGCCTGGGTGAGAGCAATAAAGCCGTAGCTAATTTCATGCGCGCTCTGGACCGCGAACCGGAGTTTTACGGGGTTAGCCTACAGGTGATCCGGCGGCGGACCATAGGCCAGGTGCCAATCAGAAATTTCTCTCTGACGATGCGGCGGACCATCCCTCCGGGCCTACCCCTTAAATCTGCAAGGGTGAAACCGTCGTAATGTTTAGTGTGCCGGATCTAAGCCAGCTTGAAGTGTTGAGCCCCATTCTGCCATTCCCGCTATGGAAGAAAGCCTTTGTGCTGGCCGCGAGCCTTCTGCTGGCACTTGGGGTGTATGCGTATCTGGGCTGGATGCCATTGCAGGATGATATTGCCAAGATTCAGAAAAGGGTGGATCAGCAACAGCAAATACTCGCGCAAAACATAAAGCTGACCAAAGATCTACCGCATAAAAAAAAGGTATTCGCCATGTTGGAAAAACAATTGAAGGTGGCGCTGAACATACTTCCCAGAAAATCTCAAATCCCTGATTTGCTGGAAGGTGTGACCCGCTCCGGGAAGAATTCCGGTCTGGAGTTTTCCATGTTCAGGCCATTAGGAGAAATAAACAAACAGTTTTATGCCGAAGTGCCGGTAAGCTTTAAGGTCATGGGAACCTATCGACAATTGGTGACATTTCTTAAGCGCGTGGGTCAAATGCCGCGCATTGTCGATGTGAAGAATCTCACATTGGTAAAGTTAAAAGATAAAGATCAGTTAACCGTAGCGGGAGAAGCGATGACCTATCGTTTCATTGAGGGAACCGGAAAGAAGAAACCCCGCAGTCGGCATCAAGGCGTCGGGAGATAGTCATGCAAAGCTGTATAAAAATGAACAGGCGAAAACACACCATAGTCATGGCGTGTTTTACACTGGTTTTCTTCCTGATGCCATTCTCTGCCGAGGCGGTTCAGGTGAAGAGCGTCAACCTGAAAAAGTTGCCCGGTGGTGATGTGGTAACGATTCAGGCGGATGCGCCACTGACCTATGAGTTGTTTAACCTTACGGCACCGCCGCGATTGGTGATAAATTTCCCTGGAGTCTCGCTGAAGAAAGGCCTGGAGCCCTTGCATGACAGCCATCCGGGCGTAAACAACGTCTTTCCGATTGTTTCCAGCAAGGGTCTCAGAATAAAAATCGGGATGGACCGTATGCTGACCTACAAGGTCAGGGAAGAAGGTGATAAACTTATTGTGCGTTTTTCAGCGGTATCCGTGGGGACAAAGAAGCGTGGGGCAGCCCCCGCAGCAATACTGAAGGATATTGATGTTTACGACCGCGGACCCGTGACTGAACTGGTGTTACGCGGCGATCACATGGATACCAGTCACGACTCCTTCATGACCAATCGGGGACACACCATGATTCTGGATCTATGGGGTGCGAAATCCATGCTGCCGAGGGAACATTATGCGGTCGCTACACAGAGGATCCGCAGCGTTACCGTTGGACAGGCCGCCGGACGTGTGCGGTTGGTCATCAACCTGGTCAAGGGCAAGCGGGAAAGTCATCAGATTGATGCCAGCGGACAGCAAATGACCGTGCGCTTCGGCAATATTCCAGTCGGACGCGAGGCACCCGTGGTACGGGTCGAAGATGTCCACTTCCAGCCAGATGATCGTATAGCACACCTTCAGATTCGCACGGATGTTGCCAACCCCATTGTAAATATTTCCGAAAAAAAAGGCGATGTCGTTCTTGATATTAAACATGCATCGCTCGCCACGGGGCAGCAGCGAACGCAGGATGTGAGCGAATTCCCCGGTCCGATCAGGCAGGTGGATACTTATACAGTGGATAACCGGGTGCGTATCGTGGCCCGATTGCGGGAAAAGGTGAACGTTTCATCCTTCCAACAGGGTAACGTACTGACACTAACGTTAACGCCGGAGGATATCGAGGTGGCGCGTCGGGGCGTGAAAGGTAGTGAAAAATCTACCTATACAGGCCAGAAAGTCACCTTTGATTTCAAAGGCATCGACATCCAGAACGCACTGAAACTAATCGCCGAAATGAGTAACCTGAACATTATCATGAGCGGTGACGTCAGCGGGAAATTAACCATGCATCTGGTAGATGTTCCCTGGGATCAGGCGCTGGATTTAATTTTGCAAACGGAAGGCCTGGGCAAGGTACGGCAGGGAAACGTCATGCGCATTGCGCCTCTCAGTGTGTTGCGGAATGAAAATAACGCGCGTTTGGCGGCAAGAAAAACCACGGAGAGCCTCGAACCTCTGGTGACCGAATTTATCTCCCTGAATTATGCCAAGGTGGCTGATGTCAAAAGGATACTGGCAGGGGCAAAAGTCGCCGGAGCTGCTTCGCTCAGGGGTAAAGTACCGTCGGGTAAAGGTACAGCGAGCGTTTCGTCGGGAAAATTCGGTTTATCCAGCACGCGCGGAAGTGTGCTGGCGGACGAGCGTACCAACACCCTGATTATTCGCGACACGCAAGTAGTTATCAATAATATCAAACGGTTAATTGCAAAGATTGATCAACCACAAAAACAGGTGTTGATTGCCGCCCGCATCGTTGAGGCGACGGATGGTTTCACGCGTGACCTGGGCGTTCGCTGGGGTGGCCAGGTATCGGGGCACGGAGGCAGGGTAACGAACCGGATATCCAATAATACAACAACGACGACCCCGGGCGTGGGAGGCTTCCTGGTGGATTTGCCGGCGGCAGTGGGTGCGGGTGCGGGTGGACAAATCGGACTGGCAATCGGGTCGTTGAATAATGCATTTAATCTCAACCTAGAGCTTTCGGCGGCGGAAACGGAGAACCAGATCAAGATTATTTCCAGCCCGCGTATCATTACCATGAATTTGAAGAAAGCGACCATCAGCCAGGGTGAGGATGTGCCATTCCAGTCGGCCACGACAGCAAATACCGGTCCAACCGTTATATTCAAAAAGGCCAAGCTAAGCCTGGAGGTAACGCCACAGATCACAGCGGCAAACAGCCTCCTTTTACACATTCTGGTGACCAAGGATTCCGTTTCGAAGTCGAAAGTTGCCGGTGGCAACCCCATCCTTAATACGAAAAAGATTGAAACGGATATATTCATGAACAATGGTGAAACAATTGTGATCGGTGGCATCTATACGCGTGACAAGCAGAATACAACCAATGGCGTCCCATGGTTCAGTAAGATTCCGATTCTTGGCTGGCTGTTCAAAAAGAAATTTAAACAGGATAACAAAACAGAATTGCTCATCTTTCTGACACCACAAATCCTGAAAAACCGGCCTGGTCGGGAAAACCGGATCACGGTATCAGGTTAGAGGTGAACAAGTGCTGGCTTTTCGGCATCATGGCGGCATGAATAATAGCTCGCTACCTTCTTCGCATACACACAGGGTGGAACTCGGCGCCCGCTCCTACGATATCCACATTGAGCCCGGATGTCTGGATCATTTTGGCTCGGCGATGTGTGGCCTCTTTCCAGGTGTCTCTCGATGCCTGGTGGTTAGTAATGAAACGGTAGCCCCGCTATACATGTGCCGGGTTCGCCAATCCTTGACTGCGTGTCACTGGCGCGTGGATGAACATATCCTCCCCGATGGGGAACAATACAAGAATACTACACACTGGAATCATATTATGGATACGCTGATGCAGGCACGCCTGTCGCGCCATGAACCCGTCATCGCCCTCGGTGGCGGCGTAGTCGGGGATATGGCTGGTTTCGCGGCTGCCTGCTATCGTCGCGGCATCCCTTACGTTCAGATTCCGACAACGTTACTGGCGCAGGTGGATTCCAGCGTTGGTGGCAAGACAGCGGTGAATCATCCACATGGCAAGAACATGATCGGTGCGTTCTATCAGCCACGTATGGTCTGGATTGACCCCTGTGTGCTGCAAACACTGAAATCACGCGAACTGCGGGCAGGGGTCGCCGAAGCTGTCAAGTACGGTCTGATTCGGGATACTCTCCTGTTCGATGCACTGAATGTGGGCATGGACGCTATATTGACACTGGATGAAAGAGCGGTAACAGATATTATTTTCACCTCATGCCAACACAAAGCCGAGGTGGTTATGGCCGATGAAACGGAGCAGGGGAATCGCGCCTTGCTCAATCTTGGTCATACATTCGGTCATGCTATCGAAGCCATGACGCATTACACAACATACCTGCACGGCGAAGGGGTGGCGCTGGGTACGTTGATGGCGGCACGCTTGTCCGAACAGTTGGGCCATGCAGCACCCGGGCTGGAAGATAAGATTCGGTCTTTATATGAGAAAGTCGGTTTGCCTGTTGAAATCCCCTCCTTCCCAGCCGACACATGGCTGGATGTGATGGGACACGACAAGAAAAATGCGGACGGACGTATCTACTTCATATTGCTAAAGGGTATCGGCGATGCCTTTATCGCCGGAAATGTGCAAACAGATGATATTCAGAAATTGATCCATTCATATGGATGGTGAGGCCGTAAATATCCCGTCCATGGGTGCTTTGGTGACCTCTTGCGAAACTGCATGTATAAGCGGGCGAGACAATCCGGTGAGGATTTACTAGTCTGTCCAATCCTATAAAAGCGAAGTTGGCGGGGTCACTCAAATGCCAGAAAAAAATATAACAACCCGGGATCCGAATGTTGCCTGCTATGCGCCTGGGCTGGATGGTATACCGGTCGCCGAGTCTGCTATTTCCTTTGTTGACGGTAAGCGCGGGCATCTGGAATACCGGGGCATTGATATCGAGGAACTCGCCGAACGTAGCAGCTTTGAGGAAACGTGTTTCCTCTTGCTGTACGGACGCCTGCCCGGAGCAAGTGAGCTGGCATCACTGGTGTCCGAATTTCATCAACACCGGCGCATCAAATACAGTATCCGCGATATGATTAAATGTTTTCCGGAGTACGCGCATCCGATGGATGCATTACAGGCCAATGTGGCAGCCTTGGGGATGTTTTATCCTCTTGAGCAAAACGTCAGAGCAGAACGGGCCGATGAAGAGATGGTTCATCTCTCAAGCATCCGTCTGATCGCAAAGATACCGACACTGGTTGCAGCCCACGCGCGCATGCGCCGGGGGGATGACCCGATTTCACCCAGGGATGATTTATCGCATGCCGCCAATTTTCTGTACATGCTGACAGGTAAGGAGCCGGAACCCTTGCTCGAACGCATTATGGATGTCGCACTGATCGTGCATGCCGAGCATACCCTCAATGCCAGCACATTCTCCGCCATGGTGACGGGTTCCACCTTGGCTGATCCCTATACCGTTATCAGTTCGGCAGTAGGCACGCTTTCCGGCCCGCTGCACGGCGGTGCCAACGAGGATGTGCTTGATATGCTTGACGAAATTGCCACTGTTGAGAATGTGGAAGGTTATTTGAACAAGAAATTGCAGCATAAGGAAAAAATCCCCGGTCTTGGGCACCGTGTGTACAAGGCCAAGGACCCGCGCGCAACGCTATTACAGAAACTCTACGGAGACCTGACCCGAGAATATGGGGAGGACCCGACTTATGCTATTGCCCGCCGCATTGAGGATCTATCCAGAAGTACTCTGGGAGCCAAGGGCGTGTGTCCGAATGTGGATTTTTACTCCGGTATCGTTTATCGAAAAATGGGCATTGCAACAGATGTGTTTACGCCGATTTTCGCTATTGCCCGCGTTGCGGGTTGGTTAGCGCACTGGCGGGAGATGCTGGCCAATAATCGAATTTACCGACCCGTCCAGATTTATATCGGTGACCATGACATGCATTACATCCCCATCGAAGAGCGTCAATCACCTATAGGCTAAAGCTATGAGAGGCTATCTCTTCAGGCGGCTGGCTGGAATGGTTCCGCTGTTGTTCGGCATTACCCTGATTTCTTTTGCCATCATGCATGTAGCGCCGGGCGAGCCTGCCGCCATTAGCCAGGGACTTAACCCGAAGGTGTCCGCAGCGGATATCAATCGCTTGCGTGCCTACTACGGTCTGGATAAACCCCTGTACATACAATACTGGAACTGGCTGAAGCGGCTTGCCGTACTCGATTTTGGGCAATCCTTCGCCTCGGACCACCGCCCTGTTCTGGACAAAATTACCGAGCGCATGCCCATCACCATCGGAATTAACGTGTTGGCCATGGCCTTTATCTTTTTCATTGCCATCCCCATTGGCGTTCTTTCTGCGGCGCATAGGGATTCATGGCTTGATCGTGGCATGACCATCTTTGTCTTTATCGGCTTTGCCATTCCCTCGTTCTGGCTGGGTCTCTTGCTGATGATCGCCTTCGGCGTACACCTTTCATGGCTTCCTATTTCCGGCATTCACGATTACGACTGGAGGCAAATGGGATTTTGGCAACAACAAGGTGACCTGGCCAAACATCTGCTACTGCCTGTCTTTGTTTCCGCCATCGGAGGGCTGGCTGGCATGAGCCGATTCATGCGTAGCGGCATGCTGGAAGTTATTCGCGCCGACTATGTGACTACCGCGCGGGCCATGGGTGTGCCGGAATCAAGCATTCTTTATCGCCATGCGCTGAAAAACGCAATGATCCCTATTATTACCCTACTTGGTCTTTCGATCCCCGGTTTGATCGGCGGTTCCGTCATCGTCGAACAGTTATTCTCGATTCCAGGCATGGGCCTGCTGTTCTATAACGCGGTACTGGCACGTGATTATCCGCTGGTCATGGGAATCACCGTGATTGGCGCGGTATTGACGTTACTGGGTAACCTGCTGGCCGACCTTGCTTATGCCTGGACCGATCCACGTATTCGGCATGGAGGAGGAAGGTGAATCACAGCGCTACGGTAAAGGCGAAGATGCGGAAAAATGTATCTTCGTGGTTTCATCGGCCGCTGATGCTGACAGGCGCTATCATCGTGACTACGGTTGCTATTCTGGCGATACTGGCACCATGGCTCGCACCTTTCGATCCATCAGCCATTAACGTACATGCCATCCTGTTGCCGCCTTCACGGGAACACTGGTGCGGGACGGACACTCTGGGCCGCGATGTATTTTCGCGCATGCTGTTTGGCGCGCGGGTATCCCTGTCGGTGGGGTTTGTCGCCGTCGGTATCGCCATCACCGTCGGCGTTATGCTGGGTGCCGTAGCTGGATATGCGGGTGGGCGCACGGATGCCATGATTATGCGCGCCACGGATATGGTGCTTTGCTTTCCGACATTCTTCCTGATTCTCGCCGTTATCGCTTTTCTTGAGCCATCCATCTGGAATATCATGATTGTGATCGGCCTGACATCGTGGATGGGGGTAGCAAGGCTGGTACGGGCAGAATTATTGTCCCTGCGCGGACGTGATTTTGTAATGGCGGCGGAAAGCCTCGGTGTCTCGGCACCACGGATCATCTGGCGCTATTTGCTACCCAATGCCATGGGCCCCATCCTTGTATCTGCTGTTCTGGGTATTGCCGGAGCGGTGCTCATTGAATCCGGCCTCTCCTTCCTCGGTCTTGGCGTACAACCCCCCAATGCCTCCTGGGGCAACATTCTGACCGAGGGTAAGGATAATATTCAAATTGCATGGTGGCTGTCGCTCTATCCGGGCATGGCCATATTATTAACCGTCTTGGGCTATAATTTGTTGGGTGAAGGCTTGAGGGACATCTTCGATCCCCGCCTCAAGGGCTAGCCTGAACTATTCATAAATTCTGCCATACCCTTGCTTGTTCCGTTGTCCGTACCGAATCCCTCGTCGGTCGTCCGTATGCACGCTCACGGTCTCCTTCCTCGGAATCCGTTGCAAACAAAGGATCTGCGCAATCATCACGGCGATTTATGAATAGTTCAGGCTAGGGGCCCGTCGGACTTATGGAAAACCTGCTGTGCGGCTGATGGTCCCGTCCCCATGATTTATGAAAAAGATATACATTATATGCGTCTTGCCTTGCAACAGGCAGCCCTTGCGGAAGAAATAGGTGAAGTGCCTGTTGGATGTATATTGGCGATGGAGAATGGACGGGAATTTTCCGCCTGTAATGCACCCATCTCGCTACACGACGCTTCTGCGCATGCGGAAATACGCGCCATCCGTGCAGCCTGCGAGGCCATGGAAAATTACCGTCTGACAGGAAGCACCCTTTACGTCACGCTGGAACCTTGCCCCATGTGCGCTGGCGCTATCATCCATGCCCGTATCGGGCGCGTTGTTTACGGTGCCAAAGATCATAAAACTGGTGCTGTCGAATCGGTTTTTCAGATACTGTCCGACGTTCGGATGAATCATCGACCGGACATTACAGGAGGCATACTGGCCGAGCATTGCGGAACCATGCTACGGCGATTTTTTCGTCAACGCAGGTAGATAAAGGTCCGTGGACCTGCCGCCTTTTACGAGGCCATCATGCGCATGGCCATTGCAGCCACGGTATCGCCGGGGTCATCGTCTCCAAGCATCGCGCGCAATGAGGCAAACATTGCCCGCTGTCGCATGGCCTCCCCTCCCCCCTGAAGTAATAATGGTTGCACCGACCGGACAATATTTTCCACCGTCGCCTCATCCTGAATGAGTTCCGGCATTACGGATGCGTGCAACAGGATATTAGCGAGGCCGAGGAAGGGAACCCGAACAAGCTTTTTCGCCATGAACAAGGTCAGGAGAGATGTACGGTAAACCAGTACGGTGGGCACATCCCACAACGCCAGCTCGAGCGTCGCCGTGCCTGATACAGCGATAGCCGCATCCGCCCGTAACGCAAAGCCCTTCTCCATTCGCCTGATCGGGATGGCACCCTCTCGAAGCAGTGGATCCAGCAGAGTTTCATCCACGCCCGGCGCAACAGGGACAATACAGCGCATACCCGGGTATTGACGTTGAAGTTTTCTCCACGATTCCGCGAGTAACGGCATGTGATGAGCCAATTCGGAAGGGCGACTCCCCGGCAATATCGCCAGAACAGGCGTTTCCGGCGTAAGGCCCAGCCGTTGCCTGAATTCGGCCCTGTTCCATCCCGCTGCACATGTAGCTGCACTTGGATTGCCTACATAACGGGCCTCAATTCTGCGCTTCTCAAACCACTCCGGCTCGAATGGCAGAATACATGCCAGCTTATCCTGGGACCGTTTCAGACGCCCCGCCCGCCATGCGCCCCAGGCCCAGAGTTTGGGGGCAATATAGTGTAATACCGGGATACCAAGCTTGCGTAAACGTGTACCCACATTGATATGAAATCCCGGAAAGTCCACCAGTATGGCGATCTCCGGCTTATTGTAGCCAGCCCATTCGAGGATGTCGTTTCTGGCACGACGGATGCGCGGCAATGCCTTCAGAACATCACTTACACCCATCACATTCAGCTGCTTCATATCAATTAACGTCTCGCAACCCTCATGTTTCATGGAAGGACCCGTAATTCCGAAAATTTCAGTACCATCGCATCCGGCGCGGAGACTTCTGATAACAGCCGCTGCATGCATATCCCCCGATGCTTCACCGGCGCTGATCAGTATACTAATAGTATTTTCTCCCAGGGTTTTGCAATTGGCTCAGGCGAGCGCAATCGACAATTCCGATTTTGACCAGTTGGATATATTACCATATAATTTCCTCCTGCCTTTTTCCAGAGTGGACAACGTAGGTGCGAAACGGGACAGATTTATGGGGGTACGGATTTATGGGGTAGTTGATGCTCACCATGATGGATTTTAACTTTCAACAATCCTGACAGGCTTCCATCTGCGGCAGGTATAAAGTTGGAGATACGTGGCCCATATACGGCAATCACAGGTTCATACCATAATGGAATATACACCTGGTCCGCAGCCATCTGCCGCTCTACTCGCCCGTACAGTTGGCGGCGCTTCCGCCGATTTTCTGTCCGTGCGGCTGCATCCAGCCATCGGTCCACGTCGCGATTGCTGTAGCGACCGCGATTGGCGCCTTTGGGTGGCCACATATCCGAAGATAATATCCAGCGGTAAATATCCGGATCTACAACCCCTACCCACGAAAGCGAATAGACCTGGAAGTCTCCCCGCCTGATACGAGCATAAAATCCGCCCCACTCCAGTGATTCGATATGCACGTTTACACCAATACCATGCCACATGGAAGCGATGGCGGTAGCCAGACGTAGACGGGTCGGATCGGTGCTGGTTCGATAGTTCAGTGTAAAACGGGCGCCGTTGGCTTTGCGTGGATAACCGGCTTCATCCAGTAAACGTTCAGCGGTTGCGGGGTCAAATGGCGTTACAGGTAGGCGGATGGCTGCCCAGTGCGTGGGCGAGAGCACTGTTTCAGCTATTTTTGGCAGATTGAAAAACAGGGCCTTCTTGAGCCGCGCGCGGTCCGTCGCCAGAGCCAAAGCATGACGCACACGCACATCTTTGAGTATGGGATCACGCAAATTTAGCCCGAGATAGGAAAAGGTTGTTGAAGCACGGCTGACAATGGTCAGTTGCTTTTGGCGACGCAAATAGGGCAGCAGGTGCGGCGGTAAATCATTTTCGGTAAAATCCAGGTCCCCATGTGCCAGTTTGAGGCTGCGCGTAACAGGGTTCTTGACTGTCACGAATAACAAACGCCGGACTTGTCCGCGCGTGTCCGATTGCTCCAGCATAAGACCACGCCGATCCCAGCTTACCAGATGGCATGGTCCGCAGCCGATAATGCTACGCGCCTGCTGCCCCATGGCCGCCAGGCGTGCTGGAAGTATACCGATGGACAAGCGCGTTAACAGGGATGCGTCCGGCTTGCTGAGATGGATAACCAGCTCTCGCTCCGAGACAGCTTCCACGTTGCGAATAGCCGCGAAACCGGCACGCAGCGGGCTGGCCTTGCTCGCATCTCTGATAGCGTTCAGCGTCGCGGCCACGTCCGCTGCACGCACGGGTATGCCATTACTGAATTTCAATCCGGGCCGCAGAAAGAAATACCATGTCAGAGCATCCGGATGTTCCCAGCGTATGGCGGCATCTGGATGTGGTTCAAAATGCGTATCCAGCCTGACAAGACCACGATGTAATAGTTCCTGAATGCGATGCGATGCAGCATCGGTAGCATAGCGGGGGTCCAGGCTCATCGGCGTTTGCGCCAGCCCGATACGAATCTCGTTGCGCCCCGGTACGGATTGCTGGCAAGCCGAAACCGCCAGCAATATGAGCAGTGAAAGCAGAAACAACTGTGAACGCATCACCGCTGCCATAGACTCATCGCTTCCACATGGTCGGTATAGGGGAACAGATCAAAGGCTCGGAGCGCACGCAAGTGATAGCCCAGTTGACGTAGCTCCGCCGCATCGCGGGCGCCGGATGCAGCGTCGCAGTTCACCATAATAATCCTGCTCGGCAGCAATGCCCCCATGCTTCGGCAAATTCTTTTTGCACCTTTTCTGGGTGGATCGAGAATCAGTACATCCGCGCCACAAAAACCGCTTAAATCAAAAGGCTCGAAGAGATTGACCGGCTCATATCGGGCATCCAGACCATATCTCCTGGCGCTGGCGTTGGCCTGTCGAACACTGGATACAGATGCATCTGCACCCCTGACTTCCGCGCCTGACGTATACGCCAGCGGCAACGACAAATTGCCAACGCCGCAGAAGAAATCAGCCACGAAACGAGGTGTCTCCGCCCACGCTTGTACCTGCCGCACCATGTCTGCGTTGCTAGCGGCATTTCCCTGGATGAAATCATCAGGGCCGACGGATAATTGAATGAGCACATCACCTGCCGGGATCATGTCGTGCAGTATTTTTGCCGGGCGGTCCAATGGTACGGTCGCCGAACGGGCACGCCACCACGGAACAATGGAACCGGTGCGAGGACATTCGTGTAGAGAGGAGAGCAAATGCCTCGCCGCCTTGGAATCGCTACCCCTCAAGGGGGCTTCGAATACCAGGTGCAAGCCGTCTGCCAACTGCGTCATCCGAACGGATTCGACACTGTCGGGAATATTCCGCTGAAGTTGCAAGCGCAGTGCATCCATCTCAGGGCAAACCATTTTGCACTCGGTCGTCCGAACCACTGTGTGGCTGCGTCTTGCATGGAAACCCAAAAAAACACCCTTTTCGTCTTGTCCGCGCCACCAACGGGCACGACGGCGCTGCCCATGCCTGGTATCCCCCTGTATGGCATGCCACACGGTATCTTCACCCATAAAGGGTAGAAAAGCATCCCTGACCCATGCCGATTTTATCTCCGCATGATGTGCCGGATCAATCAATTGCAGAGCACAGCCGCCACATGTATCGGCAGCGGTGCAAGCCGCTTTAATACGCATGGCAGGCTTGGTTGCTACCCGCATCCCATCATGTCATGTCAAGCCCAATGCATGTGTCCGGCTAAACTGTTTGAGGAAAGATGGAGCAGTTGTCGGAGTATTAAATGACTGAATATTCAATTTGAACAATTCTCCCATACCCTGGGGTATCAGCATGCGTTTTATGTCTGCTATGGCTTGCATGTTTTTTACATCCGTGGACGCAGCCAATTGCTCAAGACGCATCTGAACGGACGGACTCTGGGCCAGCCATGCGCCCTGAGTCATCCAGCAAGACGTACCCAGCCCGGCCTCTCTCCCCGCCATATTCAAAGCGGTAAAATCAACGTGGGCCGTAATATCCCTGCTCCCGGGATTGGTAAGTACGTCATCCAGCGCCTGGTGTCGCAAGTGGGCCAGTAGCGTTCCCTCTCTGCGACCTGGACGGTAATACTCACTTGCAGCGTATCCATAATCCACGCAAAACAGATACCCTCTTTGCATGCATGCGGCAACATCTTTTTGCCAGGATGCAAGGCATGGGTTCCATTCACTATGGTAGCCCTCTGGCCACGCCTGTACATGAGACAAGGCAATCGCAGGCGGGTCATTTAACGGACGTTCCCCCCACGCAAAGCCTCCGCCATCCCGACATACGCCTCGTTCGTACAGGGATTGACGGCGCCATACGAAGCAGCGTACGGGAAAAGCATCGGGTAATTCATTGCAGAAATACAGGATGTTCTCCTGGGCTTCCACTTCGTTCAGGCGGGAAACTTGCCGCACGCTTATCCCTTCGCGCTGGTAGCATGCACGTTGTCGTCGGCGCATGTATCTGCTGGCCTCCACAGCGACGATGCTACCGGGCAAGGCGTATCCCGCCTGATCCAGCGACTTGATAACCTCACATATCAGACGCCCGTTTCCTCCCCCCTGCTCAACCAGACACCATTGTGCGGGGTTTCCCAGTCGTTTCCAGCCCCAAAAGATCAGGTCAGCCAATGCCAGGGCAAGCCACGAACCCATATCCGGGCCGGTTACAAAATCTCCCGACTCACCAAATACTTCAGCGGATTCATAATAGCCGCACTCGGGCGCATACAGGGCATCTCGCATAAACGCATCGAACGGCAGCCAGCCACCTGCACACTCAATGTGTTTGCGGATCCTGTCCGCCAGCAAACTGGTCACGGTATATCGGTCATGGTTGACGCCTCCCCCCTTCTACAGCTACGGTATGCACTATAAGTATCAGTCGAACATCGAATGGGAGGCCGTCAAATGGCATCTGAACATATTACTCACGTCAGTGACGACAGCTTTGAAAATGACGTCTTAAAAGCATCTGGCCCCGTCATAGTCGATTTCTGGGCACCGTGGTGTGGTCCCTGCAAGCAAATCGCGCCCATTCTCGATGAAATTGCGAATGAAATGCATGACCGGATTACCATCGCCAAAATCAATATTGACGACAACCCGAACACGCCTGGAAAATACGGGGTACGCGGCATTCCCACACTTATGCTGTTTCGTGACGGCAATGTGCAGGGTACCAAGGTAGGTGCCATTAACAAAAGAAAACTAGTCGAGCTTATTGAAGAGCACCTGGACTGACGGATTAGCGACAAGCAGGGTACCCCCCCTGCCCTGAAACCGTTATTCATTTTTGTCCGTATTCACCAGCAAATGTTCCACTCGTTCCATGGATGCCATACCCAGTTTTCCTACCGAAGCATCAAGCTGAAGACGGCTTAGAAGGTATTCTGCTTTAGTGCGAACCAGATCTCGGCGCGCTTTCGCCGCCCTGTCTTCCGCATCCAAAAGCTCGACGATAGTACGCAAACCCACGTTATAACCTGCGTGCTCGGCCTCCTTGGCCTTATTCGCTGAAATAAGCCCCCGCTTCATCGCCTGGACGCGGGATGCAGTCGCCTTGACCCGTAAATAGGCACGAGTCGCGGTGAGCCCCGATTTACGGCGGGCATCGCGCAATTCATATTCTGACTCCACCTGCAGTTTACGCGCTTTACGTAGCCGAGCTATCGTCGCCCCGCCCTCGTACAGGGGTACCTCCACCTGTAGGCCAAGCTGTTCGGTTTTGACGATGGAACCCGTATTAAACAGGTTATTGGTCACCTTCTGCCGCGACAGTCCCACGACCATATCGACGCTGGGCAATGCCAAGCCAAACAGCTTTTTCACCTCTTCTTTGGCAACCTGCATTTTTTTCTCGGCAAGCAGATCGGATAGCGCTTGATGCATGCCCGCATCTCGCCAGTATTCGGGTCGTGCGGGTTCGGGTTGTTCAGGTATGACATGTTGTGCAAACGATAGAATATCCGCCTTTTTCACATCGGTAAGCGACTCAAAGTTTGCTCGCGCCGTATCCAGCGCATTTTCGGCCTGAATACGGTTCGCCCGTACCAGGTCAAGCCTGCTTTCGGCTTCCAGCGCATCATTCACCGTCGCCGTGCCGACATGGAAGGCGACTCTGGCCTGTTCGCGCAAGTGACTTACTGCTGTTTCCTGAGCCTTGATTGCAGCCATATCCTCGCGGGCAACCAGCACATCGGCATAGGCGTTCGCTACCGCCAGCAACAGGACTTGCCGTTCGAGCGATAGTTTGAGTTCTCCAATTTCGCTGGACAGTTTTCCCTGCGCATAGCTCGCCCAGCGGTCCAGGCGGAACAGGGGTTGCACCAGCATGGCGCCGAAGCCAAAACGATTAAATACCACATCAGTGGCTAAAAACCCGGGGTTTTTCGTATAATTATACTTCTGTTCAAGATGGCTAAACTCTCCCATCCCATGAATGGACGGTAACAAACCAGCGCGTCCAATGACCACATCTTCTCTCGCGGCATCGCGCGCGGCTACAGCCGCCGCATAGGATGGCGCATGGTCCAGCGCTAGACGTGCGGCATCCGCCAGGCCTATGGCCATGGATGCGCGCGGCCACGCGCCCAGAGCCATCGGGACCAATAGTAGCAAGATGATGCGTTTCATCATGGGGAAAAAGGGGACCGTTTCAATTTTTAGACCTGAAGAAAATAAACTGTCTTCCTTTTTTTTCCCATCTGATTTTCACATTCAGGACACCATGCTCAAGCAGGGAATAAGCGGCGGGAACGACGACCAGCGTCAGTAATGTAGAAGAAATCATACCACCTACCACCGCTACCGCCATGGGAATGGTCATTTCGCTACCCCTGCCAAGGCCGAGGGCCGTGGGGAGCAGGGCAAAAATAATCGTCAGCGATGTCATAAGTACCGGGCGCATCCGTATCGGGCATGCTTCTCTGAGCGCATCATCAATACTTGCTCCTTCGGCTCGCAACTGATTGGTAAAATCAACCAGCAGGATGGAATTCTTGGCGACTAGTCCGACCAGTAAAACCAGCCCGATCATGGAAAAGATATTCAGCGTGTTTCCGCTGACCCAGAGTGCCGCCACGCCCCCGATCACAGCCAGTGGTTGCGCCAGCATCAATACCCATGGCTGTAAAAACGAGTTAAACTGGCTAGCCAGCACCATATAGACCAAAATCATGGCCATACTGAAAGCAAATACGATATTTTTCAGCGTTTTGCCGAATTCCGAGGCCTGTCCCAGGAACGTAATAGCATAGCCGGGAGGCAGTATTTCTTTCGCTTCCCGGCGGACAGTCTCCACTGCTTGGCCAAGTGGCATGGAGGGTCTGCTATAGAACATCCCTGCATAATGTAAATCCATTTTTGGAATCACTGCGGGGCCAAGGCGCTTTACCCAATGCGCAACTGTATCCAGGCCGATCAGTGCGCCGCTGGCAGAACGTACATATATCTTGCTTAAATCCCCAGGATACTTCAAGGCTCCGGGATTGGCCTTCAGGCGGATATTATAGCGGTTGCCATCGCCCGGAATATCGTTGTATTTCGCCACATTTAACCCACCCGCCAGCACATTCACGGCCAGCGCCGCATCCTGCGCCGTAATTCCCAAATCGCGTGCCCGGATGCGGTCCAGGTGCAACTCTAATTCTGGTAGATTCAGTTGTAAATCCAGATCCGCATGACCGATGCCAGGGGTTTTCTCTAATCGTCTCAACAATGCGTGGGAGAGTTGCGCAGTTTTATCCAGATTCGGTCCCGTAAGGCCAAATTGCAACGGCTCTCCGCGCTGCCCGCCAATAATAGGTACGCGGACGACGAAGGTATGCAACCCCGGTATTCCGGCCAACTTTTTCTGCACGATGGAAATAATTTCCCATTGGTGGATGGACCGTGTGGACTTGGGTGTTAAATGCACGAAGGCGATACCCTGGTTTACCTGTCCTGCAGCACCCGAGCCTACCGTAGTGAGGACACTGACGACATCCGACGTATGGCGCAGAATAGTTTCCATTCTCCGTACCTTATGGCGAGTGTCGTTAATGGACGCACCCAATGGCGCCTTGAAGATGACCATGAACCGGTTTTCATCCTCTAGCGGAACAAACCCCTTCCCCACGATCGAAAACAAATAGGCGCCGGCGACGAGAATAAGTACAGCCAGTGCCAATACGCTCCAGCGATACGCTAATACCCGCGCCAGCACGCGTCTGTAAAACCGGTCTAAAGTCAGGAATGCGGCATCGAAGACGCCGTAAATGCGGCCATGTTTTTCTTCGACCCTAAGGTAACGCGAACAAAGCATGGGTGTTAATGTCAGGGAGACCAGCATGGAAGCAAAAACACCAAAAACGACGACAACGGCGAATGCCTGAAAGAAACGCCCGACCAGCCCTCCTAAAAAAATGACCGGAGCAAAGATGGCGACCAGGGTCAGGCTGGCCGCTATAACGGCAAAGGCTACCTGGCGGCTACCTTTGATCGCAGCTTCTCGCGCATCCGGCTCCAGCCCCTTTTCCCGATGCCGATAAATATTTTCCAGCACCACGATAGCATCATCCACCACGACGCCAATCAACAACAAGAGGGCCAGCAACGTCATCAGATTCAATGTGTAATGCAAGAAAAAAGCTGCGGCGATTGCTGCCAGTAACGACACGGGGATAGCCAGTGAAATAATAGCTGTGGCTCGCGGGTTCTTTAGAAAAACGAACACGATTAGCGCAACCAGAAACACCGATTCATACAGGTGTTCTTTCAGGCCATCGACAATACCTTCAATAATTTCGGCATCATTGCTTGCAATATTGAGGTGCATGCCGGGTGGAAGTGCGGGAAGAATTTCCTGTTTGAGACGACGTTTAACCTCAGTAGCAATGGCTACGGTATTCGCGCCCCTGATCCGGACAATTCCCAGGCTAACGCTGGGTTGACCATTGAACCGCGACAGTTGACGATTATCTGCCAGCCCATCCTCAACCCGGGCTATATCGTCCAGCTGGACGCGACCACCCGCATGCTCCGTTACCACCATCTGACGTAATTTACGGATATGGTGAAATTCCATATCCAGCCTGATCAGGTATTCACGCCTGTCACCGACGAGAAAACCTCCCGGAAACTGGACCTGTTCATGGTGAAAGGCATGGATGACATCCAGCACGGTCACATTCAATGCCCGCATGCGATCCAGGTTAAGCCACACGCGAATGGTCCGCTTGCGCTCACCTCCGATGCGGACCTCGCCTACGCCCTCAATATTTTCCAGACGTTTTTTAATGATATTACGTGCATATTGATTCAGTTGTTGCAAGGTGCGATTGCCGGTCAGGGCCAGCCACATGATGGGCGTGGCTCCCACTTCCACCCTGGCGACCACCGGCGGATCGGTGCCGCGGGGAAGTTGACGCAACACCTGATTGACCTTGGCCTGCACCTCATTGAAGGCCACGTTAATATTCTTTTTCAACTTGAATTGGATATTTACAATGGACACACCCGGCGAAGATTGAGAAATAACATGTTCAATGCCTGGGACGCTGTTGACCTTATCCTCGATAAGGGATGTGATCGAAGCATCCACCACATCCGGCTGGGCGCCCGGCAGTACCGTAGTGACAGACACCATCGGAAAATCAATCTCCGGAAAGCGGGCTACTCCGATACGGCTATATGCCACGATACCAAACAGGACCAGCACGCCTGACAGCATCCATGCCAGCACATGGCGGCGAATAGAGAGTTCAGACAGCGTCATTCGCTGCTTTCACCTCCTTTTTCCGATATTTCCTGTTTTGGATCAAGGATATGAACGGCCGCTCCATTACTCAGGAATGAAGCGCCATCCACAGCAATGGCTTCACCCACCTTAAGTCCGCGAACAATTTCAACACCACTTCCTGTATGTACGCCGCTTTCTACTGGTCGCTCAAATGCCTTGCCATCCGAGATAACATAGACCACCTCGCCTTTTGGCCGCAGCACGACACTGGTGTCAGGAACCACGACAGCGTGTTTATGTTCCGCTATCTGGACTTCAGCCAGTACGCTGCCGCCAGGGCGCCAGCCGCCGGGATTCTTCACTTTAAGTCGCGCTTCGAATGCGCCGGAGCCCTCTCCAATCATGGGAGATAAATTGCGGATAAGCGCGTGTAGCACCTTGCCACCAGCAGGTAAATGCAGGAGGGCATGTTGCCCCACATGAATCATGCCTTCTTTCGTTTCCGGAAAAGGAAGGCTGATGGTGAGCTGCCCACCCGCGATAATATCAAGCAGTTTCGTCCCCGCTTTTACATAATCACCTGCAGCAACGAAGCGCTGTTGTACCTGTCCGGATATGGGGGCGCGCACGATGGTATGTGCCAGATTCAGCCGGGCTCGCTCATGTCTCGCTATGGCGGCACGTTTCGACTGTATGAGCGCGGCCAGCTCAGCTTCTGCATGGTCCAGCATGGTGGGAGAAATAAATTTGCCAGCCGCCAACTTCTTATACCGCTCTACCAGACGTTTTCGGGCGGGGATTTTGACTTCCAGGCTAGCGGTCTCCGCCCTGGCCGCAACAACTTGCGCCTTGAAGTCGTGACTATCCAAACGCACCAGAACATCATTTTTGCCAACAAAACTACCCGCATCCACACCGATCCATGCGACCCTTGCCGGAATTTCAGCGGATACCATAACCGAACGCGGATTCAGTATCTTGCCGACAGCGGACTCCGTAATTTTCACATCGCGAAGCGCGGCCGCCTGGACTGTAATATTGACACGCCTCACCGTCGGAGGAACGTTATTTTCTCCACTTCCACATGACGCGGTTACCAAAATAATCACGGTCATCAGGACCCGCAGCATATCATTTCGGCATAAACCCGTTTGCCATATCATACCGCAGCCCTTGTCCTCTCCGCGATACCCAAAAGTAACAAGCGGAGCCAACGTTCCCCTGTGCGGGCCGGATCTACGAAATGCGTTCCCGGCAAATGCTGAAGCACCGTCCATGACTGAAACATAAAGACATTCAAACCTACAATGGCTGCCGCTGCATCAGCTGCATCCATATCCTCGCGCAATAATCCTTCCTTTTGCCCGCTCTCAATCAATACAACCAGACGTGAAAAATGTTCGCCAAATACCTCAACAGCCAAAGCTTGCCCTTGTTCATGGTCTCCATCCATCATCTCCCGCAAAATTAGACGGGATACATCCTTCTGGTCGAACATGTTTTTCAAATGGGCGCTGGCAAAGGAACGCAGCGGCCTGGCGGATGTACAGGATTCTTTCTCCAGAGACCGCAAAATATTGCCAATATCGAGGCAGGCTCGCTTCAATACAGTAATATAAAGTTCCTGTTTGTTAGAAAAATGATGGAAGATCGCGGCTTTGGACACACCTGCCTGCGTAGCTATTTTCTGAATGGAAACAGCGTTAAAACCATGCCTGGAAAACAAACCTTCCGCAGCTTCCAGTATGCGCTTCTCTCCGTCTGATACTCGTGTCATCCATACCTCCTGACCAACCAATTGGTCAGAATATTAAATAAACCATGGTGCTGTCAAGCTATAGTCGACAGAATCCGTGGTCTTTACCAGATGATGGCCTACAAAAAAACCATCATCTGATAAATGGCTGTAAGCACCCCAAAAGCAGCCGTTTCTATGGTCGCCGACCGGACAAAGTAATTGACGCTAGACATACAGGCCCCATAATTTCCGGCGGATTGCAAAAGGGAGCTATAAAAGGCATGGAAAAACTGGATTTTGACATCACGAAAAAGCCACCGACACAGACTGAAATTGATGCCGAGAAGGTGTGGTTGAAACATAAAATAAAAATTTATAGAATCAAGGTATTGAGTGCATCGGTTTTAATGATATTAATAGCGGTTTTAATGATGAGGTGGACGGCCTCTCCTACTGACACCTCCGATATTATCGCCGCTGGTATTATTGCTGCTGCTGTTGGCGCTATCGCTGGCATCATTGGTGCCGTTGGCGCTTTTGTTGCTGCCATGTTTGGTATTGGTATCAGCATTATTGGTATCGTCATCGCTGTCGTCGCAGCCGGCACGGCCGGTGCTGTCGGCGCTACTGTTGTTTCCGTTGCCGCTATTGCCGTCGGTATGGCTGTTTTTGGCAGAATTAAGCCCACCGAGAACCGAATATCCGCACTGGCGGTCTCTGATCGTAACCGGGAAATCAAGCTGTTACGGGCGCAGGATAATCAAGTAGCGGAATATCTCGTTCAGATTGATAAACAAAGCAGGAGAATCACCGTGCTCGAATATCAGGAGCTAAGTTTTACCGCACATCGAGCAACCTGAATGATTCAACGAATCATATTTATCCGTTTACGGGCTAATTATGTCCCATTCACATCGACACCAGCCAGGTAGGAGGCTCCCATGCGGAAGATGATGATCCTGTGTTCCATTCTGATTTTAGCGGGCTGCGCCACCCAGCGCCAGGAGCGAGCAGCGACCACAGGCGCTGTTATGGGGGCGGCCACAGGTGCAGTAATCGGATCACAAAGTGGTAATACGGCTACGGGCGTATTAATTGGTGGCGCTATTGGCGCCGCCGCTGGTGCTGTGATTGGCGCTCCCGCGAACAAGGGGGTACGACCGGGCTATCGTTACCGTCATCGTCGTCATCGCGAGCGCCGGGAATATGAAGGTCGCTATCGAGGCCATGAGCGTGATGACCGTGGACGTGACGATTGAATTCCGAAGCTTCGGAATGTTTTTTAGTTAAATTTATGGGCTTGTTGGCGAAGGAGGGTGTGGCTCTGGGCAGGGGCAAGTTGTTGGCGAGCGATAAACCGGGCTTGCTGGATGCGGATTTACTTGTCGAGGGTGGATGAATATCTGCTGTCATAGCTACATCATCGGGCTTGCCCAGCAGGTTTAACCCGCCCTTTTCTCCTCCAGCAGCCTTCCTTCATGTAAATGAAGCACCCGATCGCAAGTGCTTGCCAGATCACTGCTATGCGTCACCATCATTACTGCCGTATTCTCCTGCCTGCATAACTGTCGCATGGCATCAAATACATCTCTAGCCGTATGTTCATCCAGATTTCCAGTGGGTTCATCCGCCAGCAGCAAGCAGGGGTTCCCTACCAGGGCACGGGCTACGGCCACCCGTTGCGCTTCACCGCCGGATAGTCTGCCGGGCCTGTGGTTCGCCCGGGTACGCAGACCCAGGCGTTCCAGTAAATTCATTGAATGAACTTCAGCCTCCTCGCGCCTCTTTCCGCGCACCAGAAGCGGTAGCATAACGTTTTCGAGTGCATCCAGTTCGGGAATAAGATGGTGTGCCTGATAGACAAAACCAATTTTTCTATTCCGGACAACGGCCATTTTCTTCGGGGACAGAGAAAGCAGCGCCTCGCCATCAAGAATCACCTTTCCACGATCAGCGGGCTCCAGGGTTCCCAGAACATGCAGCAACGTACTCTTCCCGGAACCGGACTGGCCCACGATGGCTACGAACTCACGATGTGCTACATTCAGATCAATTCCGTTTAATACATTTATCGCACCCGCCGGGGAAGCAAATGATTTGTACAACCCGGATATTTTGAGTAGCGAACTCATGACCCCGGTTTCCGATTGAGGAGAATCTTGATGGTATTTTGGACCCGTTGCTTCTGGTAGGCCTCAACGACTTTGCGTATGGACGGAAATTTCCCTGCAATCTTGTCGAAGTCCATTCTTGAAAGCTCCATAAGTTCAGATTCCTCGCATGCCGTCACGGTAGCTGTACGCGGTTTATCCGTCAGGAGTGCGACTTCACCAAAAAAATCGCCTTCACCCATCTTCCCCAGTTCAACCTGATCTCCATCCTTTCCCATATCGCTGGTGGATACATCTACGGAACCCGACCGAATCAGGTAAAACGTACCTTCTGTTTCCCCTTCTCGAACAATGACATCGCCTTTCCCAAAGGCCCGCAAACAAAAATGATCGGCCAGAGTCAGTCGGGCCTCTGCGGGTACGCCCTTGAATACCGGCGTGATCGCCAGCACCCTGGCCAACACCCTTTGGCGGTAAAAATCTTCAATGGTTGACTGAATGCCGGGATACTTCATCACCCATTCATCGAAAGTAATCCGGTCAATCACCAGGATGTTACAATCTGTTTCGGCAATCGCTTCGTCCAAATGCGGCGCACGGGACATGAACGTACGCTCGCCAAAGAAATCGCCTTCCGACAGATGCGAGAACACCTGCTGCTTGCCCTGTGCATCCCTGGTCCGCAGCAACATACTGCCCATGCCTATCAAATACAGACAATCATCATGGTCGCCTTCGCGAAAAACAGACGTACCCGCTGCCACATGCCGTAATTTCAGGGAATCAATGAACGTTTCCAGCTCATCACCGGACAGACCGGAAAGCAACGGTGTACGTTCGAAACCCGTCCTGGCGCAACCAGCGCCCCTGTTATCCGGTATTTCCTGCGCCGTGTTCTGAGGCGTTACGGCGCGGATCGCCCAGTCGTCACCGCGCTCGCCGGATAGTGCCTTCAGACGTTCCCTGATTTCAGTTCGCCCCGGGTCAAGGCGAAGAACGATTTTATTGATTGCAATCGCCTGCACCGCAAGCCCCTGTTCGGCGTAAATACCGGCAATATGGATGTATTCGGTGACAGCCCTTTCAGTATCTCCGGTTTTTTCGCGCAGTTCGGCAAGCTTCACATGGATACGCAAATCATTCGGCTCAAGCTCATGCAATTCACTGAAATATTCCAGGGCCTTCCCGTACCTCCCATTCAGAAGCGCGTGTCTGGCTCTGGTACGCAACCTTTCATTAGTCATCAGTGCGATCCACTAACCTGCATTATTCATGAATCGCCGTGATGATTGCACCGGACCTTTGTTCGCAACAGGTACCGAGGAAGGGGGTCGTAGCCATGCATACATACGAACGACGAGGGATTTGGTGCGGACAAAGGAACAAGCAATGGCACGGAAGTATTCATGACTAATGCAGACTAAAGAGGCTCGCAAGGGGATCCTCTCATTCATAACGGAGGGCATCCGCCGGTGGAATATGTGCGGCTCGCCATGCAGGATAAACTGTTGCTGCCAACCCCATTCCAAGGCTCGCTACCACGACCAGCCCAACGGCGACGGGATCAATAATTGAGGGAACATGATCGATATAGTATACATCGCTGGCAAGGATTGTCACGCCCGTCACACTCTGAAACCATGCCAGAAGCACACCCAACTTCCACGCCAACAGGGAGCCGAACATGGCTCCGAGCAGCGTACCAGCTCCGGTCAGGATTGCTCCCATATATAAAAATACCTTCATCACCGAAGCATCGGTCGCACCAATGGTCTTCAGGACCGCAATTTCCTTTCTGCGCTCCATCACCACCATCACCAGGGATGCCACCATGTTAAACACGGCAACCACTACGATCAGCGACAGAATAATACCCATCACCACCCGTTCCATTTCCAGTGCCCGGAAAAACGAACGGTGTTGCTGCATCCAGTCTTTGACCCATGCATCAGGGGGTAATAATTGCCGCACCTCATTCGCTACCTTTTTTGCTTGATTGCGGTCAAAGAGATGTAATTCAATGCCCGTCACCCTGTTTCCTAAACGGTTAAGCCTCTGTACCGCTTCCAGGGGCGCAATAACCAGACCAATGTCATATTCGTAAAAGCCGGAATTAAAGATACCGGCCACCTTAAAGGAACGCATGCGCGGCACCATACCGGAAGGCGAAACACCCACCGCGGGCGATACCAGATTCACTCTTCCCCCTGTTCGCAAACCCAGCTTATGCGCCAAATCCTTGCCTACAACCACTTGAAAGGGATTACCCTTGGCTAAATCGTTAAAGTTTCCGGACACCATATGCCGGGCAATCTCCTGCTCACGCGAGATATCTACCCCCTTGAGCATCACACCCGTTGCGCGCGAACCATGGACGGCCATGACAGGAACCGAGATATAGGGCGCAGCGCGAGCTACTCCCGGAATTTTCTCTACTTTTGTCAACCACTCCGGCCATTGCGCCAGCGTATCGCCCGGCCCCTGGATATCCACATGCGAAGAAAATCCCAGTATACGGTTTTTCAATTCCACATCGAACCCGTACATCACTGAAAGGACAACGATCAGAGCCGCCACGCCAATCGCTACGCCAACACCTGAACTCCAGCTAATCAGGGAAACAAAGCGTTCATCCCGTTTGGAGCGCAGGTAGCGCACAGCCAGCATGAATTCATAATTCATCAGGCAGTAACTTTAACTGAGATAACGAAAATACAGGTAGACCTGGGCGATACCGATACTGACCAGCATCAGTATGAATGCATGCTTGGTGAATTGGAAGAATCCGATGGGGTGCCCTGCCCGCTGCGAAAAACCTGCCACGATCAGATTGGCCGATGCACCGATCAGCGAACCGTTACCGCCCAGGCATGCACCCAGCGCCAATGCCCACCACAGGGGTACAATCATTTGGTCACCACCGAACGTAGGCGCCATCTTCTGAATTAACGGAATCATGGTGGCGACAAAGGGAATGTTATCAATCACAGCCGATGCGAGGGCGGAAATCCACAGAACAGCGGTGACTGTAGCATTAAAATTCCCACCAGTGAGTGCCAGTGTCTTTTTCGCCATCCATGCGATCACACCCACATGCTCTACACCGGTCACAACAATAAACAGGCCCACAAAGAAGAAGATAGTGGTCCACTCCACCTCGGTCATGATGGCCTCAAAAGCTTTATCCTTACCATGCAGGTCATGCCCCAACGACTCCAGCAATAATAGCAGGGCAGCGCCGAACAGGGCAATCGTAGCAGGCTCCAGATGTAAACTGTGCGACATGGTGAATCCCGTGATAACCAGGCCCAGCACAAACAGACTTTTTTTGAGCAGGGGGATATTCTTAAGGGCCTCGCGCTCGTTAAACTCCATGATGAGCCGCTGTGCCTCTTCCGAGGCATGCAGACCCCGTCCGAACAGCAGCCAGATCATCAACAACGTGACCAACATGATCAGCGGGATTATCGGCGCCAGATTGGTAAGAAAATCATAGAAATTCAGGTGTGCCTGCGAACCGATCATAATATTGGGCGGATCACCGATCAATGTGGCCGTGCCGCCAATGTTGGAGGCCAGGATCTGGGAAAAGAGAAAGGGATAGGGCTTCACACCAAGCGCATCGGTAATCAGCAACGTAACCGGTGCAATCAATAGTACCGTTGTCACATTGTCCAGGAATGCCGAAAACACGGCCGTCACAATTGCGAGCATCACCAGGATGCCCCATGGACGACCCCGCGCCAGCTTGGCTGCTTTAATAGCCACATACTGAAACATGCCCGTCTTCTGGCTGACGGCCACAATCACCATCATACCCGTCAGAAGCCCGATGGTGTTGAAATCAATACCATGAATCGCCGCCTCCTGCGTTAGCACGCCGGAGAGAATCATCAGCCCTGCCCCCAACAGCGACAAAACGGCCCTGTTGAACTGTTCAAACATGATAGCGGCATACACCACCAGCAATATACTCACCGCGACCCAGACGGGGTCCATACCGAACAACATGTGCATAGTCAGTGTCCTGCCCTGTGGCCAGAATCAGGCATCAAACGCCTCCTCCGGAATAAACTGATTCAACGCCTTCAAAATATCACTCGATGAGATAATACCAGACAAGTGCCCTTCGTCATCCGTGACCAAAACGTATTCAAAGCGATCATGCGTGACCATGGCCGCCGTCACCGACAGTAGCGATTCATCCTCCCGTACGATGGTCGGATCGTCGTCCATTACCTCGGCAATGCCCTTTTCCAGAATCCCCCGATAATGCTTGCGCAACAAACCGATGTCCGGCGCAAACGGTACGGACTGCAAATATCCATCAACGATATATTCCGGTACGATATGCGTAAGTAATGTCAGTGTGTTCACCGCTCCGAGAATATGACGTTCATCATCTATGACCGGAATAATACGGAAAATTTTGGCGTTGAGGAAATCGATTGCCTCAGCGACTGTTTGGTGAGACCGACATGTTACCACATCCTTGACCATAATCAGGCTCGCATGCATCTCACACCTCCCATTTCCATTCTAGCCCTGTTCAGGCCGCATATGCGGGAACAGAAGCACATCGCGGATAGAATGCTGCCCTGTCAACATCATCACCAGGCGGTCGATACCGATGCCAACACCTGCAGCGGGCGGCATGCCATACTCAAGTGCCCGCAGGTAATCTTCATCCACACTCGTCGCCTCATCATCTCCAGCCGCTCTGGCCTGGGCCTGGGCCACGAACCGCTCACGCTGATCGTCAGGATCATTCAGCTCCGAGAATCCGTTAGCAATTTCCTTGCCAGCGACATATAGCTCGAACCGGTCCGTAAAAAAGGGTTCGTCGGCATTGCGCCTGGCCAGGGGAGAAATGTCTACCGGAAAATGCGTGACAAACGTGGGCTGTTGCAACCCCGGCTCCACCAGTTCTTCAAACAGGGCCGCCAAATAATGCCCCGCTTTCCAGGAAATAAGCGGCTCAAAATTGGAAATCAGTCGCATGCAAACCGTCGCCAGCAAAGCCTTGTCCTGCACGTGGCCGCACACGTCCGGACATTTTTCAAATACGGATTCATCCATGCGGAGACGTCTGAATGGCTGATCCATGCGGATGTCCACCCCCTCCCAACCCACCTGTTCAGCATCGCACGCCGTAGCAATCTCGTGGATCAGGGATTCGGTCAGGTCCATCGCATCATTGAAATCAGCATAGGCCTGATACCATTCGACCATGGTAAACTCAGGGTTATGCGTCGCATCCAATCCTTCATTACGAAAGTTCCGATTAATCTCGAACACGCGTTCAATACCACCCACCAGCAGTCGCTTCAGGAATAGTTCAGGCGCAATACGCAGATACAGATCCATATCCAGCGCATTGTGATGGGTCATGAATGGGCGGGCCGCCGCGCCACCCGGCTGGCTTTGTAGCATTGGCGTTTCCACTTCCATAAAATCCCGCGCCACCAGAGCATGTCTCAAGGCGCTGATAGCCTTCGAGCGTGTTCGAAATACATCGCGCACCTCAGGGTTCATCATCATATCCACATAACGCTGGCGATAACGTATTTCTTTGTCCGCAAGTCCGTGCCATCCCGAAGGCAGTGGCCGCAAGCATTTGGTAATCAGTTCGATACGGGATGCCCTGACTGACAATTCACCTGTTTTGGTACGGAAAATCGTACCCGCTACGCCAATGATATCACCCAAATCCCATTTCTTTGTCGGATTGTAGGTTTCCATCCCCAACACGTCCCTATTCAAAAAAACCTGAATCCGCCCTGAACCATCCTGAATGTGCATAAAACTGGATTTTCCCATCACGCGATGGGCCATGATACGCCCCGCCATGCAAACGCGAATATTTTCGGATTCCAGCTTATCTCCATCCCAGGCCTCGCACCGCGCCAATATCGCAGCACTTGAATCGTCGACACGGTAACCGTTGGGGTAAGCCATACCTGTGTCGCGCAGGCGGGCCAGTTTCTCCCGCCGCACACAAATCTGTTCGGATGTTTGTAGTGCTTCAGGGCTTGTCTGGGCTTTCTTGCTCATTAAAGAAGATTTACCGAAAGCTGTTCAGATCCAGACCACCAAAGAAGAAAGCGATCTCAATGGCAGCGTTTTCCTCCGAATCCGATCCATGTACGGCATTGGCATCAATGGAATCCGCGTGGTCGGCACGGATCGTACCAGCCTCTGCTTCTTTCGGGTTTGTCGCACCCATCAGTTGACGATTCAGCGCTATGGCATTCTTGCCTTCCAGCACCATGGCAAGAACAGGCCCGGAGCTCATGAACGTACATAAATCCCTGTAGAATGGGCGTCCTTCGTGTACCGCGTAAAAGCGGCCCGCCTGCCCGACTGACAACTGCGTCATACGCGTTGCAATGACCGCGAGTCCGTTCTCTTCAAAACGACGGATAATGTCACCGATCACCTTCTTGGCGACCGCATCCGGCTTGATAATCGAAAGTGTGCGTTGAACTGCCATGCTGATACTCCTCCCATGGAACTTCGCGGCCTTCATCCCGTCCATCAACAGTCCGAGCCAGGCTAGCGTGGCGCGGCACTCTAGTGGTTCAGCGGGAAAGTTCCAAGGAAGAAAGATACTTACGAGCCTCTTATGCAAGCTCCGAGATAATACCTCCACCCAGCAATTCATCACCCGCATAAAATGCCGCCACCTGACCCGGTGCCGTAGGCTTCTGTGGAGCATCAAATTTAATGCGTACACGCTCGCCCTCCTCGGAGAGGCAACACGGTGCGAGCCTAGACTGATAGCGTAGTTTAGCAGTCACTGACTCAAAGGGGCGCGGCCTGCGAACCCATGTCACATCATCCACCTTCACCCCGCGAATCCATGCTTCCTCTGGCGGAGCCACCACGACCCGCGCCGTATTCCCATTGAGACCTACAACGTTCCACGGCCCGCCGGAAAGCCCCAGACCCTTGCGTTGCCCCAGCGTGTAATGTGCGATACCTTGGTGCTTCCCCAGAATATTACCCTTCTCATTGACAATATCGCCTGGCCGGAAACCAACGGATGCACCCTGACGTTTCAAGAATGCGATGCGGTTTCCGGAGGGAATAAAACAAATATCCTGGCTTTCAGGCTTGGCTGCTGTTGGCAGACCGAACTGCAAGGCCAGTTTACGCGTTTCAGCTTTCTCCAAGTGCCCTACCGGAAACAGAATCCGCTCAAGTTGCTCGCGGCTCGTAGTCGCCAGAAAATAACTCTGATCCTTACGCGCGTCATTTCCCCTGTAGATATGCACGCCATCTTCGTCATCTTTGCGGCGCACATAATGCCCTGTAGCGATAAACGCTGCTTCCAACTCATTCGCTACATCCAGCAGTGCGCCGAATTTCACGAACCTGTTGCAACGTTCGCAGGGATTCGGTGTCCGTCCCGACTCGTAATCAGCAATAAACGGGGCGATGACATGCTCACGAAAACCCTCGCGCATATCCATCGAATAGAACGGAATGCCAATATGATCGGCGACCCGGCGCGCATCATAGGCATCCTCGGTGGCGCAACAGGAACCATGGCGGCTTGTTTCATCGCGTGAGTAGTCCCATACATTCAGAAACACACCCACCACATCCGCCCCCGCATCCGCGAGTATCGCCGCCATCACGGACGAATCCACGCCACCACTCATCGCGGCAACGATGCGCACCCCTTTCAGGTGTGACATGATGGCTTCCTGTGGAGCAATCATAATGAGATCTGCTTCGGGATGGGCAGTGTCAGCCCCATGGCTCGCCGCATCAGCATTCGCTTGACCG
>CAZUWV010000007.1:0-35714 GCA_964624255.1 uncultured Zetaproteobacteria bacterium
GGAGTTCTTCAAACTCAAAATTCTCTCAATGCATAAAACCCGAAAGGATGCATTCGCCGGATGAACCGAAATTCAGTAATGAATGATTTACTCGACTAGTGGATAGATGCACTCGCAGCGGTTTCTTTATCGACGGTAGCCATGGATATAGCCTGAAATTCCGGTACAATAGCCTTGAGCGCATGTCGTACAAGTTCGGGATCGCGCATGGCACAGGCATTACGCAATTGCCTTAGTCTGTCCGCCAATAACGGCCAGTCCACTGCACGCGCTTCGGCCAGCATCAGCTTCGGGTGGGCGGTACCGCTTAACTGCTCGGCTTCGTGGAATAATTCTTCATATAGCTTTTCCCCCGGTCTCAGGCCGGTGAATGTAATGGCAACATCCTCGTGCGGCACAAGACCTGACAACCGGATCATCTGTTCGGCCAGATCTATGATTTTTACCGATTGACCCATATCCAGCACGAAAATCTCGCCGCCCCGGCCCATTGCTCCCGCTTGCAGGATCAGACTGACGGCCTCCGGAATCGTCATAAAGAAACGGGTCATTTCGGGATGCGTGACGGTCACGGGACCCCCGTCCGCAATCTGTGACCGAAACTTGGGCACCACGCTGCCCGTGGAACCCAGCACATTGCCAAATCGCGTAGTAATAAAGGCAGTATTCGGACTTCGGGCATCCAGATTCTGACAATACACTTCGGCGGTACGTTTGGTCGCGCCCATCACGTTGGCGGGGTTCACTGCCTTGTCCGTACTGACCAGGACAAAGACCTTCGCCCGAAACTCCACGGCCAGATCCGCCATATTGCACGTGCCAAACACGTTTGTTTTAATACCCTCAGCAGGATTATCCTCAACCAGGGGGACATGTTTATAGGCCGCCGCATGAAAAACCGCATCCGGTTGGAAATGTTCGAATATCCGGCGCATACGCGCATGGTCGCGCACATCGCCCAGCAGGACAGAGCAAACGCCATCCAGGCCGCCGCACATTTCCTGTTCGATGGCGTAGAGATTGAATTCAGCATGATCGACCATTACCAGTCGCGTGGGGGACATGCGTCCGATCTGACGGCACAGTTCGGAGCCGATGGAACCGCCCGCACCCGTAACCAGTACACATTGATCCCGGAGCAGCGAAGCCAGCCCTTCCGCATCCATCACGACGGGATCGCGGCCAAGCAAATCTTCAATAGACACCTCACGCAGGCTAGCAACTTCGACACTGCCATCCGCCAGCTCTGTCAGGGATGGCAGCGTGCGGCACGGCGTATCGGCCCGCTGACAGTCTTCGACCACACGGCGTAGCAATTGGCGCGGGGCAGATGGAATAGCCAGCAGCACCACATCTACGGCCATGGCATGAATCTGGCCGGGAATATCATCCAGCCCACCCAGTATGCGAACGCCGTGGATGTCCATTCCCTGTTTCCCCGCATGGTCGTCCAGAACGGCTACGGGCAGGTAGGCGTGGCTCTTCAATAAATCGCGTACCAGCAACTCGCCGGCCTGGCCAGCGCCGATAATCAGCGCCCGCCGTCCGCTACTGGCCAGTTGCAGGGCCATGTGAATGGATCTGTCTTTCCACCAGCGGTAAACGAGGCGTGGTGCAGCAAGGCCCACCGAAAGGAACATCGGGTATAGCAACAGTACGGAGCGTGGCACGCCATCCAGTCGCTGGAGGATGAACACCAGAGCGAAGGTCAATGCCACGCCGCCTGCCACACTCTTCAGGATTCGCGTGAGATCCGGAATAGACGCAAAATGCCAGATACCACGATACAGTCCGAAAAGGCAAAAGAATCCCGCCTGGACAGGTAGCGCCACCATCATCATCCAATACATTCCGGGGAGCTGCGCGGACGGTATGCTTTCCAGGTTGGAGCGAAACCAGTAAGCGAGGAACAGCGAGGCTGGAACCCAGAGCATATCGTGGAGAAGCACAGTCCAGCGGCGCTTCCAGCGGGCTCTATTATTCATCCTCATCGCAGTAAGGAACTCAGAGTCCGGACGATGCCCGTTTCAAAGGATTCCCGTGGCGCCCAATTCAATTCTCTCACTATTTTGTCTGTATGGATGGCATAGCGCCAGTCATGACCGGGACGGTCAGCCACGAACTCAATCAATCGTTCATGTGGCGCATGACCGGGATATTGCTCATCTATGATATGGCAGATCAGGCATACGATGTCGATGTTCGACCATTCGTTACAACCACCGATATTATACGTTTCGCCCAATCTTCCCTTCCTCACCACCGCATCAATGCCGCGACAATGATCCTCCACGTACAACCAGTCGCGAATGTTCGAACCGTCGCCATACACCGGAATCGGCTGCTGTTCCAGGCATGCACGTATTACCGTCGGTATAAATTTCTCCGCATGCTGATACGGACCGTAATTATTGGAACAGTTGGTCGTGGTGACCGGCAAACCGTAGGTGTGGTGGTAAGCCCGAACGAGATGATCGGATCCGGCTTTGCTCGCCGAATAAGGCGAATTGGGTGCATAGGGCGTGGTTTCCGTGAATGCCGGGTCGTCCTTCTCCAGCGTGCCATATACCTCGTCGGTAGAAATATGGTGAAAGCGGCACTGCGCTCCGCCCCACCCCTTTTCTTCCAGCCAGTATTGCCTGGCAGCCTCCAGCAGGGTGAACGTGCCCACTACATTGGTCTGTACAAATACGGCAGGACCCGTGATGGAATTATCTACATGGCTCTCGGCGGCGAAATGCACCATGGTGTCAATCTGATGCGCGCGCAACAACTCGCTAATCCGCGCCCGATCACATATATCCCCGTGTATAAAGAGGTGCCGCGATGTGTCCGATAAGTTTTTCAGGTTCTCTGGCGACCCGGCATACGTGAGTGCATCGAGATTGGTAATATGCACACGCTTGTCCGTCTCCAGCATATAGCGCACGAAATTACAGCCGATAAATCCGGCGCCGCCCGTGATCAGCATCCTCTTCGGGTAAAATATCATCAGCGTTCGTTCAACAGCATGGAAAGGTATTCGCCATAACCACTCTTGCTTAGGCCGGAGGCCAGTTTTTCAAGCCCGCCATCGTCAATGTAGCCCATGCGCCAGGCAAGCTCTTCCGGGCATCCGATACGCATTCCCTGCCTGCGCTCAATCACTTCCACATAGCGCGCCGCATCCATCAGGGATTCATGGGTTCCCGTGTCCAGCCAGGCCGCACCGCGGCCCAATAGTTCGGATTCCAGTTTCCCTTGTAAAAGATATTCATGAATAATCGCAGTAATTTCGAGTTCACCACGGGCGGATGGTTTTACGCCGGCGGCAATATCGAGAACGTTATTATCAAAAAAATAGAGCCCGGTGATAGCCCATTTAGATTTAGGTGCGACAGGTTTCTCTTCAATGGCGATTATTTGATCTGTATCGTCCACGGTTGCTACGCCATAGCGCTCGGGATCGCGTACCTGATAGCAGAATACCGTTGCCCCACCCTGTTGATGTACTGCTTTGTTCAGTTTGGATGCCAAACCCTGACCATGGAAGATATTATCTCCGAGGATCAGGCTGCATGCATCTCCGCCAATAAAACTGCGGCCAATGATGAATGCCTCGGGAAGTCCGTTGGGCTGCGGTTGCTCGGCATAGGAAAGGGAGATTCCCCACTGGCTGCCATCGCCCAGAAGGTGCCGGAACAAGGGGAGATCATGCGGTGTGGAAATAATCAGAATATCTCGTATACCCGCCAGCATGAGTGTGCACAGGGGATAATAAATCATCGGTTTATCGTATACCGGCATCAGCTGTTTGCTCACCGCCAGCGTTAGCGGATACAATCGGGTGCCAGAGCCGCCGGCCAGAATAATTCCCTTCATGTTCACCCCATCAGCCGCTTCATTTAGACCTGGATCTTGCAATGTGGTCGTGTATGCAGAGTGTAAGATACGGGGTCATACACTCCGGTTCTCCAGAAGGCGTATCCCAAGCACCCCTCCGCCTGATTGAGTCTACGGTCATAACAGGCAAATACAACCGGCGTCTTTGATTGCTCATGCAACATGTGCGTTGTCGCCAGATGCATGCTGTCATAGGTCCTCAAGGCAAACGCCCCGGCAAGTCCGGCGGCGTGGGCAAGTAAAGGCTCCGTTGTATCAATCTGCAATAATGCTCCAAATCCGCCATAAACTCAGAGCCTCTTGCAAAACTCTGGGTGGATGAGCGGTAATCCCACGTTGAGTCCATTTTCGGGATGGAATGGGGTGCATGGTGGTTCCATGCATCGAGATTTCAGCACGGAAATGGGCCAAAGTGGGGAAACCGATCGCCGCTCACGAGTTTTGCAAGAGGTTCCTCAGATTTCAAAGTTTCCCACTCCAAATCATCCAGCATACGATCGGCAACATCTTCCCCGATATGATCGGCCTTGATTACCCGCCTTTCGCCTCGAGTCCGTTCCAGGACACCCCCGGCATACGGGTCAATGCCGTGCGGGATATGGGCGTCAGCCTCGCCACCAACTTATCGCGGCGCGTGACCTGGATATCTTCTCCCTGCTCTAGCAGTCTGTCAGTCTTAACTCTCTACGCAAGTGAGAGAAACCCGACAAAGTTTTCATAGCGAGCAATTTCACTGGAAAACCAGTGTTTTTCGCTGTTTCAGGCAGGCCGTAGAAGGCATGACCCATCTCATGCTACCTTTAGGGCGAACATCCGCTTGAGATTCCATGCCATACAGACCCATTGCCACTCGCCTTGTGCCTTTTTCAGCCCGCGCATGGAGAGTAAAATATTCCAGCAAGGATGGATGGCGGGATTCACGCTTGCTGGCAATCAGCGGAACAATCTCCTGCCCATGGCAATGCTTCACATTCTTCTCGCTAAAATAACCGGTATCGGCCACCAGCGCATCCACTTTGCCCAAATCCCTCGGCAAGGCCTTTATTGTTTCTATCGCAGGCTCAATCTCCAGCTTGTCATTCGGTGCCTGCGACACATGCACGCCAACCACCAACATCGTATCCATATCCACCGATACCTGAGCATTGATACGCCTGCTCAAAGCCGCCGCTGGATACTGGCATGATGCGCGACTCTTCATCCGTCAGATTCACTTGATCGCTATCCCTCGGGCCAGCCTCCGAAGGCTGGGAATTTCTGCCCCGCGCCCTCTTTCCCGTTTGCCACTCCCCTTCTCTGCGCCACTCACCTTTTCTCCGTACTCCGCCTGCTCACGCGCACGCTTTTCCACCGCACGCTCCAGTTTGCGGCTAGAAAACGCCCCCCATCGCATAACCGTAAAAAAGCAAAGCCAGCAGCATCTTCGGATGATACGCCGCACTGCCTCCACCGCAGGGGTATTCCAATGTTCTCGTGTCCAGACCTTCCACTATCTCCACCACAAAACGTGCCAAATGATCCTCAGCTAACCATTCATCCAGTGGATGGCAGAAACAGATACAGCGTGCCACGATCTACATCCCGAAACTTGCTGCTCATTGAGCTTTCCTCCACGAATCTTTCCGCTTCAGTACTCTATCATCAATGGGGGATAAGTCCGACAGACTGCTAGGTACGAACTTCCCATCCCGCATGATCCGGTCCCATTGATGCTGTCAACCATCAACCCGGGGATCATCAACTGAAAACTCCGTCTCACCCGTTTCAAAAACGATTCTTAGATAGGGTAGACAACCACAACATTCCGCGCCTGCGCCTGCCGCTTTGGCAGCTTCAAGGCTTCCGAGTTCCTTCAATTGTGCAAAACTCATGTTCAGACAAGCACACATATCTACGGATTTGTCATCACTCATCACATTTTCCCCTCCGAGCTACATTGTTCACAGATACTACGTACCCTTTCAGCAGCTACTCATTCGCATACACTACCACGACCCCCTGCCCCGGGAGGCAACATGGCGGCAGCTATATGGCGCCCTTCAACCACCAAAATATTATAGGTTCGAGCTGCCGCGCGGGTATCCATACATTCGAAGCCTATATGTGCAGCACCCAACACCTTGAGTACAATAGCATCAGGAAATGAAGTAATGCGCCCCGTTCCGATCAGTAATACTTCCGGGGGAAATTCAAGGATACGGGCAAGATGTTCGGGTGTAAGTTTATCGATTCGTGCTGGCCCCCATGGTGCAGTGATCTGTCCGCAGTGAACAAGCAGCCCTGTATCGAAGCAATCATTCCCTATTTGCAGGAAAGTATCATTATAAGCGCGAAAGAGGGGCGTGCCGGCATCCGGTTCGGGGGTAACATCTCCCGGCAAAGCAATGCTCAGGGCCGAGCCTCCATTTTCCTTATTTCTTCATCGCTTGGCTTGAAGCGGCCCTCAAGCGCCAGCATGATCGGGCTGGCGATATAGATGGAGGAGTAGGTACCGACGATGATACCAGCCATCAATGCCAGGGCAAAGCCATGGATAACCTCGCCGCCGAGGAAGAACAGGGCGGCGACCACCAAAAGGGTGGTGAACGAGGTCATCAACGTGCGCGACAGCGTCTGGTTGACGGATGCATTGACGATAGTATTTTCATCATCGGGCTTTTTCTTCTTGCGGTTCGCGGCGAAGTTTTCTCGGATACGGTCAAACACTACAATGGTATCATTCAGCGAATATCCGATGACCGTCAGCAAAGCGGCCACAACGGGAAGGGTGAATTCCTTGCCGGTCAGAGCAAAAAGGCCCAACACCATGGTGACGTCGTGTAACAGCGCAAGGTCCGCGCCCAGGGCAAATCGTAATTCGAAGCGAAAGGTCACATAGATCAGGATGGCGAACATGGCGATCAGCACGGCCATGATACCATCATAAGCCAGCTCCTTACCCACCTGCGGACCGACGAATTCCACACGCCTCATTTGTACGTCATCGGTACCAAAATGAGTAGTCAAGGCCTTCAGTATAGCCGTGCTGATGGTGGATGATTCGTCACCACTCTTGTTTTGCACGCGGATAAGAATCTCGTTAGCAGCACCATATTCCTGAATAATGGCCTGGGCATAACCTGCGGGTTTCAGGCTATCGCGTACTTCAGCGATTGCAGGCGGCTGTTTAAATTTCATTTCAACCAGCGTGCCCCCCGTAAAATCAATGCCGAAATTAAGACCCCTGAATATGAGCAAGCCAACGGACAGCAGTAGCAGAATACCGGAAACGGTCATGGCAATTTTACGGTTGCCGATAAAATCAATACGGGTGTCGGGACGAATGAGTTGCATGATATGATTCCTTTAGATACTCAGCGATTTAACACGACCGCGTTTTTCCATAAACAGGGAAATAATAGCGCGGGTGAATGTAATCGCCGTGAACATCGAAGCCAGGATGCCCACTGAAAGCGTTACGGCAAAACCCTTGACCGGACCGCTGCCGAACTGGAACAACACAATAGCGGCGATCAGCGTAGTAATGTTGGCATCGACAATGGTCGTAAATGCTTTGTCATAGCCGCCGTCAATCGCGGCCAGCGGTGTTTTACCAAGGGTTATTTCTTCCCGGATGCGCTCGAAGATTAGCACATTGGCATCGACGGCCATACCAATGGTCAACACGATACCTGCCATACCCGGCAACGTGAGTGTCGCGCCGATCATACTCATGACGGCAACAATCAGCAGCAGATTGAACGCCAGGGCCAGATTGGCCACCATGCCAAAGGCGCGATAGTACACGGCCATAAAGACGAGAACCAAGACACCGCCAATGATGATGGAGTTCATTCCTTCCCGAACGGAATCCTTGCCCAGACTGGGACCGACGGAGCGTTCTTCCACGATCTTGACCGGAGCGGGCAGAGCGCCAGCGCGCAACACAATAGCCAGATCATGTGCTTCGGTCGGCGTAAAACTACCGGTAATCTGCGCCGAACCACCCGAAATACGCTCACGAATGACGGGCGCCGAATTGACTACACCGTCCAGAATAATGGCGAAGCGGTCGCCGACGTGGGTCTCGGTCAACCGATCGAACCTGCGCGCACCCTTGCTATTGAACTTGAGAGTAACCGCATATTCGTTGAAACGAGAATCAATGGATACACGCGCATCGGCAATTTCCGTCCCGGAGAGTTCGGTACGTTTCTTGAGCAAATATGGCTGCCGGAAAGGTTGGCCGCCGCGCGTGGTTTCCGGACCGTACATAATCATGTCACCGGGCGGAACCTGGCCCTGAAGCGCCTTGTTCAGGTCACCTTTCCCGTCGACCATCTTGAATTCAAGCTGAGCGGTACGACCAATCAGGCTCTTGGCGCGGGCCGTATCTCCATAGCCTGGAATCTGAACCAGAATTCGATGCTCGCCCTGCCTGATAATAACCGGCTCCGTGGTACCCAAGGCATCGATTCGTGTCCGTATCACTTCGATAGCCTGATCCACAGCGAATTTTTCGATTTCTTTGGCATCCTTCTTTTTAATAGTCAGTTCGAAGCGACCATTGCCCTTATCTACCAAATTATAATTAGGAAAACTCTTCACCAACAATTTACGGGTAGCGGCGGTATCCCCCACTTTTTTAATGATGATGTTGAGTGTTTGCCCCTTGGCCTCCAGTTCGCGATACCGGATTCTGGCCTTTCGCAGAAGCTGGCGGGCAGAATCTACGTCTTCTTCCACCGAGTGTTCCACGGCCTTGTTAACATCTACATTCAGGGCCAGGCTCACCCCTCCCTTAAGATCCAGGCCCAAATTCAGGGATTTACTTAAACCCTGAGGCCACCAGGATGGTGGTGACATGACGTTGGGCAGGCTGCCCATGATCGAAACAATCAGTACGGCGGCAATCAACCAGATTTTCCAGCGCGGATAAGCGTGCATGAGTGATCCTTTTAACTTGTAGCGTTAGTCAGCAATGTTGGTGACGGTGTCACGTTTAATGGCGACACGCACCCTGTCGGCAATATCCAGCTTGATAATATCTTCGCTGACATCATGAACAGTCCCGATAATACCACCTGCGGTAACGATTTTATCACCTTTTTTCAGCTCTTTGATCATGTCGCGGTGTGTCTTCATCCGTTTTTGCTGCGGACGGATCAGCAGGAAATAGAAAATAATAATAATGAGGGCCAGCGGTGCTAGCGAAGTAAGGCTTCCTCCTGCCAGACCTCCTCCTGCAGCCAGCGCCATGTCGGGTGCGGCAATGCACCCCAAAAATATAGCCGCAATCAGGGCGGAAAGATGGTTCAAATGATAATTCATGGTTCAAGTATCTCCTGATATGTCCTGTCTGCCATGGTAGCAGCGCAGGAAATGGTCGCGGAATTGAGGCCATTGACTGGCTTCAATCGAGGCACGGGCCTTCCGCATAAGCGTGCAATAGTAGTGAAGATTGTGCACTGTATTCAACCTCGAACTTAAAATTTCCTTGCTGGTATATAAATGGCGTAGGTAAGCACGCGAAAAATGCTGACAGGCATAGCACTTACAAGAATCCATGAGTGGCCGCGGGTCATCACGAAAACGCGCCTGCTTGATGTTAATGGGGCCGGAATCGGTAAATAATGTTCCATTGCGGGCATTTCGCGTGGGCATGACGCAGTCAAACATATCAATGCCACGATCAATCCCCTCGATTAAATCCGTGGGCGTTCCGACACCCATCAGGTAATGAGGTTTGTCTTCGGGCAGTTGCCGCGCGAGCGCATCGAGCATGGCCAGCATGTCTTCTTTGGGTTCGCCCACCGACAAGCCGCCAATGGCAATGCCTTCAAAACCCATGCCCGACAATTGCTGCAACGACTCCAGGCGGAGTTCTGGATACATACCACCTTGCACAATACCAAACAATGCCTGCTGTAAATTTGGGGGCAGATGTTCGCGGCACTCCCGCGCCCAGCGCATGGAGAGTTCCATGGAAGAGCGTGCTTCATCCATGGTAGCCGGGAAGGCAGTGCATTCATCGAAGCTCATGACGATATCGCTGCCCAGCTGCTGCTGAATATCCATGCTTTCCTTCGGCCCCAAAAACACTTCATCGCCATTGATATGCGAGCGGAAACGCACACCGTGCGCCTCAATTTTTCGCAAATCTCCCAGCGACCAGACCTGGAAGCCACCTGAATCTGTCAAAATGGGACCATCCCACGCCATAAAACGATGCAAGCCTCCCATCCGTCCGATAAGATCCGCGCCGGGGCGCAACATCAGATGGTAGGTGTTGCTGAGAATGATTTGCGCACCAACCTCGTCGAGGTCACGAGGCGTCATGGCTTTGACCGTAGCTTGCGTGCCGACAGGCATAAAGACGGGGGTTTCCACGCTACCATGTGGGAGCCGCATGCAGCCGCGTCGGGCAAGGCCGGAGACATCTTGATGTGAAATCGTAAATTGCAAGGCGGACATGGCGGCGCAGACTGCCATGCTACGCCTCTCAATCAAAACTTATCTTGCCCTATCAGGGGAAAGGAAGAATCCATGCCAAAATTCAGCAGCGCGTGTTACTTGACTTGATTGCGAATCGTTTTCGGAAATTTTATGCAGCGATGGGTTAAGCCAAAGGACTACCCGGGCGTTGCCAGTACACACGGTCTTTTGATTCGATGGCAACACGCATCACCAGCGCCAGTGCCGCCAACATGGTAATCAGGGCTGAACCACCGTAACTAATGAAAGGTAGCGGCACCCCGACCACTGGCAAAAGACCCGTCACCATGCCAATGTTGATACAGGCGTAGAGCGTAAAAATTATCGCCACGCCAATACAAATCAAACTGCCAAACCGCGTCGATGCACGATCGGCAATGGTGAGTATGCGCGAAATCATGATACCATAAAGCAGAAGCAGCAGCGCAGATACTATCAGCCCGCCCTCTTCAGCCAGTACGGCAAAAATAAAATCCGTATGTTGCTCCGGCAGGAAGTGTAGCCGCGCTTGCGTGCCATGCAGAAAACCTTTACCCAAAAGTCCCCCCGAACCAATAGCAATTTTGGATTGAATTAGATGATAACCGGCACCCAGCGCGTCTGCTTCTGGATGGAGGAAGCTTAATACGCGTTCTTTCTGGTAAGCATGCATGCTGTGCCAGAGCACAGGCAAGGCGGCAAGCATGGCTGCAAACCCGTAAAAACCCCAGCGCCAGGGAAGTCCGGCGATAAATAGCATCAGAACTGCGGCGGAAAGCAACACCAGCGTGGTTCCCAAGTCGGGCTGAAGGACGATGAGAATGGCGGGTGCCAGGGTAAAAGCCAGAGCGACACACAGGTCTTTGAACGAGCCTGCCGTACGCGAGGCAAACCAATGGGCCAGGATAAGCATCAGAGCCCATTTCATGAGTTCCGAAGGTTGGAAGTAGATGAAGCCAAGATTCAACCAGCGGCGTGCACCCATATGTACGTCTCCGATGACGGGTACCAGGGCCAGAGCAATCAGGGTGACAATATAAACAGGCCAGGCAAAGAGTCCGACCATACGCAAAGGAATGTGACTAATGGTAAAAAACACCCCCATCCCCAATAGCCAATAAATAAGCTGGCGTTGCCACAGACCTATGCTACCCTGATAGACGGCGGCATAGAGCGTGGCTATCCCTAGGGCCGCAAGGCCGAACAGACACAGGAGCAGCACGGTGTCCATGCGTTTGAGGATAGCAATCATCCTTGCCTCTTCGCTGCTGCGGCGTTTGCCGTGATCGCTGCCATAGCACGTACGATGGCAGCGGCTACGGGTGCGGCGGCGCTGCCGCCATGGCCACCGTGCTCGACAAACACAGCAAATGCAATACGTGGATGCTTATAGGGAGCGAAACCCATAAACCAGGCATGGTCCCTGTATTTGTACTGCTGCTTCCCGGCGTGCGGATGCATCCCCCCCCGCCCCTCGGAAATGACCTGCGCCGTACCTGTTTTTCCGGCCACCTGCCATGGCGAACGGCTAAGGTATCTGTGCGCCGTACCATGTCGCTCGGCGACAACGTCGCGCATCGCCTTGCGAACAATATCCAGGTCACGGGGTTTGATATCAATAACATGCGACACGTGGGGCGGCAAACCGGCTTGCAAATGTGGGGTAAGAAGCTTGCCGCCATTGGCAATGGCAGCGGCAAAACGTGCCATTTGTAACGGTGTAACATCAACGGCGCCCTGGCCGATAGCGGTAATCATGATTTCGCCACGGAACCATCGGCGCGCACGTCCGCCCCGCAGCATAAGGGCACCGGGTATGGTTCCGCTTGCCTCCGGCGTCAGCCGGATCCCCGTGCGTTGCCCAAAGCCCCATAGCTCCGCCTCATCGCGAATAGATTTCATGCCAAGCTGATCGCCCAGTTTGTAAAAATAAACATCGCAGGACTGCACGAGGGCTTTATGCAGATCCACACGCCCATGTCCCCGCCTCTTCCAGCAATGTAATGTGCGGTCGGCCAGCTTGAGGTAGCCGGGGCACTGCGTTGTACCAAACGCCAGCGGTGCATGATATTGGAGTCCGGCAAGGGCGGTCAGCAATTTGAAGGTAGAGGCTGGAGGATAGGCTGCCTGCAACGCGCGGTTAAGCAACGGGTGCTGCTTGTCGTCCACCCATGCTTTCCACTGTTTGGCTTCCAGGCCGGTAATAAAACGGTTGGGGGAGAAACCGGGCTGGCTCAATAAAGCCAGCACTTCACCCGAATGTACATCCAGAACCACAACCGCGCCGGTACGTTTACCCAGGGCTTTGGCTGCGGCCTGCTGTAGCCTCACATCCAGACTCAGGCGCAGAGGCGTACCCATGATGGGTGCTTTCCGCTTAAATACGCTAACGCGTCTGCCATGCGCGTCCACTTCCTCATATTGTGCACCCGGTGTACCATGCAAATGCGCCTCAAACGAACGTTCGACACCGCTTTTTCCAACCTTCGCCGTTGGTAAAATTCCATGTCGAACATCGCGCGGGCTTGCCAGTGACAAATACCCGACCAGGTGCGATGTAAGACTGCCATAAGGGTAGAAACGATGCGTTTCAGCCTGAACATCCACGCCGGGAAGCTGATGCAAGCGTGCCGCAATCGGTGCGGCCTCCTTCCAGGTAAGTTTATCGGCCAACAGAACCGGCCTGTCCGCCCGCGCCCGGCGAATACGGGAACGGAGGCGTGTTACCCGATGATCTCCCCAGTGAAGCATTCGTTGCAGTTTCGCCAACAGAGCATTGGTATGCTCCGCCCGCCCCGGAATGAGCGTAATCCGCCAGGAAATACGGTTGACGGCTAACCCTCGACCATTCCGATCTGTGATTTCGCCACGTGTGGGAAGGATGGGAACGACGTTGATTCTATTCTGTTCCGCTTGCAGAAAAAAGCCTTCATACTGAAGCCATTGCAAATTAATCAAGCGGCCTGTCAGCAACAGTATCAATACCACGCCCATGACCCGGAGGAGGAGGAGACGTCGCTCAAAACAATTACGGACTTTAAGCATGATGACTTCCTGTGAATTCATCAAAGCGCCCATGAACAGGCGCGCAAACCCGAGGCTCGCATCGCAAACCATGACTTTGCAAAGGAAGTGAGGACCACTCTTTTAATACGGGCTGCTGGCTCGTACCCTTCAGGCGACCTTGTTGTCGCTTTCCGTAGAATAAAAAAGCCATGGATAGCCCCTTTACAGACTCCATCAAGCAATTTGACGTTCATAGAGCTGCACCAGCATATACCATATCGGAATACAAAGGGAAATGGTGAGTAACCATTGTGTCACACCTGCCCCGTGCCAAAGCATGGGGAGCGTGAGCAAGGTCATGAATACCAACCGTTGCGGCAAGCCCGCACCAATCTGACTATCCAGACGGGTAAGCACATATGGAAACAAACAGGCTATGGGGAACACACCCCAGACTGACCAGTACAAGGCAAGATCATGGACCAGGATTGCCGGTAACACCCATGGCCACGTATGGCGCCGGGCCAGCAATGTGGCAAGTAGCAGTGCTAGAGCCCAATCCGGCTGAGGGGTACCTCCAGATGCCAGGTTCAGCCCGAGCCCCGCGAAGGCAAGTCCGGATACAAGAAAAGGGGTGGGAGATATCATGGCCCTCGCCGGGAAGCGATGGAAAGCCAAGCATCGCGCCGCCAGTGTGCCACCGGGCGGGCACTTACATCCGCGAAGATACTGCCCGCGACTTTATGGATATACATAATCCGGGCGACAGGGATGCCTGGTGGAAAAACACCACCTGCGCCACTGGTTATGAGGATACTGGTTTCGGGAGGGGCATATTTGAACGGAACAAACTTCACCCGCAACGTTTCACCCTGGCCACGCACAAAGGCGGCGAGGGTACTCCCTGGCAAGGTGACGGGGACCGCCATGGAGGCGTCAAGAATGGTACGCACGACGGCATACTTGCCCTGTACCCTGTCGACCAGCCCGACAAGACCTTCGCTGGATACGACGACATCACCCCGGCTGATTGTGTTCTGCGCGCGGAGTAGCAACCGTTGACTCTTTCTATCTGGACTGCGGCCCAATACCCTGGCGGCATGCCAGCGATATCCAGGCAACGCTTTTAGTCCCAACAAGGCGCGAAACCGAAGATTCTCGGCACGCAATGCGCGAATCTCCTGCTGAGCACCTGCTTGCTGTTGTACCGTTCCTCGCAAATGAAGATTCTCGGCTTGAAGGTATTGCTGCCTGGTGAACCACAGGTTGATGTCCTGCCACCAGTGCGCAGGCGTTTGCAACGCGTTGACCAGAGGGGACATCAACAGGTCGATTGTTTGCCCGAGGGGTAATTGCTGAATGAAAAAAAGCAGCATGAGTCCGGCGACGATTCCTGCCCAGAGGCGGATTTTTAGCCACCGGGTCACGAAACGATGGCGCACAAATTATTCCTCGAACAGTACGTCCCGCATGCGATCCAGTTCATCCAACACCCTGCCACATCCCAACACCACACAATGCAGCGGATTTTCCGCAACAGTGACGGGGAGGGATGTTTCTTCCCTCAGAAGCTGATCCAGCCCTGTCAGCAAGGCGCCGCCACCGGTAAGCACAATACCTTTATCAACAATATCCGCCGCAAGTTCCGGAGGCGTGCGCTCCAGACAGACCTTAATGCCTTCGATAATAGCATTGATCGGCTCAGTGATAGCTTCGAGAATCTCGGAATCGTCCAGGGACAAGCTCTTGGGCACGCCATTGATAAGGTCCCGGCCTTTAACATCCATTTCCCGGCGCTGTTCCTGTGGATAGGCGCTACCCAGTGCGATCTTGATATTTTCAGCCGTCGCGGAGCCTACGAGCAAGCTGTATTTGCGTCGTAGATGATTAATGATGGCTTCATCCATTTTATCGCCACCGACGCGTACCGAACGCGAATAGACAATACCGCCATAGCTGATAACAGCGATTTCACTGGTTCCGCCGCCAATATCCACCACCAGGGAGCCAGATGCTTCGGTAACCGGAAGATCCGCGCCGATAGCTGCCGCCATCGGCTCTTCAATCAGATATACTTCACGCGCTCCGGCCGTTAGTCCCGTATCACGAATAGCCTTACGCTCCACGGGTGTGGAGCCATAGGGTACGCAAATTACGATACGCGGCGCCAACCCCCAACTCCGTTGATGCACCTTGCGAATAAACTGTTTAAGCATTTCTTCGGTAACGACAAAATCAGCAATTACGCCATCCTTCAACGGACGGATGGCTCGGATAGATCCGGGAGTCCGGCCCAGCATACGTTTAGCATCGCCGCCCACGGCGAGAACCCGACGATCTTTTTTCCCACCGCCTTCATGAATGGCGACGACTGATGGTTCATCCAGAACGATACCCTCACCGCGGACATAAATGAGCGTATTCGCCGTACCAAGGTCAATCGCGATATCTCTCGAAAAAAAGCCAAAAATACGTTGTAACATCTACTATTGTTCCTCTGTTCTGGTTTGACCTAGTTAAACTTGAGCCACAACGCCCCAAGCTAAAAGCTGAAGCCGTTTTGGTAAAGAAGAATGTAAGCATCGGCGGGTAAAGTCCGGGAACTGATAATTCGAATCAAAGGGTTGCGGCATGCGCCGTGTGTCAATGTCGGATCCTGGAATGAAGGGCTGGCACTTGCGAGGTAATGATTGTCCGCTTATGATGCGCGCCCTTGCTAATTCAACTAATTCGGGGTGTGGCGCAGCCTGGTAGCGCGTACCGTTCGGGACGGTAAGGTCGGAGGTTCGAACCCTCTCACCCCGACCACCTATTCTTTCATGAAAAATGCAGGTTGACCCTGTCCCGTGGACAGGCCGCGGGTGATTGGATGATTCAGCGCCGCGCTTACATTCGTTTGGAAAAACTGTCATGGTATCACGAACCGCTTTGGATCTGGAGATGGCTTTGCGTATAAACCCGAAGCATAAAATATGATACAGCACCCGAAAGGGGCCACAACACGGGGAGTCTGCCATGGCAACCTCTGACTGGACCCCATCCCCCGGACTGCAGGTAGCCATTGATGGCCCCTCGGGATCCGGCAAAGGTACGGTGGCGACTATACTTGCCGCTGAACTTGGCCTGCCGGTACTCGACACGGGTCTTTTGTACCGTTATGTCGCCTGCCGCGCGGAGCAACGGGGCGCGGATGTTGCCTCGGAAATATCGATCCTTGAATCACTGGATGAATCCCTGCAAGCCATGGAATGGCGGGAACGGGGTATTTTTGTGGCGGGTGAGAACTGGTCGGACCGGCTTAGAGATGAGAAAACCGGAGCGGGCGCGTCCATGATTGCCGCCATGCCGCAAGTGAGAGCACAGCTCCTTATGGTACAGCGAAAACTGGCCAAATGTGGCTGCGTCATGGATGGCCGGGATATTGGCACGGTCGTTCTGCCCAACGCCAAAGCGAAATTTTTTCTCACGGCATCACTGAGAACACGCGCCCGCAGGCGCTGGCTACAGTTGCAGGCGCTCGGAACCGAAGCTAGCCTTGACGGCATCCTTGGCGATATCAGTGCGCGTGACGCTCAAGATACCGAACGCACGCATTCGCCACTGGAACAGGCTGAGGATGCCGTGTGTATTGATTCCACCACGATGCGCATTGATGAGGTGGTGGATAGAATGCTCGCCGTAATGGAGCGTAGAGGGTTCGCTTTCCGTTCCGGAGATGTACGCTAAAATCGACAGGCTCCTGACGCCAATGAGGTTCTAACCTATATGACAAGCACTATTGAAAATGAACAATCATTCAAGCAACTGTTTGAAGAGTCTATCAAACAACGCCCCATGGCCGCGCGCGGCCAAATCGTCAGCGGACTTGTGGCCGGTGTGGATGATGAATCGGTCATGGTTGACGTAGGTGGAAAAAATGAAGGCCTCGTTCCATTGCGTGAGTTCGAAAAGCTCGGCGAACCCGCTCCGTCTGTCGGCGACAGCATTGAAGTCATGGTGGAATCGGCCGGCGGCACGAATGGCGTTCATTTGTCGGTACTGGCGGCAAGGCATCAATCGCTGTGGAAACATGTGGATGATTCGCTGGCAAACAAGTCGTGTATCCCCGCGACCGTCAAGACCGAGGTCAAGGGAGGCCTTAGAGTCGATTTTGGCGGTTTAAGCGCGTTCCTTCCCCGTTCCGAGATTGATATCAACCCGTCTGTTTCAAGTCATCTGATTGGACAGAAAATCGATGTGGTGGTACTAAACGCAAGTCGTAAACCCGAAAATATTGTCGTTTCCCGCAAATATCCGCTTGAAGTGGCGCGTAATGAAAAACGCAAAATCTTCTTCGCCACGGAAAAGGTCGGAAATAAGATCAATGGAAAAATAAGGCGACTGACGGATTTTGGCGCATTCGTGGACGTGGGCGGCATGGATGCCTTGTTGCATGTATCGGATATTGCGTGGCGCCGGTTAAAGCATCCAGGTGAGGCATTACAGCTTGGTCAGCATATTACGGCAGAAATCACCAGGCTGGATGAAAAGTCTGGAAAGGTATCCCTATCCATGCGCACCTTGCAGGATGACCCATGGGATAGTATCTCCGGTAAATACGCTCCCGGCATGCGCTTAACGGGGACTGTACGCAAACTGTTGGACTATGGTGCCATGGTGGAGATCGAGCCGGGTGTGGAAGGCATGATTCATCGCTCGGAGATGAGCTGGACGCGGCAAGATGTTAATCCGTCGAAAGTACTGGCCGAAGGTGACGTTGTAGATGTGGCTGTGTTGACGGTCGATATTGAAAAGCGCCGCATCTCGCTCAGCCTGAAGGAAGTCGCTGAAAATCCGTGGCAGGCCTGGCTGGCAGCCCATCCTGTTGGGATGCATATCAATGGGATAGTGAGGAGCATCACGGATTTTGGTCTGTTTATCCGATTGAATGACGATCTGGACGGTTTGGTACATGTCGGTAATCTTTCATGGCATGAACCTGGCGAGCAGGTGATTGCGTCTTATTCCAGGGGAAATAAAGCAGAATGCGTCGTGCTGGGTGTCGATGTTGATAGGCAGAGGATCGCCCTGGGAATCAAGCAGTTGGAGGATGACCCGTTCGAGGTGTTCCTGGCGAATGCTTCTCGCGGCAGTCGGGTAGAAGGAAAGATACTGGAGCCGGTCGCCGGTGGCTTTACTGTTGAACTGGCACAGGGCGTTACGGCGTACCTTCCCAGGCGTGAAGTGCCAAGGGAGGATGATGAACTGAAGAGCGGCGCCAGCATTGATGCGAAAATTATTGAACTGGATCGTAAACGAAGGAAGGTCAAGCTTTCGATCAGCCAAATGTTGCGCGATGAAGAGAAGGATGCCATGCGAAATTATGCCAGTTCCAGAGGGAAAGATGACACGCCGTCTGCTCTTGCGTTGGAATTACAGCGTAAGTTTTTGGCCAAAAAGTAGCTGCCGATGAAACCGGTCGCCGCCCACGCGATTTTGCAAGAGGCTCCATGGAAAGCGAAGGAAAAATTTTTACTCAGGGGTTATGGATTACCCCGTGGCGAAAGAAGGGGCGTATGACGAAATCAGAGCTGGTAGAAATCCTTGCGAATCAACAGGACCAAATGTCGCGCCGGGAAGCGGAGTTCGTAGTAAACATGATATTTTCATCAATCGGCGATGCCCTTGGCCGGGGAGAAAGGGTGGAATTGCGCGGCTTCGGAAGCTTTTATACGAAACAGCGTAATGCCCGGACTGGCCGCAATCCAAAGACGGGTGACACCGTTCAGGTTCCGGCCAAAGTCGTACCCCAATTCAAACCGGGTAAACAATTACGCGAGCGGGTCGACGCCATCACCTGACCCGTTTTTCCACGCATCTACCCTGGGTTTTGCAGGCGGTCAGGTAGAGGCTGGTTCCCGGCTTGAAACTTGACGTCCCCCTGCGTACTTTACGGTGAAACTTTCTGCGTCGTATAAACACAGGGGAATGATATGAACTGGATCAACGCACTTTCCGTAGTATTGCTCACAACGCTGGCCACGATGTTCGCCGCCGTAAATGACGGCAAGATTTCAATCCGTTTCGCCGAGTATTCATCGGGTAATATCCCTGTTTACCTTCCAATTTTCATGGCGTTCCTTCTAGGTTTCCTCGGTGGCATGTTATCTTTGAGCTTCTCACGCCGTAAACACAAACTTGAAATCAACCAGCTTCGCCAGGACAATGGGTTGTTGCAAACGGAAGTTAATAATCTACGTAACCTCCCCCTGCAAGACGAAACGTGACGACGTTTTTATCTTTCGCCGTTATACTCGCGATCGTCGCCGCCACACTGATCTGGTTCCTTCGGCGGCAGCAAACGAATGCAAAAGACAAACCGGAACAGGAAGATGCCCGTATTTCGCCATTATTGCGGGGTATCAACTACCTCCTGTCCGATAAACCGGACCAGGCATTAAAAGAACTTGTCCATGTCGCTCGCCTGCAAACCGAAACGGCTGAAGTCTATCTGGCATTGGGGGATCTGTTTCGTAATAAAGGTGAATTCGGGCGCGCGGTCCGTATTCACCAAAACCTGTTGGTCCGACCAGGCCTTCCCGAAACACTACGTATGGACGCGCAGTTTGCTTTGGCCATGGACTTTCAGGCTGGCGGATTGCTGGGTCGTGCCTTACAGCAGTACCGCAAGGTGCTCGATATGCAACCTGGCCATGTCCCCGCGCTGGAAGCAACCCTGCGTATCCGCGAGCAGGGCCGGGAGTGGGGTCTCGCCGATGGTGTACTCTCCCGCCTTGATCAGGTTCGCGGTACATCCTCATCGCTGCACCATGCCTATCTGATGACCGAAATGGCCCGAAAAAAACAGGACGAAGGTGGTGAAGAGCGGGTATTGGCGCTGGTTACAAGGGCCATCGACACGAACCCTTCCTGCGCCGCAGCGCATATGCTGCTTGCTGAAATAGACCTGGACCACGGCGATTATGACGCTGCCTTCGCCAGTATGGAAAGATTGCAACAGGCTGCACCTCAATATATTCCACTTTTGATACCCGTACTACTGGAACACCCCGACATCTATGCCAAACAAGGCAAAATCTTCCTGCTGACCTGTTGGAAAAAAAGCCACGACGAATGCATGGCGCTGGAATGGCTCAGGAGCGTAAACGAAAAGTACGGGCTTGTAGAAGCCAGATTGTTAATGGATAAAATATCCTTCGTACCGAGGGGACTGCGCACCTGCTTACACCTGAGGGCCATCATGGGCGACGACGATCCGCTAACGCAGGCAAGCCGCCACTGGCAACAGCAGTCCAGAAATTTTACATGCGGCCGTTGCGGCGTGGAAGTTATGGACATGCGCTGGCAGTGTCCCCAGTGTCATGAATGGGGGAGCATGCAACCCATCCGGGAGGTTCAGGTATGACTCGTGACCGCTTAATGGTAGCTCTGGATATGCCCGACCGGGAACGGGCTTTGGACATATGCCGACGCGTTGGTGACAGCGCGGGATGGTTCAAAGTAGGCCTGCGCCTGTTTGTCGCCGAAGGCCCGGATTTAATCCGTACCCTGACACGAACCCATCGGGTGTTCCTGGATCTGAAATTTCACGATATCCCCAATACTGTGGCGGAGGCTGTCGCCAGCGCAGGGAATCTTGGCGTACACATGAGCAATGTCCACGCCGGGGGGGGGGTGGATATGATGATAGCTGCGGCGCAATCAGCCGCATATTTTCCGCAAATGAAAGTCATCGCCGTTACCGTATTAACCAGTAGTACCATGAAAGCTGAGCGGGTGCGCCATGAAGCTGTGCGATATGCCATCATGGCGCAAGAGGCCGGGCTGGATGGTGTGGTATGCAGTGTCCATGAGGTTTCCGACATCAAAAAGGCATGTGGTACAGATTTTCTGACCGTTGCTCCCGGCATCCGCTGGGGAGAACAAGCCAGCAACGACCAAAAGCGAGTCGCCGATCCCGGCATGGCCATGCGACAGGGCGCGGATTACATTGTCGTCGGCCGCCCAATTATACGGGCGCCCGACCCGCGCACCGCTGCGATGGAGGCTCTGGCTATGATGCAACAACATTCATGACGCATCCGGTATATATATACGAAACCATCCTGGCCCCATACGCCTGCCGTTCCGGGTTGTCGCGCGGTCGCCGATACGCTGAAGAGGTGTCTCTCACCCGCAATATGTTCCAGCGAGACCGGGACCGTATCATCCACTCGACGGCATTTCGCCGCCTTGAATATAAAACCCAGGTGTTCGTCAATCATGAGGGGGATCATTATCGGACTCGCCTGACGCATTCCATTGAGGTCGCACAAATCGCCCGCTCCATCTGCAGAACTATGAGATTACATGAAGATCTGGCTGAAGGCGTGGCGCTGGCCCATGACCTCGGGCATACACCCTTTGGCCATTCCGGCCAGGATGCGCTGAATGCCGCCATGAAACCATATGGTGGATTTGAACATAATCGTCAGTCTCTACGCGTCATCGAGAAACTCGAACATTGCTATGCCAAATTTCCTGGCCTGAATCTGAGTTTTGAAACCAGGGAGGGTATTGTCAAACACACCTCACCCCATGACCTTCCCAGGAATGCCGATTTGCTTGAATACCGTCTACGCGAACAAGCCACGATTGAAGCACAACTCGGCAACCTGGCTGATGAGATTGCTTATAACAATCATGATGTGGATGATGGATTCCGTGCCGGGATTCTGGACGTCGAGGGTTTATGTCGTGTCCCGCTATTTCATATGCACCATGAGAAGGTGATACGCGACCACCAGCCCATTGGCGAGCGCCCAGCTATTCATGAAACCATCCGCCAAATGATTAACTTTCTAATTATGGACGTTGTTGACGAAACGACGAGGCGGATAGAAAAGTTAAATATTTGTTCCCTTGATGACGTACGCAGCGCAGGCGAACCGCTGGTCGGATTTTCGCGTGAAGTACGACATATGAATGCTGAAATGAAGCGCTACCTGTTCAAACATATGTACCATCATTACCGCGTCGTACGCATGGCGGCCAAAGCGAGTCGCGTCATCCACAAACTGTTTTCCGCTTATATGGATACTCCGGCAATGCTACCTCCCGGCATTGCAACGCAGCAGCATGAGCTGGACAGTGAAGAAAAGCTTGCCCGCACGATTGCAGACTATATTGCCGGCATGACAGACCGATATGCACTGGATGAATACAGCCGCCTGTTCGATATACATGCTCGCACATGAATCTGTGCAGCAAGGTATCACGGGCGCAATGCTTGTTCATTGCAAGGGAGCCGATGGCTGCCGGGTGACTCACCCGAAGGGAACCGTTATGTCAGGGGATTTCCATGCGTCGGGGATGCCGGGTCAGGTTCTCGCATCCATCGTTGCGTACTACCACCATATCCTCCAGCCGCACCCCACCCAGGCCGGGATAATACAGACCCGGCTCAACAGTCACGACATTTCCAGTGTGCAATACGTCATCACGGGTAGAAATTCGTGGCGATTCATGCACATCCAGCCCAACACCGTGGCCCGTACCGTGGAAGAAGCCTGCCTGCCGTCCGCGCTGAATTTCCGTACGAAAACCACATGCTTCAAAATGTCGCACAATGGACTGATGAATGCTTTCTCCATGGGCGCCATCACATACCATTGAGAGTCCGATGTCCTGCCCCTGCCGTACCGTAAGGTAAAGTTTACGCACATCACGACTCGCCTTTCCCTTCACATAGGTGCGCGTCATATCGCCCCAGTAGCCTGAAGCCAGCAGCCGCGGGAAGATATCGATAATGATGGGCTGATGCGCTCTTAAATAACCCTGGCCGATTTGGTGCGGATCGGTCGCTTCTCGCCCACAAGCCACAATGGTATGGGATGGAATAGCCCCATGTGTGATTAAAAAACTTTCAATGGCGCTACGAACATGCCCGGACTTCATTTTTTCACCCGTTTCCGGATGACGCAGGATACCATCGTCGCCGATAGATGATGCAGCCAGAAATCGCTCGGCAGTACGCATGGCTCGCCGGGTGACACGTTCCGCCTTTCTTAGTTGACCAATTTCATATTCAGATTTAACAGCGCGTTCGGGGAAAATAGCGCCGGAACAGGGTGCGACTTCAAACCCCCATGCACGCATCCGTTCAGCGCGCATGAGCGGAAAATGCTCCGGCACACAGACGGAACGTACGCCATGCTCGTGCAAAAATGCAGCGGCAGCAGCTTCCAGACCCCCATCCCAACCCAGTCTTCCAGCCTTCTCATGCCATGGTGTGTCCAGATGGACATGCGCGAGACTGGAATCCTTGCGGGCGCGGTCCACTTCCAGGGGGGAAAACAACCCGTGCCACTGTCCATTCAGATGGATGACAACAAATGCATCGGGAACGAATAAGCCGGTCGCATAAAGCATGTCGGCATCATATTCGGAAGCAGCAATCATGAGTTTTACGGTTTGGGTCATGCCGTCTCTCCTGGTCCAGGCGCAATTGACCTGCATGATTCACAAAGGCTGCCGTACCCAAGCCTCCACGCCACAAAACCCGCCGCATGTCTTTCGCGGAGACCCCGGTCACCTCCTTACCCACACCGCGCGCCTCATCGGTCGCCCGTGTACAGGTGATTCCATGGACCGAAATTTCAGCACGGGCAGAAAGACCGCAGACCGTTTGGAGACCTGTAAAGGCGGGGCGTAAGTCCTGAGGGCCAACAGCCCGAATCAAATGGGCCAACGTGGGGAAGCCGATCGTCGCTCACGAGCTTTGCAAGAGGCTGCATTATGCAGAAAAAACCTTACTTCGTACATCCGTTTTCCACACAGGAACAAATCTTTCGCGAGCGATTCGCCCAATTGTCCTGCAATGAGCAATAATCGTCAAAGCCTCTTCATAGTGGTGGCAAGTCGTCCAGCTCATATGTACAGTTATCCATCCGGCAGGAGGAGTCTACAATGGCAAAAGTGATGCGTAATGACCCTTGTCCGTGCGGTAGTGGCAAGAAATACAAGAAATGCTGTATGCTGGATGCACGACATCTCGCCAGAACGCGTGCAGCTAATCGCGAAGGTGCGCAAAAGGCGGTTACCTGGATTACCGAATATCATGGCGACGCATTTGTCCGCTGGATTGAAAATGTCTGGTTTGCTGATGTGAGCAAGGAGGAGCGTACAGGAATTTCTACGGCAGATTCAGCAATTAAATCAGTTCACGATACCAATTTACTGGAACAAATGGTGGCCGAAGGTGTGTTTGGGGAGGGTGAGAAAGAATCGCCCGTGCTGCGACTGATTCTTGATGATATGGCGGAGTGGGAAGAGGGGCAACGGGCATATCTGGAACAGCTGGGGAAAGCCCGGCTTCGTTTATATCGAGTAACGCACCGCGACCCTGGTGAAGGCTTTGAACTGCAATGCTATCCATCCGACGATGGTGATACCGTGTATATTGAGGATAAATGGGTCAGCCGCATGCTGGATGTAGGTGATACCGTGGGTTTGCGCCTGATGCTGACCGACAATTGCCGGGAAACGTCGGGAGCCGTGTATCATGTGCCAGAAGAATACCTCGCAGGGGTCGTCCAGGCACTGGAAACCGGGGGCGGAGATCAATATAGTCGAATCCTGATTCGGCAGTGGCTCAGCTTGGTGGCTGCACATGTATGACCTCATTTTGAAAGATCCAATAAAAAAGATGGGCATTTCTACTTTGTGCCTTCGTGTCTATGCGGCGAGCCTGCGTTAATGGCGCGCCCCACGCATAGATCCAATAATCAGAAACGCCGGATTCGCCAGATGGTTGAAGAGGCGGGGCAGGCGCTTAGCGTAGGACGCAAGGATATTTGCGAAACGGTATGTGGCAAGATTGAAGCTATCTGGCCGGATAGCCCCGACCTCACCAATATGCGCGGCGTGCTCGCTTCCTGGGCGGGTGAGCATGACAAGGCAGAAGCATATTTCGTGCGGGCATTTAATGCCGCACCCCGACGTTTCGAGTTTTGTAAGAATCTGGCCACCCACTACGCACATCAGAACAAACCCCTGGATGCCGCCCGTCTATATCGGCATGCGCTGAATTTGAAACCGTCCTCCCTGGCCATCGCTTTGGTTCTGGCCAGAGCACTGATTGATTTGCGGGAATATAATGAAGCTCATGCTGTTCTCGAAAAAGTGGGGCGGCGGTATCCGAATGATGTTGATGTACTGATGGGGCTTTATTTTGTGTACCAGCACCAAGACTGTTATGCGGAAGCACTGGCGTGCCTGGACAAGGTGCTTGGGCGTTCCCCTGACCATGAAGATGCGAATTACCAGAAGGCGCGCTTATTGCGCGCCAACGGAGACCTGGTGGCCGCCGAATCCGCAGTACGCAAAACGCTTTCACTGAACCCGTTCCGTGCGGAGGCCGGCAATGTACTCGGAAGCCTCAAGACCTTCGCAGCTGAGGATAGTGATGATATTGCCTTGTTTCAAGCCATCTATGATCACGCGGATCCCGGTTCATGTGACCGTAAGCTTATCTGCTTTTCGTTAGGTAAAATCATGGAGGATTTACACGAGGCTGATCAGGCATTTGCCTATTTCAGGGAGGGAAACGATATTCGACACCGATCTAGCAGGTATGATGCGAATGTCGAACTGACGCATATACAAGGGATTATGCAGTACTACACACCGGAAGTATTCGAGCGAAATAGTGGCCTGATGGATGAAACACCTGTCTTTATCGTGGGTATGCCCCGCTGTGGCAGCACACTGGTCGAGCAAATTCTAGCCTCGCATCCTGATGTCAGTAGCTGCGGTGAACTGGAATCCGTTGAAAGAAGCCTGGCTGTTATGGATACGCCAGAGACCCCGTTGACACTTGAGCGCGCTACAGCTTTCTCACGCGACCAATGGGGCGTTCTCGGCCAGAATATCCTTCGGCTGTTGAAGAAGAATTCTCCTGATGCGCTACGCATCACTGAGAAATCGCTCACGAACATTCGTTTGGTCGGTGCGATTCACTGTGCGCTTCCACGGGCCAAAATTATTCATGTGCGACGCAGCCCGATGGACACATGCTGGTCTATCTACAAGGCAGATATAGAAGGATACTTATACGATTTCGCATATAACCTTGGCGAACTCGGATATTACTACCGAATGTACCTGCGGCTAATGGGACACTGGCGCGATGTGCTACCCGAGGGTGTGATGTATGAGCTGGATTACGAGCATCTGGTAGCCCATCAGGAAGAAGAAATGCGCAGACTGATCGATGCTTGCGGCTTGCCATGGGATGATCGGTGTCTTGCCTTCTACGAGACCAAAAACAGGGTACGCACCCTTAGCGTAACCCAGGTCAGGAAACCCATATTTTCAGACTCTATTGACCGCTGGAAGCGGTATGAGAAACACCTGGGACCGCTGATTAAGATACTTGAGAGGTAGTGGATGGAGGAATCAATAAATTGATGGAACCTGTATCGAATTTCATAAGCTGTGAACGAAAACCCGGTGCAAACCTCATGACGATTCATGAACCATACAGGTTAAATCACGAATGTTAATTTTAGCCAACATGTCTCCCCGCTCCCTGTCAAGGCGGGGGTAGAGCTCGGCCAGCGTGCGGCCCAGCGGCGTATCACACCAGTCCTCCGGGATGCACATCGCTTTCCCGGCCAGTGCGTCGTAAACTGCGGCAAGGTAAAGGTGGCTTGCGTCTATACCGGGATCCATGCCTCCACGCCATGGTCAGTGATGGGGTGTAACAGGCCCTTCCTGCATAAAAGGTCCAGCCACTCTTGCAGAATATTGTCTGGTACGCCTGTTTCGCGGGCCAGGACACCCATGTGCAACATACGACCATCCTGTAAAGCTTCTGCGGCACGGACCAGAATCAGGTGCGTGAAAAATTGCTGTACGCCAGCCTCTCTGAAGGTGACATGTCTACTATGGGACTGTTCGGGATGTTGTAGACAAAAGGCTATTTCCGAACCCATCAGCACCACCACCCAGATGAGGTATAACCAGATCAGGAATACAGGAAGCGCCCCCAGCGCCCCATAGAGGCGTTCGTAATGAACGAGTTCGGTCACATAGAAAGTAAAGGCGTATTTCATCAGCTCGAACAACGCGCCGGCAATCAACCCACCACTGATGGCAAAACGGAAGGGTACGCGGGTAATGCGCCAAATATGGTTAAAGGCTTCCTCCACGGTGTTTAGCAGTGCCGTGGCTGTAAGCAGGAGTCCGATAATACCAAAGATGGAAAGCGCGGCTGTTTTGCCCGCAATACCACCCAGGTACTTTTCCACTTCTTCGTGGCTGGCTGGCAACAGATTACTGAGTAGCATGTCGCGTATTTTCCCGGCAACCTCGTCAAAGGCATGAAAACTGGTAAATACTGATACGCCCAGGGCGATCAGAGGCACAATGGCCAGAAGGGAGGTATAGAGGCGAGCGCGGAGGCGCGCTGGATACAATGGTCCTGCACAAAACGGCTGCCTGCCCGATATAAAAAACGGAGGAAACGTATGGCGTGGCATTTGAGTGCTGACAACCCGACGATATCCACCATGCCCATGTCCAGCAGGTGTCTCACCCGGAGCTTCGATTTCGTATCCAGCGTTTGCCCCCAATCTGTATCATTCAAGAACTCAAGAGACTATCAAGCTTGAACCCGGGGTCCGACATTGATATGCGGTGCATGCCGCAACCCCTTGACCCGCCTGGTATTCCGGGTTGAAAATAAAGTGTGAATGATTAATCATCCTATATCAAGTGCTGTCAACTGAGGAAAATAAAATGAGCGACTGTCTGTTTTGCAACATAAGCAGGGGTAAAATCCCGTCAAGAAAAATCTACGAGGATGATGATGTTTATGCTTTCGAAGACATTCACCCCAAGGCACCCGTACATGTGCTCGTCATCCCCAGGCAGCATGTAGAAACATTAACCGACTGCGATAATCCCGCATTTCTGGGTATGCTGATGGACCGTGTACGCATGATTGCCGACCATGTTCTGAATCTTGAGGCAGGCTACCGCGCGGTCATCAATGTACGCGCAGATGGCGGACAAGAGGTCTTTCACCTCCATGTGCATATTCTGGGCGGAAAAAAGCTGCCATTTTGAAACAGCGTCCGCCCTCCAGCCTGACAGCTCTCCAGGCCGGGATATCCAATGTTCTGGGTGAGAAAAAACTCGAAATGCTGGCCGCTGTCGCCCGCTTGCGCCGCGCATGGCCCACCATGATTGGCCCCGTATTGGCCCAACATACGGAGCCGCTCAATGTCGAATCGGATACGCTGCTGATCGCCATTGACCACCCCGCTATGGCACAACAAATACGCTTTCTGCAACGAGAAATTCGCGATGCCTGTTTCCATAAATGCCGCATAGGTAACATCAAGCGAATCCGCACATGTATGCGGCCCGGCGCTGGAATTGACATCTCCGGGAAAACGGGAAAGCCGGGGCGAGCCATTCGATGGAATGAAAAGAGAAATGCGGTAAGAATACTTCGGCACGTTACCGACAAAACTCTCCGACGCGCCATGTTCGATGCATATCTGGCTCAACTGGCCTATAAAATGAAAGAAACAGCGTAAATCTCCGCGCATGCAAGGCCTGTGCATGCCAGGCTTGATCGTACTTTATTACCCCCGCATGTTCCTCAGTGCCGCGATGCGTGCCTCGATCGGTGGATGGCTGGCGAACAAACGCGACATGCCACGGCTTTGTTCGTGGATTTTGAGCGTAGCCAGCGCATCCTTCGGTGCCAGAGTGCGGGGCTTCTTTTCCTCGACCGGTTGAATCCGGCGCGCCAGCGCATCAATCTTTTGTAGGGCACGGATCATCGGCTCCGCGCCATACATGCGGGCGGAGTGCGCATCGGCGCGGAACTCACGGCGGCGCGAATGCCACATCACCACGATCATGGCCAGAATGGAGAACAGAATTTGCAGTACGATGTCCACAATGAAATACACCATGAAGTTTGGCTCGCCATCGCGCGATGTGGCGCTGGCGACCATGCGGGCGATCATACCGGCCAGGAAATAGACAAAGGTGTTCATCAGACCCTGGAGCAGCGTGGTAGCCACCATATCGCCATTGGTCACATGGCCCATTTCATGGGCCAGCACGGATTTGACTTCATCGTCGGAGAGATTGTTCACCAGACCTGAAGAAACGGCAATCATGGAACGATTGCGGCCGGGACCCGTGGCGAAGGCATTGGGCGAATCATCCATATAAACCCAGACTTCCGGCATTTTCAGGTTACTTCGGTGTGCCAGTTCCCGGATCGTTTCGTACACCAACCGCTCCTTGGGCGTGGAAGGCTGGGTTACCCGCTGCATGTGATACATCCGTTTAACCATTGGTTTGGACATCAGGAGTGAAATAAATGCACCGCCGAAGCCGAACACCATGGCCCAGGCGAACTGATAGCTGGCAAAGCTTCCGCGCACGTCGATGCCAAACTTCGGTAACACGAAATTGATCAGGATGTTACCGGAAATGATGAGCGTCAAGAAGACTAGCAGGTTGGTTATAATCAGCAGAAATAAACCCTTGAATGAGCGCATAAATCCCTCCGTTAAAGTGATGCCGTGTGTATAATGCAAGAATTGATAGTCTTCAAGCCCTTGAAACCTTGCCCATGCTCTATTATATAATGTGAATGACAGATGAAATCCATGATCCCGACATCATAGAGCCGAACGAAGCCGACGCTGGGCCGCCGTCCGGCGGCAGCGGCCTGATCGTAGCCCGCGAGCTACTACCGCCGTTTCTAAGTATTTTGCCGCTATCCAACCGTCCCTTATTTCCCGGTCTGATCGTACCCCTGGTGTACGAGGGCGAAGAAATGACCAGAATCTTCCGCGAGATTGCCAATGCGGAGGAGCAACATGTCGGCCTGCTTTTAGTGCGCAATGAGGATGCGCCATTCGCCACCGAAAACCTGTACGAGGTAGGTGTTGTCGCCAAGGTCATCAAGGCCGTGGAAATACCCGGCCATGGTCTGCATGTCGTTATTGAATGCATGGAGCGTTTTCGTGTGCGGGATTTTTCCGCGGGTCCGCCGCACGTGCGGGCACGGGTGCGATACTTTCCGGAAACCAGCTACGAGGATAATGTAGAGCTCCGCGCTTATACCGTAGCTATCGCCAATACCATCAAGGAACTGCTTAAACACAACCCCCTGCACGAAGAGGAGTTGCGGCTGTTTTTATCCCGCTTCGGGCTGGATGAACCCAACCATCTGGCGGATTTCGCTGCCAGCATGACTACGGCGGGGCGCGAAGAACTACAGGATATCCTCGAAACCTATCCCATCTTCGACCGTATGAAAAAGGTGATGGGTTTGCTCAACCGCGAGCTGAACGTCAGCAAGATTCAGAGCCGCATTCGTGGCAACATCGACGAACGCATCTCGGAGCAACAGCGCAAATTCTTTCTCAATGAGCAACTGCACGAAATCCGGCGTGAGCTGGGCATGGAGAAAGACCCGCGCGATCAGGAACTCAAACGTTTGGAAAAGCGTGCGGAAAAGATCGAATTTTCGGATGAAGCGAAATCCGTTTTCGACGAGGAGATGCGCAAGCTTTCGATGCTGGATGCTTCCTCTTCTGAATACGGTGTATCACGCAATTATCTCGATTGGCTGACCAGCCTTCCATGGGGCAAGTTTAGCAAGGACCGCTTGAATCTGAATTCGGCTTCCCGCGCATTGAACCGCCATCACTCCGGCCTGGAGGATGTCAAGGATCGCATACTGGAATTCGTTGCCGTAGGCGTGCGCAAAAAGGAAGTGGCCGGCTCCATTATTTTGTTCGTCGGCCCGCCGGGGGTGGGAAAAACAAGCCTTGGCCGCGCCGTCGCCGATGCGGTGAATCGTCCGTTTTATCGTTTTTCGGTCGGCGGTATGCGCGACGAGGCGGAGATTAAGGGGCATCGCCGCACCTATATCGGCGCCATGCCCGGCAAGATCATTCAGGCATTGAAGCAGGCCAACGTCGCCAACCCGGTCATCATGATGGATGAAGTGGATAAAATCGGTTCCGATTTTCGCGGCGACCCGTCTTCCGCCTTGCTGGAGGTTCTGGATCCCGAGCAGAATAATGATTTCCTTGATCATTACCTGGATGTGCGCTTCGATCTCTCTCGCGTGCTGTTTCTGTTAACCGCCAACCAGCTGGATACCGTTCCCAAACCATTGCTGGACCGGGCAGAAATCATTCATCTGGCCGGATATATCGCATCAGAGAAAATGGATATTGCGCGCAAGCACCTCTGGCCAAGGTTGCTTAGGGAAAACGGGTTACAACGCAGTGATATCAAGCTGGAGAAAACGGCGCTAACGCGTCTGGTGGATGAGTACGCCCGCGGGCCGGGAGTTCGCCGCCTGGAACAATTGTTGAAAAAAATTCTGCGCAAGGCGGTGGTGAAGCTGGTGCGGGAAGAAATATCTCCACCCATTCGAATCGGCGCGAGAAACCTGGATAAATATGTAGGCAAGCCCCGCTTCCGGGGAGAAAATATTCGTCGAGGCGTAGGCCTGGCAACGGGACTGGCATGGACGGCGATGGGTGGCGTCACACTCAGGCTGGAGGCGGCGGTAACGCACCGTGACAACCGAGGACTGAAATTGACCGGCCAATTGGGCAAGGTCATGCAGGAATCCGCAGAAATCGCTTATTCCTACATTACCGCCAACCTAGCCCGCTTCGGCGCGCCGACCAACTTCTTCGACAAAGCCTTTGTTCACCTGCATGTGCCGGAAGGAGCAGTGCCGAAGGATGGTCCATCAGCCGGCATCACCATGGCTGCAGCCTTGTTATCACTGGCCCTGAACAAGACGCCATTACCGTATGCCATGACAGGAGAAATGACGCTGACCGGCGAGGTGTTAGCCATTGGCGGTGAGCGTGAAAAACTATTGGCGGCCAAACGCCTTGGTGTTTCGGAGGTCATTCTGCCCGCCGCCAATCAGGTAGATGTTGAAGAGTTGCCGCCATCAATACCTCAGGATATAAACATCCATTACGTTAAAAATTTCAATGACGTCGCTCGCCTGCTTTTCGGCCTCCACGTTCGTGCGTCATGAAGTGCATTCAGGCCGCATCACGGCAGGCGGGGCGGACGCAAACCATGCTTTACGGATTGCAGCGGCGATTTGTAACGGGGCTGGAAGGGATCGCGCGATCTATGGGTGACATGTCGCCCTTCGTGCCGGTCGAGTGGCTCCGTGATCATGGCCTGCATGGCGGTGGCATGCGTTATGAAATAGTGGATGGCGATACCTTCGGTCGCGGCTCGGTCAATGTCTCGCAGGTGCATTACGATGGTAATCCGAGCAGAAAGCTGGGTTCAGCTACGGCAATTTCAACAATTATCCACCCGCGTAATCCGTATGCACCATCCGTTCATATTCATATCAGCTGGACGGAAATGAAGGATGGCAAGGGCTATTGGCGGATCATGGCTGATCTTAATCCGTCTGTTGAGGATATAGCGGCAAAGGAAAATTTTCTCGCTGCCCTGGAACAGGCCGCACCGAATCAGTTTGAAGAGGCGAAAGCACAGGGCGAGCGCTATTTCTTCATTCCAGCGCTTGGCCGTCATCGTGGCGTCGCGCATTTCTACCTGGAAAGTTATAACTCGGGCAATATGGAGAGTGACTTCTCTCTGGCCCGACGCGTTGGTGACGCAGCAATTGACGCTTATCTTGCAATCATGGCGCGCATCCTGAAGCAGGCACCGCAAACCACTATGGAGACTAAACAGCAACAGCTTGCCTACCATACACTGTATTTCTTTCAGGTGCTGACCCTGGACCGTGGCACGACCTCGGGACTCCTGATACACAATCAGAATGACGCCGGTATTCTGGGTTCGCTACCCGCGCGGGTAGACAGGGATTTGCTCCACGCATGGATCGCACGATTACCCACACCACAGGATGATTTATTGGTAGCCCTGATGGCCGTTTTGCCGGAAGACGCAGCCAGTTCGATTGATGAAATGGTGAAGATGAAACTAGCGAATGTGGTGCGCGAACATTATACGGCTCATCCGCAAGCTATCGCCATGCAGGCTGCAGGCGAGGCCTCTCCGTCCACGGTTCAAAATCATCGTCGCGACCCATCTTCCCCCTGATCTACCCAACAACTGCGCCGAACAGGACAGAATACGCCCATGCCGATCATGACATTGAATCATCTTGCCAAAACCTTCGGACCGCAGGTACTGCTCAACGATGTCTCGCTGACCATCGGGCGCGGCGTGCGCCTTGGACTGATTGGCCGCAATGGCGAAGGAAAATCCACGCTGTTGAAAATTATGGCCGGTCAGGTGGAAGCGGATGGCGGAACAGTCACGCTACGTGGCAGCACCCGCGTCGCCTATCTACCACAGGCACCGCATTTCGAGGCAGGCTGGAGCGTGTTCCATATCGTGGCCGGGGGTTTGGGCGATGTAGCCAGGGCGCTGGAAGATTATCACGCAGCTCTGCGGGCGCTTGACAAGGATACGTCGTCGCAGGCTCTCAAGAGGCTGGATCGTTTACAGGTAGAGCTGGAGCGTATCGGTGCATGGCAATTTCATTCACGCATCGAAATGGCGATTTCAAGGCTCAAGCTGAAAGCGGAACAGGATATAGGCGAACTCTCCGGCGGCTGGCTCAGACGCGTGGCGCTGGCGCGCGCCGTGGTGGCCGAGCCGGATGTATTGCTGCTCGATGAGCCGACCAATCATCTGGATGTGCCTTCCATTGAGTGGCTGGAGGATTTTATCGCCGCTTTCCCTGGCGCAGTCGTGTTTGTCACCCATGATCGCTATTTCCTCGATGCCGTAGCCGAAGGAATCGTCGAACTGGATCGTGGCCATTTAACACATTTCACCTGCACTTACGCCGAATATCTGGAGAAGAAAGCAGAAATGCTGGCCATGGAGACGGTACAGCACCGTAAATTCGACAAGCTGCTGGCCGGTGAGGAACGCTGGATTCGCAAAGGAATCCCGGCGCGACGCAGGCGCAATGAGGGACGTGCGCGAGCACTGGAGGACTTACGCGGTCAGCGGGCGGCACGACGCCTGCGCGGCGGAGATGTTGAGCTGCGCGTAGCCAGCGGTGTTAGATCCGGCAAAATGTTGATTGAGGCTATAGATATAGCGCACAGCTTTGACGATACGGTCATTGCGCGCGATTTCCGTCATAAAATCATGGCTGGTGACCGCATCGGGCTGGTTGGTCCAAACGGCATCGGAAAAACCACACTGCTTAAAATTTTGCTCGGTGAGATAAAGCCGGACTCGGGGCGGGTACGCCACGGCGTACGCCTGGCCACGGCCTTCCTGACGCAAATGAGGGAGTTGAACCCCGAAAGCAAGTTGAAAGATATATTGCTGCCCAATGGTGGCAACTACGTCCATATCGGCGGTCATGAGCCACGCCATGTCGTCTCTTATATGCGGGATTTTCTGTTCGACAAGGAACGTCTGCATAGTCGCGTGGCCGCACTCTCAGGTGGTGAAAAGGGGCGTCTGATGCTGGCAAAAATGCTGCTGGAGCCGGCCAATCTGCTGGTTTTGGATGAGCCGACCAACGACCTGGACATCGGCACGCTGGCCGTTCTGGAGCAGGCGCTGGCCAACTATGACGGTACGGTCATCATGGTGTCGCATGATCGCGCCTTCATGGACCGCGTCGTATCAAAGGTGTTGGCTTTCGAGGGTGCTGGCCTGATCGTGCCGATTGAAGGCGGCTATTCCGACTTTCAGGCATGGAAGGCGCGCCAATGTAAGCAAAAAGGAGCAGAGAAACCGAAGAAAAGGACAATAAGCGAAGAGAGGGTAACGAAGGCGGACAAAACAAGAGTGAAGCTGTCGTACAAGGACCAACGGCAGCTGGATGCGCTCCCCGGCGAGATAGAAGTGATGGAATCAGAAAAAACCGGGATTGAAGCCCGCTTCTGCGATCCGGGCTATTTCAATAGTAATGTCACAGGCTACCAGCGCGATCAACAGCACCTGAATGCGTTGGAAGAAAGGCTTGTCGATGCCTATGCGCGTTGGGAGGAACTGGAGTTCATGCAGGAAGAACAGGTTGGATAACATCCCTGATTTGTGGCATCGGTATGCCCGGGTCATGATGAAAATCTTGTAATGCACATTTCACATCATTTTCAAAAACGAGCCCTATGATTCACACCTGTCTGGCGCCGCCCTCCCTCCCCTCCCTCCTCGGCGTCAGGCATGAGATACAGGCCTCGGTATTCACTGCCGGGGCCTGTTTATTTTGACGAGTATCTAACCCGAACAATTCGGGCTAGCCCTGCCCTTTACCCACAAGTATTTCTCCCATAGGGATTTTCTGCAAGTTTGAAGCC
>CAZUWV010000008.1:0-35398 GCA_964624255.1 uncultured Zetaproteobacteria bacterium
CTCAAAATCCTCTCAATGCATAAAACCCGAAAGGATGCATTTGCCGGATGAACCGGACATTCCTCAATCCGGTTACCTCACGGCCACAACCCCTGGCGTACTCGTTTGACTTGGCGATGGTCAGTAATTGCTGATGGTGTGCTTTTCTACGAGGTCGGACTGAGCGTCACGGTTTCTCCACTCCGCTGATGAATACGACCGATATGATAAACCCTTTCACCGGCATCAATCAGCACTGACTCGGCCCTGGCCGCTTCGGCTTCGGAAAGAATCGCGACAAAACCAATACCCATATTAAAGGTGCGATAGCACTCATCACGTGCCACATCGGCAAAGGAGAGCAAATACTCGAACACGGGTGGTACCGGCCAGGATGAAATATCCACCGTTGCGGCCAAACCTTCTGGCAGGATGCGCTTGATATTGTCGAATATACCGCCGCCGGTGATATGCGAATAACCATGTACCGCAACACCTTCTTTCAGCAGCGCCTTGACCATCGGAACATACAGGCGGGTAGGGGCGAGCACGGCATCCACGGCCATAGAGCCATCGCGCAACACATCGCTCTCGATATTCGCGCCGCCAACCTCAATCAACTTACGAATCAGAGAAAAACCATTGGCATGCGGGCCGCTGGAAGCCATACCCAGCATCACATCGCCATCGGCGATGGTGGAGCCATCAACCACCTTCGGCTTGTCCACCACGCCGACTGAAAAGCCACCAATATCGTAATGCCCCGACGCATACATACCTGGCATTTCAGCCGTTTCTCCGCCGATCAGCGCGCATCCGCAAATACGGCAAGCCTCGGCAATACCCTCAACCACACCCGCCAGTGTCTCGCCATCAAGCTTGCCTATCGCCAGATAATCCAGGAAAAACAGTGGCTCCGCAGCTTGTGCAGCCATATCGTTAACACACATGGCCACCGCATCAATCCCGGCTATGTGCGGACGTTTGTGTTTCTGGAGCAATAACAGCTTGGTACCAACGCCATCCGTAGAAGAAACGAGCACCGGTTCAGTCATACTGGAAAAATCAGCGCGGAACAATCCACTGAAGCCTCCCAGCCCACCCATCACCTCGGGACGCGTGGTCGAGGAGACAGCCCCCCTGATACGATCAATAAAAGCATTCCCGGCATCAATATTTACACCGGCATCAGCATACGTCAGCGCCTCTTTCTGCTGCTCAACGGGTAAATCAGACATCCAGATTGCGCACCTTCAAGGCATTGTCCTGAATAAAGTTACGACGTGGTTCGACAGCATCACCCATCAAGGTCGCAAAGATTTCATCGGCGGCCACGACATCATCCACACTGACTTTAAGCAATACGCGTTTTTCAGGATCCATGGTCGTTTCCCAAAGTTGTGCCGGATCCATTTCACCCAGGCCTTTATAGCGCTGAATAGAGAGGCCTTTCCGCCCCTCGCCTTCAACGACATCGGCAATGTCATCGTAGTGATTCACAGGCCAATTTTTTCCTTCGCGGGACAGATTTCCGCCACCGCTGACCACCCGCTGTACCAAAGCGCACAACGTTTGTGCCTCTCGATACTCACCCGTGCTTGCCAAATCCTTATCCAGCCTGGAATGTATGACGCGGCCATGATCCCGTCGCCTGAATTCCACTTGCCAACAACCCTGTTCGGCATTCTCATGCAGTAAAAATTCCATCGTCTCATGCGCACGCGATACCTTGTTGAAGGCATCAATCACATCCCGGACCCGTGTTTCCAACCGGTCTTTGTGACGAAAAGAAGATATTTCCAGCTTGCCGGTTTCCAGTAGTAATTTCAGTACCGGTAAATCTATACGCTGTGAAAGCCGCCTGCACAACTGTTTAAGGCGATGAATATTGCGTACCAGCGTCATCAAACGCTCGCCCGTCATGGATTTCTCCGCGTCACCGAAACGATAGGATAAACCTTGTCCGCCATGCTCCAGTAAAAATTCAAACAGGTCATCATCGGTGGAGATATAGCGCCCCTTCTTGCCGCGAGCGACCCGATATAATGGAGGTTGCGCAATATACAGATATCCGCGTTCAATCAGCTCGGGCATCTGCCGGTAAAAAAACGTCAATAACAGTGTAAGAATGTGCGAACCATCGACATCAGCATCGGTCATAATGATCACACGATGATAGCGAAGCTTGGAGATATCAAAGTCTTCTTTACCGATACCCGTGCCAAAAGCGGTAATCATGGTCCCTATTTCCTGACTGGAAAGCATCTTGTCGAAACGGGCTTTTTCGACATTCAAAATCTTTCCCTTGAGCGGAAGAATGGCTTGATATTTTCGGGAACGCCCCTGCTTGGCCGATCCACCGGCGGAATCTCCCTCGACGAGAAAGATTTCACACAATGCCGGATCCTTTTCCTGACAATCAGCCAGTTTTCCAGGCAGGTTGGAAATATCCAGTGCACCTTTACGGCGGGTCAATTCCCGCGCTTTACGCGCCGCTTCACGTGCCGTTGCCGCTTCCACGGTTTTACCAATAACCCGTTTGGCTTCTTTCGGATTCTCCTCCAGCCATTCGGAAAATTTCTCATTGATAATAGATTCGACGACGGCTCGCACCTCGCTGGAAACAAGCTTCTCCTTGGTTTGCGAGGAAAATTTTGGATCAGGAACCTTGATTGACAGCACGGCTGTCAGCCCTTCACGGCAATCATCTCCGGTCAAATTCACTTTATGCTTCTTCAGCATATCATGCGTATTGGCATAGTTGTTCACGCAGCGAGTGAGTGCCGCACGGAATCCCGCCAGATGCGCGCCGCCATCCTTTTGCGGAATGTTGTTGGTATAGGGAAAGACATTCTCCTGGTAAGCATCCGTCCATTGCATGGACAGCTCCAGTGATGTTCCGTCGCGCTCACCGTTGATCGTAATACATCCGGCATGAAGGGCCGTGCGTGTGCGGTTCAAGTGTTCCACAAAAGCCGTAATTCCGCCAACATATTCAAACACTTGCCGGTTATCGTTACGCTCGTCATACAGTTCGATACGGACACCGCTATTGAGGAAAGACAGTTCGCGTAAACGTGTCGCCACTATATCCGTTGAAAAATGACGATGGGAAAATATTTTCAGACTGGGAAAAAAACGCACCTCGGTGCCGCTACCTTCCGCCTCACCAATCTCTTTTAACGGCTTGTGCGGCACACCTTCTTCATAACGTTGAAAATGGACCTTTCCCTGACGCCGAATCACCAGTTCCAGCGTTTCAGACAGGGCATTGACCACGGATACGCCCACACCATGCAATCCGCCTGAAACCTTGTAGGAATTATCATCGAATTTACCGCCGGCATGCAGGATGGTCATGATAACCTCAGCCGCCGACACACCCTCTTCGGAATGAATTTCAACCGGTATACCACGACCATTGTCACGCACGGTAACTGAATCATCCGAATGTAAAATCACTTCAATGCGATCACAATAGCCTGCCAGTGCTTCATCAATGGAATTATCCACAATTTCGAATATCATATGATGCAAGCCCGTGCCATCATCGGTATCACCAATATACATGCCCGGTCGTTTACGCACGGCATCCAGACCGCGTAACACCTTGATACTGTCGGCGCTGTACTTCAGTTCCGCTTGTTGTGCATTCATACTACTTCCTCCACACCAGTCGCGACTGGCTGAATTTCATCCTGACTCTTCTGAATCGGTGTATCCAGGCTAAAATAATTTATTTTCGAACTGGCGGATATGTACGTTCCGGAAGGTCCCGTCATCAATACCTGGCCGGAATGTATGGAAAGACGTTCCAACAACCGTTGCTGGCGCAAAGGATCCAGCGCCTCCAGAGCATCATCCAGCAACAATAGAGGCATCAGGCCGCGATGCTGCATCCTCAAGGTGCATTCCGCCAGCCTCATAGCCACCGCTGCCAACTTTTGTTGCCCACGCGAACCACATGACCGCATGTCCCTTCCGCCGTAATCAATCATCATACGATCACAATGGGGTCCCATGCGCAAAACACCCTTTGACCGGCCTCTCCGTTGAATAAACAGGCGTTCAAGCCAGGTTTCTCTTTCTTCCGGAGCTGTCGAATGAATCGTAACGCGTACCTGCAACTCACTCAGGGAAAGTTCAGATTCCAGTATTCGATTCAAATGATCCATCAAGCTGGCTCGCACCTGCATTAAAATCAACCCATGCGTCGCCATCTGATGTTCCCAAACCTCAATTTCATCCGATGAACCGCCATGTCGTAATATTCGGCTTCGCTGCATAAGACAGCGAAGATATGCATGGTAATGCCTGGTCACATCAGGCCGACAATAAAGCATCATCTGGTCCAGCCAGCGTCTGCGTTCACCCGGAACACCATCCACCAACCTTGCGCCCTGGGGTGATTCCGCCAGTATCGGTAATGTTTCTATCAATTCCGTACGACGTTGGATCTGACGCCTTTGCAGGTAAATCCGGTTATTTTTTTCCTTTCCTGAAACCTCTACATGCAAGGGTCCGTATCGTTTCCATTTCCCGGTAATCAAAAAACCCTTACTATCCCATCTGGACAGCACCGGATCTCTGGCCTGCCTGAATGATCGACCATGCCCCATAAGAAATACAGCTTCCAAAAGGCTGGTCTTACCACTTCCATTTTCACCTGTTACCATATTCAGACCCGGCATACATGGCCACCGTACCTGTTGATGACAGCGAAAATCTACCGCACTAATTTCTTGCAACAATAGTGTTGAGCCCACTAGAAATACAGTGTTCGGACTATATTCTCATGGGCATAATCACAAAAGTTGCGGTGCTATCCTCTTCCTCCTTCAATAAAACCGGAGAAAGCCCATCCTTAAAACTTATTTTTAACGTGTCGTTGTGCATGACACTTAAAACATCACGAATATAACGTGCATTAAATCCAACATCTACTTCCGGTCCATCGTATTCCAGTTCGATAATCTCTTCAGCTTGTTCCTGATCGGTATTGTGAGAAGAAATGAGTAATTCTCCCGATTTTATCTGGAATCGAACATCATGCGTAAATTCATTGGCTACAATCATGATTCGTCTTAATATCAAATCGAGATCATGTCGATCTACAATCGCGAACTGTGAATAATCAACAGGAACGACATCTTCATAACTGGGAAAACGGGCATCAATCAATTTGGATGTCAAACTGTTTGGACCTGCGGTCAAACGAATTTGACGATCACTCATACTTAATGTGACCTGGCCTGGAATATCCTCACATAACTTACGCATTTCCATCACGCCTTTTCGGGGAACGATGTTTTGACTGGCGTTAACTTTTTGTTCAAGCAAGACACGAGTCATCGCCAGTCTATGACCATCCGTCGCTACCAGATTCAGGCGTCCATGTTCATCAATTTCAAACAATGTACCTGTCAGATATTTTCTTGTTTCATCGTTAGACATAGCAAAACTAGTCGTGGTAATCATGGTTGCCAGATCGGAACCATCCATATGGACGGACGAAATTTCCTCATCTTCCCGTACGTCCGGAAATTCATCAGCCAACATTGTTGTTAAACGAAATTTTGATCGTCCACTTTTGATGTTTAAAAATGTACCGTCAAGTTCTATATCAACATCCGCATCTGCATCCATCTCCTTCAGAATCTCAAACAGTTTACGAGCGGCTATTGTGGTATGCCCCTGCTGATGAATGGTAGCTGATGCTTGTGTTTTGATTCCGACTTCAAGGTCAGTAGCGGTCATGATCAATTGATCTTCACCTGTACTCAAAAGGATATTGGATAAAATCGGAATCGTATGTTTTCGTTCAACGATATTTTGGCAACGCTGAATGGCATGAAACATATTTGAGCGTGAAAGCGTAACGTGCATATGATGCTCCTTTTATGAATACCCCGTTTATATTAAAAAAATAGTAACCGTCATAGGGCTTGTGTATAATGTGGATAAGATAAAAAATCCTTATTTTATATATAGTAATAACAAAATTACCTGTGGATAAGATTATAAATTATGTGCGAATAATGTGAGTAGATCGCATCATCCATGGGTAGGGAGTGTTATACGAATGATATAGCCATATGACTCACAGGATAAACAAATGTTATACCAAACTTATACACAGGTTTGGTAAAGATCAACCATTTAAAAGTTTAATAATATGCTCGATCTCATGTTTGAAGCTTGCATCTTTTTGCTGTAAAGCATCAATTTTTCGTGCAGCATAGAGTATTGTCGTGTGATCTTTTCCGCCAAAATATTCACCGATTTCAGGTAGAGAATGACGAGTCATGCGTTTGCAACAGTACATGGCGACCTGGCGGGGAAAGGCGATATTACGACTCCGTTTCTTGGATTTCATATCCTGTAGCCTGATGTTATAATAATTTGCTACATATTTCTGAATATCTTCAACAGAGACTACTTTAACTTCTTCATGTAATAAATCGCGTAGCACGTGATGTGCAAAGTCTATGTCAATGGTACGGTTGGTGAGTGTTGCGTGGGCGGTCAAACGTGTGAGAGCACCTTCAAGTTCGCGTACGTTGTTGGTAATATGTGTCGCGAGCAGTGCGGTAACATCGTCTGGAAGTCGTATACCGGCTAATTTTGCCTTACTGGTTAAAATAGCGTGGCGAGTTTCCAGTGATGGTGGTTGGATATCCGCGACCAGACCGCATCCAAAGCGTGATTTCAAACGTTCCTGCAAGTGGTTCATTTCACGAGGAGGACGATCTGAGGTCAGGATAATTTGTTTTTGTACCTCGTATAGTGCATTGAATGTATGGAAAAATTCTTCCTGTGTGCTGGCTTTACCCGCGATAAACTGTACGTCATCAATGATCAGTACATCCACTTTGCGGTAACGATTTCTGAATTGTTGTGTACTACCGTTACGAATAGCTTGAATGAGTTCATTGGTGAACCGTTCACTGGTACGGTAAGCAATGGTGACGTGTTTTTTTTCCAGTAGTTCATTCGCTACAGCATTAATTAAATGTGTTTTACCCAAACCCACACCACCATACAGATAAAGAGGATTGTATACGACGCCAGGGCGATCGGAAACGGCGCGACAGGCGGCATGGCAAAATTCGTTACTTGTTCCGACAATAAAGTTGGCGAACGTGAAACGTGGATCAATAAATCCATCGACCTGCGCGGAGTTTTTCTGTTTTCTTTTGGCAATAAGGTCAAGTTTTAGCGAGAGAGACGAGTCTACATGAAAATCTACATTTGCGTTAATACCGAAATGGTCTTTAACCAACTGGCGTATGAGCCGCTCATAATGGTCTTTTAGACTATCCAGAAAAAAACGACTGGGTACGGATAGAATAAGTTTTTGACCTTTAACGGTGGCCTGGATAGGTCTGATCCATGCATCAAAGCGTGCAGCGGGAACTTCTTCAGCCAACGCATCCATAATAACTTGCCAGTCAATGTCTTCATGCTTGTTTTTCATCGCCCTATCTTACGAAAGAGAGAGCAAAAGGTCATCCGCCAATCAAGTCTTCACTAGAATTTTTATTGATAACTTGACAGAAGAGCACGCGAACTTAATATCCGCAGCCTTTTTAATCCAAGGAGAAGGACATGAGTTTTACGTTCAAACCAAGCCGGATTCGTCGTGCCCGCACACATGGCTTCCGTGCTCGTATGGCCACCCGATCCGGGCGTGCAGTCATCAATCGTCGTCGTGCCAAGGGACGCAAACGTCTAAGCGCCTGAAGAACGGATTTCCTCCACGCCTTCGGCTTCGTTCGAAAGCGGATTTTTCAGGGTTGCGTCAGGGGCGCAAGATGAATAGCGGAAGCTTGCGGCTGATATATCAAGTCAATACCATGCCGCATGCCCGATTAGGATTAGCAGTTTCCCGCAAGTACGGTAATGCCGTACAGAGAAACAGGTTAAAACGGAAATTACGGGAATGTTTTCGGCTAAATGATGCCCGGCATCTAAGTGTGGATGTGCTGGTTTTTCCCTTGTGTGGCTGTAAAAAGATAAAGGATATCAACCGTGATATGGCTCAGGGATTGCAACGAATGATGAGAGACATATGCAGGGGTCGGAGATGAAATATCTGTTGCTCGGTTTAATCCGGGTTTATCAGTATCTGATTTCCCCTTTGCTCCCTCCACGCTGCATTCATCAACCCACCTGTTCCGGCTATGCACTGGAAGCTGTTGAGCGTTTCGGGGTGATCCATGGTTTATGGTTGGCGGTGTTGCGCTTGTTACGCTGTCATCCCTTTGCCAAGGGAGGGTATGATCCGGTTCCAGAGAAACGGCAAGGATACTTTACGCGTAAAGTCAAGGAGACTTAAACATGGAACAACGCAATATAATTCTGGCGTTTGTGCTATCCATGATAGTTCTGGTAGGCTGGCAGGTGATATTTCCCGCAGCCGAGAAACATAACAAACAAACTCATGCGCAAGTTGTAACAAAATCTGTATCGTCTGCCTCGCAATCGACGCAGGCATCCCCACCCGCTATTCAGGGTCATCCCGGACAGGTAAAACATAACATCCTTACCCCGGAGGCCCCGGCGAAGAAGGTTCCGAAAATTGCAGGATTGAAGAACAAGCTCCTTGATTTAAAGGTTGATTCTCAAGGGGCCATTATTGAAGCGCTTACAACGCAATATCGTGAGAGTATTAAACCGGGATCCGGACCCGTTTCCGTGTTGGAAAGTACGGGGCAACATGCTATTTATGTGAATTCCGGTCTTATTGGTCAGGTAGCACCGCACTTTCATGTGGTGTCAGAAAAACAGGACCAGGGTAACTCGGTATTAACCCTCGGCGCCACGTTGGCCGATGGGCGTTCCTGGATTCGTACCCTCACCCTGAAACATGGTAGTTATGTCCTGAATGTGAATGACCGTATTACGCACGGTTCCGGGCTTGAAATGTATCGCCAGGTCGTTTCGGTTGATCCTGACCGAAAAAAATCAAGGATGCGTCAGTATAAAGGGCCAATTGGCTTAATGAACGATAAGCTGAAAGAGGTTTCCTTTAAAGATTTGGACAAGTCCAGCCCTGTGCGGTATTCCGCCAAAGGTGGTTGGATCGGAATTATGAATCGTTATTTTATCGCGGCTTTGGTCGGCGATAAAGCCAATAAGTACCATTACTATTTTAAGGGTAATGGCAGTACCTATCAGGCAGGATATCTGGAGAATGCCAGGATGGTGGGCAACGATGCTGTATTCCATTCGCGGATTTACATTGGTCCAAAATCCACACCTGTCATGAAAACTCTTCATGCCGGTCTGGAGCGAGCTGTAGATTATGGATGGTTTGCATTCATCGCCAAGCCCTTGCACGACCTTTTGCTCTGGTTCCACGGAATGATCAGTAATTTTGGTTTGTGTATCATCCTGTTGGTGGTATGCATCAAACTGCTGTTTTTCTGGCCAACCAAGAAATCGTATGAGTCCATGGCTGCAATGCGAAAACTTCAGCCGGAAATGAAGCGTATGCGTGATTTGCATGGGGACGACCGGCAGAAAATGAGCCAGGAAATGATGGCCTTGTATAAGAAGCATAAGGTCAATCCGCTGGGGGGATGTCTGCCGATTGTGATCCAGATTCCGGTATTCTTCGCTTTATATAAAACACTTTTAGTTTCAATTGAGTTGCGACAGGCACCATTCTTTGGCTGGATTCATGACCTTTCCGTGATGGATCCGTACTATGTATTACCCGTTTTAATGGGTGTATCCATGCTGGTTCAACAGCAATTAAATCCAGCTCCTCCCGATCCCATGCAGGCCAAGGTCATGAAATTTCTGCCGGTTATTTTTACCTTTATGTTTCTGTTCTTTCCGTCAGGGCTGGTCCTTTACTGGTTGGTTAACAACATTTTGGCCGTTTCACAACAGTGGTATGTCATGCACAAGATGAAGGCCATCTAGCTGACAACCATTGCTGCTATTGCCACCCCGACGGGCAGGGGTGGGTTGGGTGTAATCCGCATTTCTGGTCCGAATGCGCACATTATATCGCAGCGGCTGTGTCGCAGGCAGCAATCATGGGTAGCTCGCCACGCCCAGTGTGTCCGTTTCCTTGATGCAGATGGCACAACCCTTGATGAAGGGTTGGTGCTCTACTTCAAAGCGCCGAAGTCCTATACGGGCGAAGATGTGATCGAACTCCAGGCACATGGTTCACCGATCCTTTTGAACGCGCTCCTTCAACGTATCCTTATGTTGGGAACCCGGTTAGCAGACCCGGGCGAATTCACTCGCCGGGCTGTAGAGAATGGAAAAATGAATCTTGAACAGGCAGAGGCTGTCGCCGCTTGTATTGATGCGGCCACCTTGCGGGCTGCCCGTCAGGCCGAGCGGCATTTGCAGGGAGAATTTGGTCGGCAGATCACCTCCCTGATGGATAAGGTGACTTCTCTGCTGGCGCATGTGGAGGCCTGCATGGATTTTCCGGAGGATGAAATTCCTCCTCTCTTCTTCGGCCAGTTATACGATAAAATGACCCATGAAGTGCTGGCACCTATTGATAAAAGTCTGGCGACGGCAGTGTTTGGGGAACGTCTGTTTCAAGGGGTGACGGTGGCTATCGCTGGTGCGCCCAATGTGGGAAAGTCCAGTCTGATGAATCATCTTTGTGGTCGCCAGCGGGCGATTGTCAGTGATATTCCGGGGACGACGCGTGATACGCTGGAGGTGGATTTCGAAGTATACGGTATTCCTGTTCGTCTGGTGGATACGGCAGGTGTGCGCAACAGCGATGATGCCGTCGAGAAGGAAGGTGTACGGCGTGCGATAGATGCCGCAAATATGGCTGATGTAACTATTTTCGTAGCCGATACATCTCAGAGGGCAACATGGAAGGCAGAAGGTCGCGCGGATATCAGGGTCATGAACAAATGCGATCTTATGGATGATGAGTCAGCCATCCCGGAGGATTTTATTCTGGTTTCAGCCCGCAGTGGCGCGGGTATGGAGGCCTTGATTAAGCATTTGGCGCAGCATCTGGGTGCCGTACCTACCGGAGAAGAGGGACTTCTGATTACGCGCAAGCGGCACCGGCAATTACTGATACGAGCACGGAAACATTTATTGCATGGATGTTCGCTACTGGATGGTGCGCCACAATTGGATCTGGTTGCATTCGAATGGCGGCAGCTATGGTCATCATTGGGAGAGATATTGGGTGTTGGCGATATGGACCTGATTCTGGACCGAATATTTTCCGAATTTTGTATTGGAAAATAATACCTGCTCGCTACGATCTTCATAAGCCCGACAGGTTCCTGGTCTTTATTTATGTTACGGCTGGTAGCAGCATGTCCTGCTTGCGGCGCTCCTGCCGCCCGGAGTGAAAAACATGCACGTTTCCAGCCTGACAGCATTATCCCCGCTTGATGGGCGATATGCGGGGAAAGTCTCGTCTCTCCGGCCGATTTTTAGTGAATTCGGACTTATTCATGCACGTGTAACCATTGAGATTCGCTGGTTACAAATGCTCGCCGATCATCCGGATATCCATGAAGTGCCTGCGTTTTCTGATACCGCTGAAAAAATACTGGATAACATGATTAAAAATTTCGATGAGAAGGACGCCATGCGTGTCAAGACTATCGAAAGGGATACCAATCATGACGTCAAGGCTGTAGAATATTTTCTCAAGGAAAAAATTTCCAGCCACGCGGAATTGGCGGCTGTATCTGGATTCCTCCATTTTTCCTGTACATCGGAAGACATTAACAACCTCGCTTATGGCCTGATGCTAAAACGTGCGCTTGATGAGGTCATGATGCCATGTACGGGTGAATTGGTTGGCAGGCTTGTCGAAGGTGCCCACGCCATGGCCGATGTATCCATGCTATCCCGCACGCATGGTCAGCATGCAAGCCCTACAAGCATGGGTAAAGAGTGGGCCAACATCGCATACCGTTTGAGGCGGCAACGTGAACAGCTATTGGCTGTGGCCATTATGGGAAAAATCAACGGCGCCGTCGGTAACTACAATGCACATTTAGTCAGTTACCCGGACGTGGACTGGCAATATACCGCAAGGCATTTCGTGGAATCGCTGGGGCTAACATGGAATCCTTACACCACACAGATCGAACCTCATGATTTTATCGCGGAGCTGGGTGATGCTTTTTCTCGTTTCAACAATGTACTGATAGACTTTTGCCGCGATATATGGGGCTACATCTCGCTGGGTTATTTTCGCCAGATTCCTGTTCCCGGTGAAGTGGGTTCGTCCACGATGCCGCACAAGGTTAACCCGATCGATTTTGAGAATGCCGAGGGAAACCTGGGGTTGGCCAACGCAATATTTGGGCATCTGGCGACGAAACTTCCGGTTTCCCGTTGGCAACGCGATCTTTCAGACTCTACTGTGTTGCGCAGCCTCGGAACGGCCTTTGGACACAGTCTTCTTGCCTGGAAATCCGTTCAGCGCGGTATGGGGAAACTGGAACTCAACGAAGAAGTATTGCGAAAAGACCTTGATGGGGCATGGGAGGTATTGGGCGAAGCAGTCCAAACGGTCATGCGACGTTATGGGTTGCCGAACCCCTACGAACAAATGAAGGAACTCACGCGTGGCAAGCGCATCGACAGAACAAGCTTGCATGCCTTTGTGCGCGGGCTGGATATTCCGGATATCGCCAAGCAGCAATTGGTGGATTTAATGCCCGAAACCTACACAGGGAACGCGGGCGAACAGGCTCGCAAGTTGCAGTAGAGCCAATTGTAAAACTCGTGAGCAACGATCGGCAATTTCACGTTGGCCCTCGGGCTTACGCCCCGCTCTTGCGGGCGTTCAAACGGCCATGTCCTTTATTTACAGCTGTTAACCCTGCCCTTTACCCACAAATCATGCCACAGAACCCTTGCACACGGGTCAGGCCAAGGCGTGGTGCGCAGATAATGGGTATAATTCCATTGGCAAGCGCCGCAACGCAGCTATGATCCGTGTGCAAGGGCTCCCTTCGGGCGAGCCATCCGGCGGCCATCTGCTGCGTTCCGCTCTCTTGCAAGGGATACAACCATTGCTTCAAGAGCGCGCCTTGCATATGACCATCGGATGACTCGCTGTGGCACGATTTGTGGGTAAAGGGCAGGGCTAACCTGTATTATTCATGAATCATCACAACGGTTCATAGTTAGCAGCTTGTCGGATCAGACGTTGAAACGGAAGTGCATCACATCTCCGTCCTGTACAATGTAATCCTTTCCCTCCAGATGCATCTTGCCAGCCTCTCTGGCACCTTGCTCGCCATGATTGGCGATGAAGGCATCGTATGAAATCGTTTCCGCACGGATAAAACCCTTCTCGAAATCGGTGTGAATGACCGCAGCAGCCTGTGGCGCGGTATCTCCCCGGTGAATAGTCCATGCCCGCACCTCTTTTACGCCTGCGGTGAAATAGGTGGCGAGATTCAGCAGGGCGTAAGCCTCGCGGATGACCGTGTTTAATCCTGGTTCGGATAAACCAAGGTCGGTAAGAAATTCAGTCCTGGAATCCATATCCATTTCGACCAGTTCCGATTCGATCTGTGCCGACACAACGGCCACACATGCGTTTTCGCCACTCGCATGCTTAACAACCTGATTAACCCATACATTTCCATCGGGTAACGATGCATCATCAACATTGGCGATATACAGTACAGGTTTTCCCGTAAGAAGAAAAAGGTCTTTGATTTGTCCGGTTTCATCTTCAGTTAGTCCATGGCGTCGAACGGTATTCCCGTTTTCCAGTTCTCGTTGTACCTTTTTGTATAGTGAGAGCAAAGCCAGCGCATCTTTGTTGCCGGTTTTGCTTTGTCGTTGCATGCGTTCCATGGCTTTATCCATGGTTTCCAGATCCTTGAGCATCAGCTCGGTATCTATCACCTCAATATCAGCCAGCGGGTCGATCCGGCCTGTTACATGTGTGACATTGTCATCCTCGAAGCAGCGCACCACATGGGCAATTGCAGAGCATTCGCGAATATTGGCCAGAAACTGGTTACCCAACCCTTCACCCCTGGCTGCGCCGGCGACCAGCCCCGCGATGTCAACAAATTCTACCACCGCGTGTTGTATGGCCTGCGGATTGACAATTTCCGCCAATGCATCGAGCCGCGGATCGGGAACCGGCACGATACCGACATTGGGGTCGATGGTACAAAACGGATAATTAGCCGCTTCCGCACCACCGCCATTGAGTGCGTTAAACAGCGTTGATTTTCCAATATTGGGTAAGCCCACGATGCCGATGCTCAGTGCCATGTCGTAACCTCTTTATGTTGTTTGCAACGCCAGATGCATGCGGTTGCTGGCCAGAGCCAGATCGCCGCCAAGTATGATGGGCAATGTTTCCATCAATGCGTTAAAGATACGTTCTTGTTGCAGCTTGTCGGATGCCGTTACCTTGCCCAGCACCCATGTGGTAACATCCATATTGTTTGGCGGACGGCCAATGCCAAGTTTCAAGCGGCGGTAATTGCTGTCCGGAAGGTATTGATTGAGTGAGCGCAGACCATTATGGCCACCGTGACCGCCGCCGGCCTTCAGGCGGAACTTCCCTTTTTCCAGGTCGAGATCATCGTAAACAACGAAAATATTCTCCGTTGCCACGCCATAGTAGCGTGCCAGAGGGCCAATGCTCTCGCCGGAATTGTTCATAAAGGTCTGGGGCCTGACCAGCAGCACTCTGCGGTCACCCTGCTTCCATTCGGATGTATCGGCATGAAAACGAGGAACCGGGGCAAAGCGCAGCCCCTGTTCTTTTGCCAGTATTCCTATAAAGCGAAAGCCGATATTGTGCCGCGTGTCCTGATACCTGCTGCCTGGATTTCCCAGCCCGATGAGTAGCCGCATATCCTCCATCAGGTACCCGTACCTATGCTATGGGGAGGGTGCCAGTCGTCAGGACGCTTCAGGCTCGGATTCGCCCTCTTCGGCGGTATCTCCTTCAATTTCGGTGGCCTTTTCTTCAGCTCTTGGGGCGGCAAGGGTTAGTACCGTGAAGTTCACGTCGTGCGGCACTTCTACACCATCCTGTAACTGCAGGCCTTCCACATGTACGGAATCGCCGATATCCAGACCAGTACAGTCTATTTCAATGGCATCGGGGATGCTGTCGGCGCGACAGGACACTTCCAGTGTGTGACGAATCATTTCGAGCAGGCCGCCCTTGATGTCGCCAGGGCATTTCTCGAAGTTCACTATATTGATCGGAACCTCAACCTGCACGATATCGGAGGAGGATACCCGATGAAAATCAATATGAATGGCTTCATCGCGGACCGGATGCCACTGAATATCCTTCACCAGCCCGGTATTTTTTCCACGCATGCCTTTCACCTTGATGTCAACCATCGACGTATGAAATGCCTCAATATCCAGAAGTCTATCCATACCCAGCTTGTCCAGCGTAATCGAGAGTTCCGGTTTGCCGCCACCGTAAATAATGGCGGGTAATTTTCCGGCATGGCGCAAACGGCGGGCTGCGGACCTTCCTGTTTCTTCTCTTAATTCTGCTTCAAGAACAAAATCACTCATGGATATCTCCTTTGCGTAAATGCACCGGCGGGTTGGCCCGTAACGGTGTGAATATGTGTGGTAACGCAGAAGACAGGGTTCGTCTCCAGCATTTCCGGGCGCGGGATTATAGCCCGGGGCTGCGATAATTCAACAAGCTAGAATGGCCTGAAACCGCGAAGGGGAGGTATATATCGTATGCTCAGGGACCTCTTGCACGGTGTTATCAGTTATACAGGCTGCTGACAGAGCGTGCGCTATAAATGCGGCTGATGGCCTCGGCAAGTAGTGGCGCGGTGGTAAGGATGCGTACTTTACCGGTCTTTATGATACTTTCCGGTTGTGCAATGGTGTCCGTAATCACCAGTTCGTGCAGTTGCGAGTTTACGAGCCGCTCGGCTGCTGGTCCGGAAAGGACACCATGGGTGGCGTAGGCTGAAACCTTGCTTGCTCCCTGCTCCATCAGGGCTTCGGCGGCACCGCACAGAGTCCCCGCCGTATCGACGATATCATCAATAAGGATACAGTGCCTCCCTTTGATTTCACCGATAACATTCATGACTTCGGCCTGATTGGGTGCGGGGCGTCGTTTGTCCACAATAGCGATATCTACATGCAGACGCTTGGCCATGGCGCGTGCGCGAACTACGCCGCCGACATCGGGAGATACGATGACGACATGATCCAGGGAACCGGACTTGATATCCTTCTGAAAGATGGGTGCGGCATAAATATTATCAACGGGGATATTGAAAAAACCCTGAATAGCACCTGCGTGCAAGTCCATGGTGAGTACGCGCGAGGCACCTGCCGCTGTTAGCATATCGGCAACCAGTTTGGCCGTGATTGGCGTCCGGCTCGCACTCTTCCTTTCCTGACGGGCATAACCGAAATAGGGAATAACGGCACAGATATGGCGTGCCGATGCGCGCTTGGCGGCATCCATAAAAATTAGCAGCTCCATCAAGTTATCGTTAGCGGGCGCAGAGGTACTTTGAATAAAGAACGCATCAAGGCCACGGATGGTTTCACCAATCTGGATAAAAATTTCACCATCCGAAAAATGTTGTGTTTGCAAGCTACCCGGTGAAATATTTAAATAGTGTCCAATACTTTTGGTCAACTCCGGGTTAGCGGTCCCCGAGAAGAGGCGTAGACGTTCCTCCATCATATAGCGCGCTCCTTGTTTGCGGCATCATCAAAGATATGGCTGGGGCGGCAGGGTTCGAACCTGCGCATAACGGGATCAAAACCCGTTGCCTTACCACTTGGCTACGCCCCAATTATCCGATCTTTCCCGTGCAGGGGTGACGGGGAAGAATGCTCCCGGCATGCGTCCACGCCGCGAGTTTCTTCTGTTGTAATCTATGTGCCAGACTGCGTGCATCTTCCGCACCTGCCATCAGGGCCACGCATGCGGTGCCGCTACCACTCATCCAGGCGTGCTCCACCTGAGAGCGCATGTATTTCAAAAGCGCAGCCAATTCCGGACACATAGCGCAGGCCGCAGGCTCCAGCGCATTTTCCCCCGCACGAAAGGCCTTCGGACGGGAGGGTGTGTTTTCAGCCCCCGCAGGATCGGCGCGGATAATATCTTCCGCTCCGGGGTGGGTCAATCCTACCTCGAAACGATGCGACATATTGTCGTAGCGGGAGAATACACTCGCTGTTGAAAGACCGGGGCCGGGATGGGCGAGCACCAGGTGCGCACCCTCAATGCCGGAGCCCAGGTCTATCAGCCGCTCGCCTACCCCGGTCGCCCGGCTCGTTCGGCCAAACAGAAAGCAGGGGATGTCCGCACCAAACGGCGTGGCAAACTCAATCAGGGTTTTGCTATTTAGATGGAGTCCCCAAAGTTTGTTGGCGGCCATGATAGCGGTTGCCGCATCGGATGAGCCGCCACCCAGCCCTGCTTGTACGGGTAGCCTTTTCTCAATATGCACCTTCAATCCCTGCGCTATGTTGAAGGTGGTGCGCATACCTTCCAGTACGCGAAAGACCAGGTTATTCCGGGCATTCAGGTCTGGATTCGAGCACGTCACATGCAGGCTGTCAGCGTTCTCGATGGAGAGTATGTCGCTTACATCCACATATGAAAAACTGGTATCCAGTGTATGATATCCGTTCGCGGTTTTCCCGGTCACCGTGAGATGAAGATTGATCTTGGCGGGTGCCGGCAGCTTGAGGCCTGGGGATTCAGCCCTGAGCACGGGGCATGGCGGGGGGGCCGCTTTTTAGAATAATGATGGTCATTTTGCGCCCGTGGCTGAGGTCGCCGAAGGTCAGATGCTTATTTTGTGCATTCCACTCTACACGAATGCGATTGCCGTCGCGGTGAGCGGTCCATCGGTTCGGACCTTCCAGTTGAAAGCCTGATGGTACATGGCCGCCAAGAAAGCCGGATAATTCCCGTGGGCTGATGATGATGCCATAAGATACCAGTTTTTTCCTGGCGATGAGGTGCCACCTCGCGTTTCCGGTCTGATTATCACGCAGCCACATTTTATCGTGCTGCCAGCGAAGCTCTACGACGAGTCCGCTCAGGGCATGGACAATGCGTATTTTTCCTTCACCAGCCTGTACAGATTGCCAGTCCATCATAGCTTGCCAGATATGTTCAGGTTCCACCACCAAAATTCTTGCCGTAATCCGGTGATAGGGTCCGATCATAGATGGCAACGGCCTGGTATTGGAGGCGTGATCGGTACCCAAGCTGGCGCATCCCGACAGTAGCGACAGGATAAATAAAGCCAGCGCCGCACGGGCTGGTGTCATCGAATTCCTGTGCTGATTTTCTTCTGCATGAGCTCTGCATGCCCATTCCCCAGGCCGATAGATTTTTTCCATGCCGCACGGGCCGCACCTGGCTTGCCATCCTTCCATAAAATATCACCTAGGTGTTCACGCATGATCGGATCATCAGGAATTTTGCCAACGGCCTCGCGCTGGATGGTCAATGCCTTGTTATACTCTCCACGCTTGTAGTATACCCAGGCCAGCGAATCAAGATAATAACCATTGCCCGGTTTCTGCTTCAGGGCATGGAGAATCAGGCCTTCGGCTTCGTCCAGGTGGACGCCCTGTTCGGCATAGAGATAACCAAGAAAATTCAGCGCCTCGGCATTATTGGGTTCGATAATGAATAATTTTTTGATTTGAGTTGTTGCTTTTTCATATTGTTTCAGGGCTTCAAAAGCCGCAGCACGATTAAACAATAATTGTGCTGAAACATATGGAAGCCTCATGGCTGTCTCTGTCTCTTCGATTAGTTGGTGGTATTTCTTCTGATGCAGCAATGCAGATGAAAGCAGGGCATAAGCACTCCCGACCTCGGGGTTCCTCTGGATGACGGCGCGGATCCGGGATAGTGCAGTATCGGTCTTCCCTGCTTGCAAATCCATGGTTGCCAGTCGCAACTGGGCATCCGCGTATCCCGTGCTATGATGTTTGATTTGTCGGTAGATTTTTTCTGCCTCGGTTTTCTTTCCCATGGCTTCCAGGCTGGCAGCCAGATAAAACCGGGCCTGGCTTGAGGGGTGTCTGGCCAATGCCTGACGGAAGCGGTCGGCGGCATGGGGATAGTCTTTTTGCTGGTAATACAGCAGGCCAAGCGTGGTCAGCACCTCGGCGTTCCCTCCGGTTTTTTGGGAAATACCTTCATAGATAGCAATGGCTTTCCTGTTGTGCTTTTGTCGCACCAGGAGTCTGCCCAGTGCATTACCCACGCTTAAACTCCGAGGGTGTCCGGCCAGAAATTTACGCAGCACGTTTTCGGCTTCGATGATGTCTCCCTGGCGTAGCGCCAGACGGCTGAACATCAGGGCGGGGCCGGGATGATCCGGTAGCAGTTTGCGTAACATATCCAGAGCGTACCCGGCTTTTCCCAACTTTCCCTGGCGTATGTAAAGTTCGGCATCAATTTGGTACAACTGGGGGTATGCACCGGATTGGATACCTTCATGAATAATTCGGTGCGCATCACCAAATTGCCCTTCTTTCTCCATCAGATGAACCAGCATCACGCGCGCTGTAAACGATTTGGAATTTTTCTTTAGCATCTGTTTCAGTACTTGTGCGGCCTCGGTATTCTTTCCATCCATGGCCAGTATCCGGGCATGAAGGAAGTGAATCTTTTTCATCATTTGGGGCGCTAAAGCATGCATATTCAGAAGCAGATCCGCCTGTTTTCGCGCATCCCGCACCTGGCCATGCCGCAGGAACAGTGCCGTCAGCTGGATACGCGGAAGAACAGCCGATGGCTCTTTGCTGACTAATGCTTCGAGAAAGCGTATAGCTAACGTGGGATGGTTATTCTCTATCGCCTGTTCAGCTGCCAGATATAAAAAGCTGGTGCTTAGCTTTGATATGGGCGCTTGTATTTGAACGGGCTTTCCGGGGGCGGCAGATGTTGGCGGTAGCGCTACTGTCGTGCATGAGGCGAGAAGGATGCTGCTGATGAGAATCAGGGTTCGTGTCGTCATGTCATGGCCAGTGAATTTTGCATAGTGATCGCCTGGAACTTCTCGCTTTTCGTGTTGAGTGTCCAGCATTGCGTATCCACAGCATGCCCCTGATATGTGCTGATAATCATGTAGGCAAAGTCATCCCAGGCATCGGCGAGGTCGGATGGCGAAGGCTTGGCCGGACAGTCCGGGTGACTGTGGTAGATACCAATGATCTCACGGTTTGTACCGCGCAATTCGCGGTCTACCATCCGGTATACTTCAGGATCCAGGATGAAACGATCCGTAGATCTCTCGGTGTTGAGGTTAGGAACCTCGCGCCCCTCGTCGATGTGCCAGCCTTTATTGGCGAGTCTACCCAACAGCAGACCGCAGGCCTCATTCGGATAATGGCGTTCTGCGGAGGCGTGCATAGCCTGTATGGCGGTACCCTGTATCAGGCATAAGCGCCTGGCTGGCGATGTATCCAGAACATTGAGGTAAGCACGGCTGTTGAATCGTTCGGGAATACCGCGTTCGGCGATGGGGCGTTCATGTTCCTGCATTTTCCCTCCGGTTTTATGTTTTTAGCGGGAACACTAGCGTGCGGTACCCGCTTGCCAAGACACGGCGGACGATGTCAGGCAAGGATGAAACGGGAGTGAACAAATGAAATGGATTCAGATGCGACACATACCCCTTGCGGAAATGGGCCAACGTGGGGAAGCTGATCGCCGCTCATGAGTTTTGCAATTGGCTCAAGGGTTGGGTTGTATAGATCGTACATACATAGCGCGACCCTTTAGAAAGGCCTATCATTTCGGACAGAAGTGACATGATCACCCATCCGCCCGAAGTTTTGCGAGTGGGTCTAGATATGATGTAAACAGGAGACCTGAATGAGTGAATATATTCTGAATACGGGCGATATAGTCCCCGATATTCGCCTGCCTGTCTGGCCGGAAGCTATGCTCAACTTATCCGATCTTCGTGGTCGATGGGTTGTTCTCTATTTTTATCCTAAGGATAACACGCCTGGATGTACGACTGAATCCTGTGACTTTCGGGATGCGGAGGCTGACCTCCTCGAACTGGATGCGGTTATTGTGGGTGTAAGCCGCGATTCCCTGACTTCGCATCAACGTTTTGCGGAAAAGCAGCGCCTTCCCTTTCAACTGATATCCGATACTGATGAGTTGTTATGCAAGGCTTTCGATGTCATTCAAATGAAAAATATGTATGGCAAACAGGTGCGTGGTATTGAACGGTCCACCTTCCTGGTGAACCCCGAAGGGGTTGTTGAACACGTATGGCGCAGGGTGCGCGTGAAGGGGCATGTGGGAAATGTATTAAACATACTCAGAGGATTGCAGACTCAACCTGGCGTTGTATGAATAGTCCAAGCCAGGGTGTCTTCTCCGGCAAGCATATTCTTGTTGGCATTGGCGGCGGTATGACCGTTTACCGGGTCGCCGAACTAACACGTTTATTCATCAGACAGGGCGCGGTCGTGCGCTGTGTGATGACGCCGGCAGCATGCGAATTTGTCAGGCCCATGACGTTCGAGGCTCTGACCGGTGAAGCCGTGCATACTGAACTGTTCGATCTGACATCTGAACGGGAGATGGGGCATATTCAACTTGCCCGTTGGGCGGATACGCTCCTTATCGCGCCGGCAACGGCTGATCTGTTGGCTAAATTTAGCCATGGTATATGTGATCATCTGCTCACCACGCTGTTCCAGGTTCGTGAAACTCCGGTGCTCATGGCTCCTGCCATGAATGTCTCCATGTGGGCGTCCGCTGCGACAAAGAAAAACGTTACGGTACTGCAAGAGCGAGGTGTTTATTTTGTCGGTCCTGAGCCGGGGCGGCTGGCGTGTGGTGAGGACGGTGTGGGCCGCATGAGCGAACCGGAAGCGATCATCGAAGCCATGCGTCCCCTGTTGCAGGATCAGCATTTGCGTGGACAGCGCTGGCTCATCAATGCCGGCCCAACCTGGGAACCGTGGGACGATGTTCGGATACTCACCAACCGCGCCAGCGGCAGGTTAGGTGCGCACATGGCCGATGCTGCCGCCGCACAAGGCGCGGAAACCATATTGGTCGCGGGCCCCGGAACACCCGCTACTTCAGTATTCGTACAGCGGCATGACGTAGGTTCCGCTTGCGAGATGCTCGCTGCCTGCGCGCGGGAAGCGGGTAACACGAATGTATTTGTCGCTACCGCTGCCGTCAGTGATTACCGATTTTCCAAACGTATTACCGGGAAACTGAAACGAGACCGTACATCCAGTATTATGGTGACACTCGATGCCAATGAGGACATCGTTGCCCATATTGCCGCATTACCCAACCGGCCCTGGCGGGTCATCGCTTTCGCTGCAGAACATGGCAATCATATTGAACATGCCAGAGACAAGTTGCGGGCAAAAGGGGCAGATGCCATCTTTGCCAATGACATCAGCGAGATGGGGGGTGATAATATTGCCGGATGGTGGTTGACATCCGATCAGGAGAAGCCCGTTCCTTCTATGCCCAAACAAGATTTAGCCATGTGGCTTATTGAACAAATTATGGCAGTCTGATACCTAGCCTGCATTGTTTATTGCGCATAAAGGAACAGGAACAGGAACAGGAAAGGGCAAGGCAGAGTTCATGAATAATGTGGAATCTAGGGAGCCTCTTGCAAAACTCATGAGCGGCGATCGGCTGCCCCACTTCGGCTCATTTCCGAGCTTGAATTTCGCTCCATGGAACCACCATGCAGCTCATTCAATCTCGAAAATGGTCTCAAAGTGGGATTGCCGCTCATCCACCCAGAGTTTTGCAAGAGGCTCTAGATGATGACTTCGTAAGAGATCATCAAGACATCTACAGGCGAGCACAACATTGAAATGGGGAAAAGACATGAGCCAGGGCCAGGTCAAGATACAGATTCAATATTTACCGCACGGGCAAGGGCTGGATTCGCCGCATTACGCCAGCGCGCATGCGGTGGGTGCCGATTTAAGGGCTGCCCTTGATAAGGAAGTCGTGTTACGGCCAGGCGAGCATGCCCTGATTCCTGCGGGGTTCGCCATGGCCCTGCCCGTTGGCTTTGAGGCCCAGGTCAGACCCCGGTCCGGATTGGCGCTAAAACATGGAATTACCGTATTGAATACGCCTGGAACCATTGATGCGGATTATCGTGGTGAAGTAGGCATCATTCTCATCAATCTTGGGCAGCACTCTTTTCGTATCCAGCGTGGTGACCGCATCGCCCAAATGATTATTGCGCCTGTCATACAGGCTATATGGCATGAAACGGGGGTCCTGGATGCCACGCAGCGCGGCTCAGGTGGTTTTGGTAGTTCGGGACATGCATGACCTGCTATCCATAACACAGCTTGCCGCTGCCGAGCGTATTGCCCCATCCACCTTCGTCTGCTTTTGAGGCGCATGGTGGTTTCATGGGGCTAAATTCCAGCATGAAAATGGGCCAAAGTGGGGCAGCCGATCGCCGCTCACGAGTTTTGCAAGAGGCTCTGTAGGCTAGGACTTACTCTAATGCCTCTTTCATTGTCGCCCACAACACCTCTGGGGTGTACGGCTTCTGAATGAAACCGGCCAGTCCCTGTCCGACAAAGCGGTTGGTCGCATCCTGTTCATTATATCCGCTGGACAGGATTACCTGCACATCCTTGTTGATGCGTCGAAGTTCGCGGAAACAACCCTTGCCATCCAGCTTCGGCATGGTCATGTCCAGAAGCACGGCAACGATTTTATGCTGGTGTTTGTGGTAAACCTCCACGCCCTGCTCGCCATCCTCCGCCATCAATATGTCAAAACCCACCTCCCTGAGCATCATTGCCGCTGTTTCCCGGATGGTTTCCTCATCATCCACCACCAACACTATTCCGGTACCGCGCCAGCCTCCCCATACCTCCCCTTGCTCGACCAGGTCGGAAACCACCTCCGTTGATGCAGGCAACAGCACCTTGAACGTCGTCCCCTTACCAACTTCGGAATAAACCTTGATGGCACCATGGTGACCTCGCACAATCCCCAGCACCGCACTCATACCCAGGCCTCTGCCGGTAAATTTGGTCGTGAAGAAAGGGTCGAACAACTTCCTTTGCGTTACCTCACTCATGCCGCATCCCGTATCCGCCACTTCCAGAAACACGAAGCATCCCGGCTCAATCCCGTCGGCAACATAAGCTCCGTCGAGGTAGGCTGCATCCGCTCGCATCATACCTGTAGAGAGCGAAATCACGCCGCTTTTTTTGCCAATAGCATCAGAGGCATTAATCACCAGATTCATAATAACCTGTTGCAACTGCGCACTATCGACTTCCACAGCCGCAAGGTTTTCCGCAAGATGAAACTTGAGCACCACATTTTTGGCGATTGAAACGCCCAATAGCTTGGTAATCTCCTCCACGATCTCCGAGAGGTTGATGGCCTTGACCACAAACTGTCCCTTGCCCGAATAGGCCAGCATCTGTTTGCATAATTCCGCCGCGCGTTGACTGGATTCTTCAATGCGCCCCAAATGTTCCGACGCAGGGTTGGCGGCACCCAGCTTCATTCTTCCCAATGCAGCGTTACCCATGATGGCGGTCAAAATATTATTGAAATCGTGCGCGATACCGCCAGCCAGTACCCCCAGTGATTCCAGCCGCTGGGTGTGCTCCATTTTCTCCTGCTGACGTCGCTCATCGGTGATGTCCCGGTCCACGCATAGCTGACGGTCAACCTGACCCTCTTCGTCGAACACAGGAGAGACCCGCCGGGAAAGGATTCGTTGGCCGCGAGGTGTCTTGATCTCGGTTTCACCTTGCCAGACCTCGCCATTCCGTACCTTGGCAGAGACCTCCCGGTAGAGGTTGTCGCCACACAATTCCGCAGCATTGCGTCCGAGCAATTGCTGCGGTGACAAACCATACAAATCGCCTGCTGCCTTGTTGGCTATTTCGACCACTCCATGCACATCCATAACCATGATCGGCTCGGCACTCTGATCCACAGCCTGGCGTAATTGCCTGTTTTCCCGTTCGGTTTCGATGCGCACTGTGATATCGCGCATCGTGACCAGCACAGAAGGCTGGCTACCCTGCACAAATGGTCGAGCCTGCACCTCGCCCCAGAACACGCTACCATCAAGTTTGACCAAGCGCTCGGTCATCAGAGGTACCAGCTCACCCAATGTTATCTGCTGACGAATGCGATGCGCTACCTTGTCGCGGTCATCCGGGTGGACACGGTCCAGTACCGATGTGCCGGTCAGGTCTGCCGTAGAATCTGCTCCGAAAGTGGACACCATGGCGGGGTTTACGAACGTCCACAGGCCATCGCGATGAATTCCTACCGCATCCGGAATTAGCTCGAACAGCTGGCGAAAGCGCGCTCCGCTGTGCCGCAGGCTACGCATCTGATGGGCCAGGGATGCGCGTAATTTCTTACGGCGGTGTTCTACAGCAGGCGTCATTTGCCGCAGCTCCCGCGTCCCCCTGAGCATATCGAGAAGTAGCGACGCTTTTACCTGGGACAGGAATGCCACGCCGCGCATGCGCAATGAATTTTCTACCAGCACTCGACTGGCGGCGACGACCCGACCCGAATTAAAATTGGGCATATGAGGTTTCACCGCTGTTCCTCATCCAGGTCAATGCCGCAGGCCAGACCTTTGAGGTGTTCGAATGCCTGCCCAACCCTGCTTCCCTCAATCACCGGGCCATGCTGTGGCAAAACCCGGTCAATCTGCCAGCGCCGCTGTATGCGTTCCAGCGAATACTTCAGCACCCGGTTTGACGGCATACAGGTCTGATGCCAGACATCCATGCGAGCGAGGAACGAATCATCCGCAAGCAGCGAATTCCAGTGTTCGGATGTCGTACCAAAAATATCGCTGGTGAACAGACTTTTTGTCTTGGTGTCATAGCTGACGATAGCGCCGGGAGAATGCAGATACGGCGTGGACATGAACTCCAGAACCCGCCCGCTCTTCAGTGTAATGGCGTAATCATGATTCTCTACTGCATAGAAGGCGGACTGAATGCCATAATGGCGAATCAGGCGAATAGAATGGGTGTGCGCCGCTACTCGCAAATCCTTGCATCCGATAATATCCTCCACCACAGGAATATTGCTGCAAATATCCGGATCCTGATGCTGTGCCACGATCAACGAAATGTTCGACGGATCAACGACCTCCAGCACCTTGCGCATCACTTTGGGAAAATCCGTCAAAGAGCCCGGGTCGAACAGCACCGCTTCGGTATCTTTACCATACCCATCAATCAGTAAATAAGGGTTACAGTGCAACTGAGACCTTTCATTGGCATAGCCGATCCAGTAAATATCCTCCACAACCCTGACAGCATCATCAAAATCTATTGAGTCCATTTCCCCCCCCCTTATGGCAGCCGTTATCCGATCAGACTATCCTTTGCGGCCCGCCACGCCAGCATTTCCTCCATTTCCATCCACCATTGAGGCGACATGATACCCATGGCCTGATCGTACTCTCCATAAGTCCGACAGGCTCCTTGTTTTGACAGATACCCTCATTCTGAACAATTTGTTTGTAGTACCGATGCGGCGATACTGTCGGCGAGGCCCAACCCTTTCTCAGTCAGCCTCAATCGTGCTGGTGTCGTTTCCAGGCACTCGTTCTTTTCCCACGGCGATAATGCGCTACCAAACAATCTTTCAACGCTGGTGCCAAAGCGGACCTTAAACCATTCGCGGGAGATGCCATCCGCGCGGCGCAACCCCAACCAAATAGCTTCTGCGGCTGCCTGTGGCGTGGATAATTCTTCCCGGCTGTGGATGGCGCTCCCTCTTTCAGATATATATTTAATATAGGTTTCCGGAGAACGGGCATTACCGTAGCGCACGGTGCCGCCATCGGGCATGTCCCACTTTCCCGCAGCACCTGCGCCGATGCCGATATAGTCGTGATATTGCCAGTAAGCATCATTGTGGCGGCAGTGCATACCCTGTTTTGAAAAATTGGAAATTTCGTAGGCATGATACCCGGCGGTTGTGAGCCGTGCGCGGGTCTGCATCAGGAGACCGAGAGAATGTTCTTCTCCAGGCAGCGGAAACGGGGTTCGCTTGTGGCGGGAGGCGAGCTGCGTATGAGGCTCAACCGTCAACTGGTAACAGGAAAGATGCTCCGGTGCGAGCGAAATCGCCTGCTCCAGATGGCGCATCCACGTTTCGGTGGTCTGATTCGGAAGGCCATACATCAGATCAAGGTTGATTTGTTCGAATCCTGTGCGGCGCGCCGTTTTATAAGCTGCCACGGCCTCGTTGACGCTGTGGATACGCTCCAGCCATTTTAGTTCCCGTCCATCGAAGCTCTGCACGCCGATGGACAGGCGATTGATGCCCGCATCACGATAATCCGCGAAACGGCGTACCTCGACAGATCCCGGATTGGCTTCCAGTGTGATCTCGGCGTCGCATTTTACCGAAAACAATCGTTTGCTGGCCTCTATAACATTCCGGATTAATGGGGGCGGGGCGAGCGAGGGGGTACCGCCCCCGAAGAAAATGGTATGTATGGGACGACCAGCATACGGGCGCCGCCCGGACCAGTACACGAGCTCGTCCAGCAGCGCCTTCTGATAGGTGTTCCACGGCGGCGTTGGTCGTACATGAGAGTTGAAATCGCAGTATGGACATTGATGCGCACAGAATGGGATATGCACATACAGGTGTAGCATCACGGGCCTACAGGAGCACGATTTCGAAATGTTCTGGAGCCAGCTTGCTTTCGCTCTTGAGTATGATTTCCTTTTTCAGGAAACGCTCCAGTCCACTGATATTATCACTTTCCTCGCCGAGAAGAAGATCAATAATATCGGGATGGGCGACGACCATCAGTTTGTCACAGGGATAGGCTCTGGCTTCGGCGACCACTTCGCGGAACATCTGGTGGCATATCGTAACAGGGCTACGGGTATGTCCCGTTGCATCGCAGTATGAACACGCCTGCATCAATATGCGCTCCAGTGACTCGCGGGTGCGTTTGCGCGTCATTTCCACCAGGCCGAGTTCGGAAAGGTGGACAATATGGGTTTTGGCATGATCGCGGGTCAGCGCTTCCTCGAGGACCGTCATGAGCCGCCGTTTGCTTGCTTCTTCCTGCATATCAATGAAATCTACGACAATGATACCACCCAGGTTACGCAGGCGGAGCTGGTGTACAATTTCATGTACAGCCTCCAGGTTGGTTTTAAAGCTCGTTTCTTCCATGGTGCGTGAATCAGTGAATGAGCCGGAATTAACATCAACGGCAATCAATGCTTCTGTCTGGTCGATCACGATGTATCCACCGGATTTCAGGTCTACGCGACGTTTCAGGGCGCGGGTAATTTCTTCTTCTACGCCATAGACATCGAAAATGGGGCGTTCGCCGGGGTAATAGTACAGATGTTTGGTGATGTCGGGCATAAAACGCTTGGCGAAAGACATCATGCGCTCATAAGCATCATGTGAGTCCACATGGATTTTCTCCACCTCGTCATCCACGAAATCACGCATGACGCGCAGGTAAAGATTGAGTTCTTTGTGGACCAGCGAACCGGGCGCGGCATGTTGCAAGCGGCTTTCAATATCATTCCACAGGCGCAGCAGGAAATGCATATCCTGTTCCATCTCAGATGATTGATGCCCTTCGGCCACGGTGCGGATAATCAGACCACCCTTTTCCGGTTTCAATGTTTTGCCTATTTCCAGCAGGCGTTCGCGCTCTTCGGCACCTTCAATACGATGCGCAATACCCACATGGTCGAAATGCGGGAGGTAAACCAGATACCGACCGGCCAGGCTGACAAGGCTGGTCAGGCGCGGTCCTTTGGATGAGATCGGCTCTTTTGAAACCTGCACGGTGATTTGCTGGTTTTCCGCGAGCAGGGTGGATATATCGGGTATGTGCCGCTGAGGAGAGGATGGCTCAACATGTGCATCATCTTCCACATCCTCCGCTTTGGCATCGCGGGCTGTTTTATCGTCATTCACGCGGCTGTCCGGGACGGCGATATCGCCAACATACAGAAAGCCCGCTCGAGGCAGGCCTATGTCTACGAAAGATGCCTGAATGCCAGGTAGGACGCGCTGCACCCGACCGCTGTAAATGTTTCCTCTCAGGCCGCGCCCTCGTTCCCGCTCAATGTAAATTTCCTCTGCCTGACCATTCTCCACGCGGGCAATCCTCGTTTCAAACGGCGTGACGTTAACCAGCAATTCAGCGCTCATGGTGCAGCAACCTCTCTTGGCCCGGAATCATTCGGCCATGTTAATTATTTACAACCCTTAACCTGGACTATTCATGAATAGTCCAGGTTAAGGGCGCGGCAGTATTGGTGAATCATGCAGGCTGGCACCAGCCCTCGCAATGGGCGCGGACAATATTCGCCAAGGTCCGGATATGATCTCCACGGCTGTTCAGTGCCGGGATGTAGCGAAATGATTCGCCACCGGAATCCATGAAGAACCTACGGTTCTGAATGTCGATTTCTTCCAATGTTTCCAGACAGTCGGCGGCAAATCCGGGGCAGATAACGGCAACATTTTTTACCCCCTTTCGCGGCAGGCTTTTCAAGGTTTTATTGGTATAGGGTTGCATCCATTCTTCGCGCCCGAAGCGCGACTGGAATGTTTGCATCCATGCGTCGTTCTCCAGCTTCAGTGCTTCGACCAGTAAGCTGACCGTGTGACGGCATTCGTCGGGGTAGGGGTCGCCACTTTCATGGTAACGTTTCGGGATGCCGTGAAAAGAGAAGAGCAATTTGTCCGGTTGGCCGTTGGTCTTTATATCTTCACGGATGCTGGACGCCAATGCCCCGATGTAGGTCGGATGATTGTGATAGTCGCGTACCAGACGCAATTCCGGAATGTCTCGTCCGCACTTGAGCGCCTCAGCGACGGCATCCAGAGTGGAAGCCGTTGTCGCCGACGAATATTGAGGATACAGCGGTAGCACCAAAACGCGACGGCACCCACGTTCCGCCAGTTGCCGCAACCCCAGGGCGATGGACGGGCTACCATAGCGCATAGCCAGTCCGACATGGAAGATACCGGGATGCTCTGTATCCAGCATCGTCTGCAGAGCGGCTTGCTGGTGGAGGCTGATATCCATGAGCGGCGAACCGCTATCCATCCATACCTTCCGGTACAGCGCAGCCGATTTTGGTGGACGGATATTCAGGATGATGCCGTTAAGAATCGGCCACCATAAAAACCTCGGCAAATCGACAACACGCCTGTCCCACAGAAACTCCTTCAGGTAGCGGCGCACGGCGGCTGTGGTTGGTGCCTCGGGCGTTCCCAGGTTGGCCAGCAGGATTCCTACGGGGCCAGCCTGCATCATTTTCTGATCCCGCGGACCAACATATATCAACCCTTGTTCATGCCGATCAGGTCAAACAGTTCCAGCCGCGATGACGGGTTATTAAGGAACGCGCCGGTTAATTTGGATGTGGTGGTCCACGCATTCGGTTTTCTCACACCGCGGTGACACATGCAGAAATGCCGACACTGAATAATCACAGCGACCCCCGCCGGTTTGAGTACCTCGTCGATTACATGCGCGATTTGCATGGTTAATTTTTCCTGCACCTGTAAACGTTTGGCGTACACATCCACGACGCGTGCTAGTTTGGATAGTCCGACCACCCGGCCATTGGGAATATAGGCCACATGCGCTTTGCCGACAAACGGGGCGAGGTGGTGTTCACAATGGCTGTGCACGTCTATATCCGAGACCAGCACCATTTCGTCGTAACCACAAGCCTCATCAAATGTCTTTTCCAGATGTTCGCGCGGGTCTTCAAGGTAACCGGAGAAATACTCGCCGAACGCGGCCAGTACCCGTTTAGGCGTATCCTGAAGGCCTTCGCGGTCCGGGTCGTCACCAATGTACTCGAGCAAAGCGCGCACATGCCGCATGGCGGCGATATTCTTCGGGTTGGTTGCATTAAAGTCTTGCATGGCTTCCTCGGCGATTCATGATTTGGACGCACGTTAACGTATTTACATCAAACGAAAAACCCCGGAGGGATAATGAATTACTCGCAGGACCTACTCCAAAGGTATTCTCGGGAGGAAATGAGGCGTGGGATTATTTCATGGGTAACATTCCAGGTCGAAAATGGAATGGAGCGGAGAATCCGACTTCCGGCTGTAGACCCTGCAGGTGGATGGCTCACAGGGTGACAATAATTGATCTCTTACGCCATGGCGCGCTAGACGGTGGCGTTCGTTACCGGGGCGTGACCGAAGCTTCATTGACAGCGGATGGACGCGCAAGTATGGATGCGGTGTGGCATAAAGTGGAAAGCCGTATTGATACTGTCATCACCTCGCCATTGTCGCGTTGCCACGAACCGGCGGAAGCATGGGCGAAGGGAGCAGGTATTGCCTTCCGGGTGGAGCCGGATATTGGTGAAATGAATTTTGGTGTGTGGGAGGGCCTAGCGATGGACGAAATCGAAGAGCGTTTCCCCGGCGTACTATCCCGCTGGCGTGAGAATCCTGCGGGTATACATATTCCCGGTGCAGAATGTATCGAGAATTTTTCCGGGCGCGTCATTGAAGCCTGGGAAGACATACGGCATGAGTCAGTCGGAAAGCATGTGCTCGTGGTGGCGCACTCCGGCTCGCTGCGCATCATCCTGGCGCATGTGCTGGGCGCACCCTTAGCAACGATCCGACGATTTTCAATGCCTTATGCCTCATGGAGCCGAGTGATTTCTGACAATGGAAAACCTTATCTGGAGTACCTTAATCGCCCGGTTTGACCTCTTCGCTTAGATGCCTAACATGCAAACCCTTTTCAAGGAGGAAAAATGCGGAAGTATCTCAAAATAACGTTGTTCCTGTTGGGGTTACTTATCGTGCCGCTGGCATCCGTGCATGCGCAGGACTTTGATGGCGATCATGATATCCGGATGGATACGGATAATGATTTTGATATTCATCCTTATGTGGGCGGTGGTTTTGGCGCGTTCGGACTGGAGCTGAAAGGCGCTGGGATCAATCAGAAAAATACAGTGTTCGGCGGATTCGGAAAGGTTGGCCTGGATATCGGTGACTATTTAGGTGCCGAGCTGCGCGTTGGTTCAACGTCTTCCGGTACGGCAGGGAATATGAAATTATCTGATAGTTATTTTATCTCCTATCTAGCCAAGATTCAGTTTCCCGTTACGCTCGATTTCAAGCCATATGCCATGCTTGGCGGTACCACCGCGAAGTTTAATGTGACCGACGCTGGTGTGGAAACATCGAATACCAGAACCGGATTTAGCTACGGTTTCGGCGCAGAGTATTATGTGCAGGGTTCTTTGTCCGTTGGCGGCGAGTGGATGCAGTACTGGACCAATGTTAATCTTACCGCGAATAGGAAGGCTAAAATATGGGGTGCTGTCGTGACGGTAAATTACCACTTTTGAGAGCCTCTTGCAAAACTCTGGGTGGATGATCGGCAATCCCACTTTGAGTCCATTTTCGGGATGGAATGAACTGCATGGCGGTTCCATGGAGTGAAATTCCAGCTCGGAAACGGGCCAAAGTGGGGAAGATGATCGCCGCTCACGAGTTTTGCAAGAGGCTCCCATATCTACCATATTCGACCCCTGAATCTGACCAGAGCGGCAAAGTTCCCTCGCATACCATCATGGGTCGCATGACGGCTCCCGGCAGTGAATTATCTACGCACGCATGGTGGCAGCGGGACGTGGTTGGTAGAGTGCTTGGTCACCATGAGGAGCATGAAAAATGCAGTGGCCCGGTAATTGTGGACACCTCGCAAAGGGTGAATTATACCTCTGAGAGGGGAGCAGCAAATGGAACGCGACATCCTAAAAAAAGCGACGGCCTTCTTTGCGAAAGAAACGAGGTGGAATATTTACGTTGTGTGATCGATGAATAGCCCAGGTCTGGTCGAAATTGCGGTATTTGCGCCACTGAATAGAACCTTTACCTACCAGTGGCCGGAGTGGTTGGGTGAAGCGCGACTGGGTATGCGCGTTTGTGTGCCCTTCGGACGCAGCAGGCGGTCCGGTGTTGTCTGGGAGACTACAATCACCCGTGCTGACAATACGCTCGAATTCAAATCTGTACTCGATCGTACTGATGCACACCCGTTATATGATGGCCGGCGCATGCAGTGGCTTAAGCGGGCCTGCTGCTATTATGTGGCCGCGCCGGGCGAGTGCGCCGAAACCGCATTTGCGTGGGCTGGCACCGAGGAAAAACGCCGCTGGCATTGCGCGGATGTGGCAGCCTTTGCCCTCATGGATAAGGAGCTGGCGCAGGCCTTTTCGCACCGAAAAACGCTTTCCACCACAACATTGCGCAAGAAATTACCCACAGCCGGATTGTACCACCGCCTGCGGCAAGCTGCGGAGGCGGGTCATCTGGTGGAGGCGCTCAACCGGAATAAGAAAGAGGGGATAAAAAAGGTCCCTTTTTTATCCGAAGCGGTTCCCGAACAGCTATTTCCCGCCCAACAACAGGCATTGGACGAGATCAACCATACATCGGGATTTTCGCCCTTTCTGCTGTTCGGATGTACGGGTTCCGGTAAAACGGAGGTCTACCTTCGAGCCGCCCGACAACGGGTTGATGCAGGCGAGCAAGTGTTAATTCTCGTTCCCGAGATCGGCCTGACACCGCAGTGGCTGGCGCGCCTCACCACGCGTTTTAACAGGGTCGCCGTATGGCACTCCGGGCTTTCAGATACCATGCGCTTGCAGGTTCGACAAGATTTGTCCGATATAGAAGTGCTTGTTGGCACACGGTCCGCGCTGTTTCTTCCACTGCCGCGTTGTTCCATGATTGTCGTGGATGAGGAACACGATACGTCGTTCAAGCAACAGCATGGCATGCATTACCATGCCCGCGATATGGCCGTACTACTGGCGCAGGAGCTGGACATCCCCGTCATTCTGGGTAGCGCAACCCCCAGCCTGGAGAGTTGGCGTCAGGCAGGGGATGGTCGCTACCAGTTGCTGGAACTGCCTGAGCGCATCGCGCCGCACCCTGCCCCGGCGGTTGAGACCGTGGACATGCGGAGCATAGAAACCGTGCTCTCCGATCCGATGCTTGCCTTGCTGCAAGACACGAAAGAGCGGGGGCTCCAGTCCATCCTGTACTTAAACCGCCGCGGCTACGCACCGGCACTAATGTGTACAGCCTGTGGCGACGTGCCGGAATGCCCGGCCTGCACCTTCAGGCTCACACTACATCGGCAAAAGAGAATCTTGCGCTGCCATGGCTGTGGTTTTGCCCGCCCTGCTCCGCTCATATGCGAACATTGCGGCGAGGATGCGTTGCTGCCGCTGGGTGAAGGAACTGAAAAAGTGGAAGAACAGTTAGCTGCCCTCCTGCCGGGTTTGCGTATGGCCAGGCTGGATCGTGATGCCGTGCGCAGCGAAACACAGCTCATACGGGTATTAAAGGATTTTGCATCGGGTCATCTGGATTGCCTCGTTGGTACACAAATGCTGGTCAAGGGGCATCATTTCCCTAACGTGGTGCTGGTCGGCGTGGTCAATGCCGATCTCGGCCTTGGTTTGCCGGATTTTCGGGCGGGGGAGCGATGGTGGCAGCAGATTACACAGGTGGTCGGGCGCACGGGGCGCGGCAAGCACCCGGGGAGAATCATGGTACAAACACGCAACCCCGGAGCATCATGGTTGTCCCGAATCGGCGATGCACAAGCTCGCGATACGCTGGATACCGAGCTTTCTCTGAGAAAAACACTAGATTATCCTCCGTTTGCGCGCTGGGTGCGTATTGTTTTTTCAGCCACGCGCAGCGCCTCGGCCATGCAGATGGCTGAACGCGTGGCCGAGGCATGTATCGCATACCTTCCAGACATTGTACAGTGTACGGGTCCCATGCCGTGTGCCATCGAGAAAATCGCCATGCGCTACCGCTTTGAACTGATCCTGCGGGATGCGACGCGCAAGCACCTTCCATGGAAGCTTGCACCGCTGTTATTACGAATCACCGCTTTTCCGGGCGTGCGCATGCGGGTGGATGTGGACCCGATGGATATGATGTGACATGGTGAGCCTCCTGCGAAATGCGTGAGCGGCTATCGGCTTCCCCACTTTGGCCCATTTCCGTGCTGAAATTTCGATGCATGGAACCACCATGCACCTCATTCCATCCCGAAAATGGACTCAACGTGGGATTGCCGCTCATCCACCCAGAGTTTTGCAAGAGGCTCATATGGGTACTAACGTTTGTAAGCACCCGACTTTCCACCCTTTTTCTCTTCCAGACGGATATGAGTGAGCATCATCCCCCGATCCACGGCTTTGCACATATCGTAAACAGTAAGCAGTGCGGTACTGACAGCCGTCAGTGCCTCCATTTCCACACCTGTTTTGCCATTGCATTTGACTGATACTTCCGCCTTCAAACCACAGCCCTCTTCCAATTCGGAGAACGACA
>CAZUWV010000009.1:0-34898 GCA_964624255.1 uncultured Zetaproteobacteria bacterium
ACACTATCGGGACATGGGGTTTGCCATCGCCCTTGACGATTTGAGTGCTGGCTACTCCAACTTGCGTCTCATGGCCGAACTGGAGCCTGAATATATCAAGCTGGATAAATATTTTATTTCCAGGATTGACCACAATAAAACAGCTTATGACTTTGTAGCACTCATTGTAGATTTGGCCAACAGGATTAACTGCAAGGTTATTGCCGAAGGTATCGAAACTGCAACCGAACTAAAAGCGATGCATCAGCTGGGCGTTCATTATGCCCAAGGTTATTTACTGGGCATGCCCGAAGAGCATCCTCGCCTTTCAACCCCTGATATTTTACCGAAAATTTCGAATGAAATACTAATAAACACAGCAATGCCCGAGGGAAATTCGGTCGAATCACTAACACTTCACGCTGTACCGGCATGTTCGCCCGACACCCCGGCTGCAGAAGTTTTAACTCAATTCCAGACCAATCCTGTATTACAGGCAATCCCTGTTATTGATGACTTCAAAGTCGTGGGAGTGCTTACAAGGGGCTCGGTTTTGCAGGCATTTTCGACAACATTCGGACATAGCTTGAATAACCGGGTACCTGCCGCAAAATTAATGCATGCTCAACCCATCGTCCTGCAAACCGATGATCTCCTTACCTATGCCAGCGAAGTAGCCATGAGCCGTCCTTCCGAACTGATCTACACGCCGATCATCGTCTGCGATGGTACGGATTATTTGGGGACAGCTTCAATTCGCGAGCTTCTGGAGAAAATTACCCAGAATCAGGTCAAATATGCGCGCCAATGTAACCCACTTACCGGACTTCCGGGAAATATCAGTATTGAAAACGAGCTTGATGAACGTCTGGCCCAAAACCGACCATTCGTATGCTGCTATTTTGATCTCGATAATTTTAAGGCATTTAACGACCACTATGGCTATGAACGCGGTGATATTATGATTGGCCTGGTCGCGAAACTTCTCAACACATACAAAGAGTGCGACGATTTTATCGGCCACATTGGTGGCGATGATTTTATCTTTATCAGCAGTCGAAATGACTGGGAGGACAGTATTCGGCGCTGTCTGAATGATTTTGAACGAAGCGCTCCCGGGCTTTATGATGAGCAGGACCGTAAGGCAGAAGGAATATGTGCGTTCAGTCGCACGGGAGAGACCCTTAAATTTCCATTCTCCAGCCTTTCCGTTGGTGCCCTGCCTTGCCACGGGCATCGCTTTACGTCGCGCCTCGATATTTCAGCAGCCATAGTTGAACTCAAGCATCAGGCAAAAAAACAAGCGGGAAACAGCCTGGTTATAGAGCGAAGGAAATAGTAGATTTTTCCTGCGGGTTCTCGCGGCTATGAGGAGGAGGCTGCACGAATGGCTTTTGGCTCACCCTTGAACCTCAAGATACCACACCCCGGCGTAATATCGCTGCAGTTCGCTACGTCCAGACCAAGTTCCATGACCGTATAGGTCGGTACATGGCCGATTTCCATACCCGTCAGTACCATAATAACCACATCAGCCATACCAGGATTGCGCCCCACACTCATCACGCATCCCCATGCACCATCCCACACCTGAATGGCGGTCATCAAAGTGGAAACGGAAGCGGCATAAATTCATCTATCTCCCACAACATTAGAGGATGGAAGCCGCATGGCGGTGGCAAGCAAAATCGCGGTTACGCTCGCGCATTTTTCCGGGCTGGTCGCGATAATTTTCGGCACAATTTCCCGCACCGCCAAATATCTTTCCATCTCTGGCGCGTCGCGTATACCTCGTTTATTTAGTGGGCGATCGAAATCATCCATATCCGGGCAATTCCAACTTGATTTGGTATATCGAACCAGATATACATGCCTCATATGCTTACTACTCCAGAGATCTGTCTGATACATCTCAACTCTGGCAGTCTTACCCGGCTAAGTGGCTGCCTTTATCGTCCAAAACTAAAAACAGGGAAAGGAACGGATACCTCAAATGAATGACCAAACCGCACAAGGATACCATCAAGTCACCCGCTGCTTACATGCCGGACTGGTACTAAGCGTCATCTTTCAGCTGAGCTGTACTGTGTTGATGACAGGCCCGCATGACAAGAGCGGAGAACAAAACAGCATACACGCCGCGCGACACGTGTCCGCCGTGGCAGGGATGCCCCGACCAGACCGCAAGGATACCGAACCGGGGCCATTTTTCATGCAAGCGCACCGAACAGGCGGTATCGTGGCAGCAGCAATCGTGCTGGCCAATTTAATATGGGCTTTATTGCTCAGGGGTCGTCCTCGCAAGCGCCAACTGTTCGTTCTTTTTTCCTTGCCGCATTGGTGTGAAGCCCTGGCGATTGCACGCAATATCCCCTGGATATTATGGGGGAAGAAACCCTTGCCGGAACTCGGCAACGCCTTGTCTCTGGTATTCGAAATGCTGGGCTTGCTTGTTATGACCATGATGGCAATGACCGGCTCCGCCATTTGGAGCTTATGGCAAGGCCCCGGTAGCCATGTTTCCCAACAGGCGGAATTGTTGATACAAATTCATGCATCTATCGCGCCGTTGCTACTGCTCTACCTTTTGGGGCATATAACGATGGCGACCATGCATGCGCGCGGAGGCGACCCTGTTTTTTCCCGCATCCTGCCATTCGGAAAATAGGCGCCTCGCCTCTCCTGGGGAACAAACCTGGCTAAATGACTTTTGAAAAATTGGTCTCCTGCTTTCGGGCGCGCAGGTATTCATCGAAAACCATTGCAATGTTGCGAATCAACAGGCGCCCGGCAGCTTGTACGGTTAGGCCATCCTCACGCAATTCCAGCAGGCCATCTTCGACCATATCAGCCAACGCTCTGAGTTCCACCATAAAGTGTTCATGGAAATCAATACTGAACTCTTCTTCAACAGCATGAAAATCCAGAGAGAAATCACACATCAGACGCATAATTACATGCCGTCGCAGGTGGTCTTCGCCGGATAGCTGATAACCGCGAAACACCGGGAACGTTCCGGTATCCACGACATCGTAGTATTCATCCAGCATCTTTACGTTTTGGTAAAAGGCACCATCCACATAGCCGATGGAGGTGATGCCAAGGCCCAGCATTTCGGCATCGGCGTGCGTCGAATAACCCTGGAAATTACGATATAGCTTGCCTTCGCGCTGGGCAATGGTTAGCTCATCGTCCGGTTTGGCAAAGTGGTCCATACCGATAAACACATACCCTGCCGCAAGCAGGCGATCAATGGAAAGCTTCAGGATATTCAATTTTTCAGATGGAGGTGGGAGGTCACTCTCATGGATGCGTCGTTGTGGCATAAACATTCCGGGTAAGTGCGCATAGTTAAACAGTGCGATCCGGTCCGGTGAGAAATCGATAATGGTATCCAGTGTGCGGTCGAAGGTTTCTACCGTTTGCAGCGGCAGGCCATACATCAGGTCGATGTTGATGGACTGGAAACCATGTGCCCGCGCTTCTTCAAGTACTGTCAGCGTTTCTTCCTTGCTCTGGATGCGATTGACGGCCTTCTGAACGACGGGCTCAAAATCCTGGACCCCCATACTCATGCGGTTGAACCCCGCATCGCGCAATATGCGGACGGTATCTCCCCTACATTCACGTGGATCAATTTCGATGCCATATTCGCCGTCTTCATCGGTTGCGAAATGAAAGCGCTCATGTAATTTCGACATGAGTTCGCGGATTTGCGTCTCATCCAGAAATGTGGGGGTACCACCACCCCAATGCAGCTGAGAAACCGTGCGCCTGTCGCCGATGCTATCGGCCAAAAGGTCGATTTCTTTCAGCAGGCGCTGAACATAGGGAACGGCACGTTGGCGCTGTTTGGTCACCACCTTGTTGCAACCACAGTAGTAGCAAACCGTGTCGCAAAAGGGTACATGCATGTACAGCGAAATGGGCGCATCCCTGTCCGCTGCTCGCGCAAGACTCGCGACGTAATCTGTAGAACCAATACCCGTATGGAACATCGGCGCCGTCGGATAGGATGTGTAACGCGGCCCGGCCTTGTCATACTTGTGAATCAGATCCAGGTTGAACAATTCGTTTACCGCAACCGTTGTTTGCGGAGTGATGGTGTCGCTTGCGCGGGTGTTCACTTTTGCCGACCTGCCCTAATCATTTGGCGTGGATCGACCGGATATAACTGACCATAGCATCAATTTCGGCAGATGAAAGCCTGCTACCGAACTTCGGCATGCTCTTGCGCCCATTGGTAATGGTGGTTTTCAGCACTTCCGGGTCTGTGTTCATGTGAATGAACGGAGGGCCGAACTTCTTCCTGTCCAGACTGTGGCACATGGCACATCTCTTCTTGAAGATTTTAGTGGTGTTCACTTCGGCCATGGCAGGCTGGATGCCAAGGCCAAGGACGGCAATGGTCATGACGGCGGTGGCGATTCTTTTCATTTTCATCCGATTCCCCTTTTCCATCAAAGATGCTGTTACTGTAGCGCTTTCAAGCGTTAGTGTCATGCGGGTCTTTTCCATGAATTCATCGTTTTGGCAGCCTCATACGCAACCACGATTCCGCATCCGAGGGATCATTAAACCGGCCATCCAGTTGAGCCTCATAGGCATCTTTCAGCAGTCGACCCATTTGCGGGCCTTGCTGCATGCCGAGTGCGAGCAGCATGTGACCGCTTGCCAGCGGTTCCGGTTTATTGATCGCCACTGCCGTCTGCCGGGCTTTTTCGAGCCATGGCAGCGCTGGCCGTGCCGGAGGATGGGGTGCGCGCCCCGATGCGTCGGCTTCGACCAGTGATTCCCACCATTCAATGGATGCGGGTTCCAGCCTTGTGCTAAGCCGACGTACGGCGCGCGGCGTGGCCTGACCGTGTAAATGTACCATGTGTTCCCGTATCAATGGAATGACATAACGTGATATGCGTTTTGGCGCACCGATGGCGGTGAGGAATGTGCGGGTGGGTTCTTCGCCTGCTTCGCTATGGCCTGTAGAGCGAATTCGATGGGCCTCATGGGTGAATGTCGTGTTCGGTTTTCCCATATCGTGGCACAAGGCGGCAAAGAGCAGGTGTTCCCGCGTTTCATACGGCCATGCATACCGTTTGGCGATGCTTGCGGCCCGATCAACAACCTGTTTCGTGTGTATCCACACATCGCCCTCGGGATGCCATGCGGGATCCTGGAGACAACCCTTGAGCGCTGCCAGTGGTGGGTACAACGGCAACCAGGCGCTTCGGTTCAACAGGTCAAGGCCAAACGAGGGGTGTGGGGCGTGCGCCCATTTTCGCCATTCACACCAGATACGTTCCTTCGCCAGTGTCCCGGCCTCCGGCAAGAGCATTTGACACATGGTTGCGGTATCATTCGCCAGCTTCAGACGGTAGCGGGCGGCCAATTGCATGCCGCGCAGCACGCGCAGCGGATCTTCCGCGAAGGCTGCGGAAACATGCCGTAAAATACCCTTTTCCAGGTCGGCAAGGCCGCGATGAAAGTCGAGAAATTCATGTGTGAGTGGGTCGAACATCATGGCATTGATGGTGAAATCCCTCCGCAGGCTGGCTGTTTCAGGGTTCAGAGCAGGGTCGGAAGTCACTGTAAAACCCTTGTGCCCCGTACCGATTTTCTGTTCAGTGCGTGGCAGAGAGATGTCGATACAGAGGCCACCTTTCCATAACTTGAACACGCCAAATTGTTGCCCGACGAATTCAGTTTTTCCTATTCCATCAAGCGTATGGCGTAAATAACCGGCATCCAGGCCATAAACCTCGATATCCGAATCCTCCGGTGTCCGCCCAAGCAGCAAATCACGCACCGAGCCACCGACCAGCCATGCGCGGCCACCGACACGCTCAAGGACCCTGCATACTCCGGTCACAACGGGATGAATATTCAGATCAGACATGGCGCATTGTTCCGTTCGACAAAGGTACTTGGCAAGACTATGTTCATGGTATTGAAGAATTCGGGAGGCTGCTATGCGCTGGTCGGAAACCAGGGATGAGAGCAAGGCTACGTTTCATCGAAAAAAAGTGACTGTTGTAGGCGCGGGCCATGTAGGCGCGACGGCTGCGTTTCTGGCCGCCCAAAAAGAGCTGGCCAATATCGTCCTGATTGATGTGGTCGATGGTGTACCGCAGGGAAAAGCACTGGATATGTACGAGGCATCGCCCATTCAGGGCTATAATGCTGTTGTCCATGGCACTCAGAATTATGCCGATACCGTAAATTCCGACCTGGTGATTATTACCGCTGGCATTGCGCGCAAGCCGGGCATGAGCCGGGATGATTTATTATCCACCAATGTAAAGATTGTGTCCGAAGTGACCAGAAATATTGTCAGGCATTCACCCGATTGTGTGATCCTGGTGGTGACCAATCCGCTGGATGCCATGGTGTATACGGCACTGAAGGTTTCCGGTTTTCCCAAACAGCGCGTGATCGGTATGGCGGGTGTGCTTGATTCAGCCAGGATGCGGGCATTCATTGCCGATGAACTGGATGTGTCGATTGAGGATGTCAATGCCTTCGTGCTGGGTGGACATGGCGATACGATGGTGCCGCTGCCACGGTATTCCACGGTGGCGGGTATCCCGATCACAGAAATGCTCGAAAAAAAGCGGGTGGATGCCATTTGTGAGCGCACAGCCAATGGCGGCGCGGAGATTGTCGCCTATCTGAAAACAGGCTCCGCTTTCTATGCACCGGGCGCCGCCGTGGTAGAAATGGCGGAAGCTATCCTGAAGGATAAAAAACGCATCCTTCCGTGTGCCGCTTATCTGGAGGGCGAATATGGCGTGGATGGCTATTATCTGGGTGTGCCATGCAAACTTGGTGGTAGCGGCGTAGAGGCCGTGATTGAACTGGATTTGTCCGAAGGAGAAGCAGAAGCCCTGCATCGCTCCATGGAGGCTGTGATTAAACTGGTGAAAACCGTGGATGCCTTTGGGTATTTTTAACCCGCATGAGTCGTGATGACTTCTTGCGAAGTTACCAAAGCGCCCATGAACGGGCGCGAGAGTCAATGGCTTGCACCACACATCAGGAGACTATGATTTGAATATCCATGAATATCAGGCCAAGAAAATACTGCGGTCTTTCGGCGTGCCAACGCCCTGTGGTGTTTTGGCAACATCACCCGAATGTGCCGTTGCTGCGGCTGATGAACTGGGTGGATCAGTATGGGTGGTCAAGGCACAGATCCATGCCGGAGGGCGTGGCAAGGCCGGAGGGGTGCGCGTGTGCAAATCCGCCGATGAGGTGGAGCAGGCAGCGGCGGATTTATTGGGCTCGGTGTTAGTGACCAGGCAGACCGGAAATGCCGGTAAAGAGGTTCGCAAGATTTATATCGAGGAAGGGATCGATATTGCCAGTGAGTATTATCTTTCGCTGCTTGTGGATCGCGAATCGGAAGCCATTTCCTTTGTGGTCAGCCTTGCCGGAGGCATGGACATCGAAGATGTAGCGCTTCAAGCGCCTGAAAAGATTTTGGCCCGGCCTATTGCGACGGATCAGGGACTTACCGATGCCGATTGTGCCGCCATGGCGGAAATGCTCGGCTTATCGGGTAAGGCGGCAACCCATTTCCGGAGGCTGGCGGAGGGGCTGTACCGAACATTTGTCGAATGCGATTGCAGTCTGCTGGAGCTGAACCCGCTGGTGCAAACAACATCTGGCGATTTGGTGGCGCTCGACGCCAAGATGGCCTTTGACGATAATGCACTTTATCGCCAGCCGCAAGCTACAGCCATGCGCGATGCCGATGAGGAGGATGCGCGGGAGACTGAAGCCGCCCAGTTCGGACTGAATTATATTGTTCTTGACGGCACGATTGGCTGCATGGTCAATGGTGCCGGGCTGGCCATGGCCACCATGGATATCATTCAGCTCAAAGGCGAGAAACCCGCCAACTTTCTCGATGTCGGCGGTGGCGTAACGGTGGAGGCAGTAACCGAGGCATTCAAACTATTGTTTTCCGATACGCATGTGAAGGCGGTACTGGTGAATATTTTTGGCGGCATTGTTCGTTGCGATATTATTTCCAATGGCCTCATTGAGGCAATAAAAACCCATCCAATGAAGGTGCCGGTGGTGATGCGGCTGGTTGGTACCAATGAGGAGGAAGGACAAAGGATTGTGAAGGATGCCGGGCTGAAAATTCGCTGGGCCGCCGATCTGGATGAAGCTGCGAGCGTGGCCGCGCAAGCCGCAAAAGGACATGAACCCCGTTCATGACTGGCCGGAGCAGCCCTACCTACGGCGCAAGCATACCACCGCTTATGATAACCAGTATCCGCACAGCCAGAATTAATTTAGCCTGTTGCGCATGCGGTATGCGTTCTTCCCTCGACCCTTGCCACAAGCGAATGCCTGCGCGTATCTGCATCACATACAACACAAACAATAGAATATCGAAGAACACATGCATCCATACGAGATAATCAAGAATCTCGCCTTTATCGATCAAAAGATGCGGCCAGTTGCGCGCGTTATAGAGATAGAACGGAATACAGAAGTCATAAAGCATGCACGCAGCCATCACACTCACATGCCAGATGCGGGGTCGAGGCCACCAAAACGCAACCAACATGACCAGCATGCTAAACGAGGAAATAAGAAATAACTTGGATTCAAACATGCAGTCCCTCCAGCCATCGCGCCATTTTTGAATAGTATGTCCGCAGAAAAGCCGGAAGCCTCCTTCTTCTGGTCGCGCCAGGCAAGCCCTTCCCTTCATCCGGGAACCGGCATTGGGTACGAATGCATACCAAATATGGACTTTAACCCGACATCCGACTTACACGCGACGCGTACCACGATGGTTACGCCCTTTGCGCCAAGCCGCATACGGCTTGGCGCAAAGGGCGGGCGTGAACCAATTCCCGCTTGCATCCGCCTGCCCGCCAGTTAGTCTGCCGACATGCCATCGGACATGCCATCGGAGCATCGTTACCTCATAAAATTTCTGGTCACATCCGCCGTCGCCTTTTTCATCGGCACCCTGCACGGGCTTCTTCAGGTCCTTCCGCCTGTGCGTGCATGGCTGGACTCTATCGGCAGCCCTTATGGCGGGCCGGGACATATGATTGACCCCCTGGCGCATGCCCACATCAATCTGATTGGCGGCTTAACATTGCTAGGTATGGCCGTCACCTACTACATGTTACCAATGATTACCGGCAAACCTCTTTACTCGCGCCGTCTGGCCGAATATTCATTTTGGTGGACCGTCATAGGCGTTAGCAGTTTTTATCTGTTGTTGCTGTTCTTCGGCGGATGGGAAGGCTATCTCTGGCTGCATAACCCCGCCGCCGTCCCCGCCGTCCACCGCTTTTATGGTCCACTAATCTCCATTGCATCGAGTGTCTTAGCTATCGGGTTCTGGATTTATCTGGCCAATGTCCTGTTATCAGTGAGGAAAGACAGGCCACCGAAGATATGATGCTCCCCTGCGGCTGTCCCGGCGAATATCCAGACTGGGACGACGAGGATATTAATTTGGGCGGGCGCACGGTACATGAGCAGCCCGCACCTATGTTCATGCACCTGCCCATCGCCTTCGACCTCTACCGTCAACGGCAGGCCGATAATCTTGCCACGCTGAATCTCAGAGAGACATGGCCGGGGTTCGTCCTCACCCGATCCGCTGCATTCCGGGGAGGCCTGTTGCGGTTGCTGGAGGATGAGGACTGTCCGGCCCGCCGCGTTCACCGCCTGTCTAATCCGTTCCGTTTGCGCGTCGCTTTGCACCATGGCGACATCGGCGGCATGCGCCCTCTGCTACGCAATATGCAGGGTCGCCTCATCCACTCGGGCCGTAAACCACTGGAAATATATCTCGCATATCTGACTTGTCCGATATGCGCCGAGGAGAGAAATGGTAGTAAAATCATGCTGTTTCGACACTGGATACCGAGCAAGAAAATAAGCGTTGGTCTGAAAAAACTCGAGGAGAAGAAGGCCCGAAAAGCCAAATCCTAGCCTGCGAGCCTCTTGCAAAACCCATGAGCGGCGATCAGCTTCCCAGAGTTTTGCAAGAGGCTCTGCATTATTCATGAATCGCCGCGATGATTGCGCCGGACCTTTGTTCGCTGGCGGACTTCCAAGGAAGGAGACCATAGCCGTGCATACGGACAACCGACGAGGGATTCGGTGCGGACAAAGGAACCAGCAAGGGCGCGGCAGTATTTGTGAATAATACAGGCTAGTTGAACAGTTCGCCCACCCATAACTACTTATCTCCTTTGCCCCCCTTCGCTGGTCGCGCATGCCGTGCGTCTTTTTCGCGCAGCCAGGCGATAACATCGGCACGGTCCCGCGCCTGAAGCGGCGGCAGGAGCATGGTTGTATTGAGTTTAACCCGCCGCGGACCAGACAACCATATATTCAGCGCGTGTGCATCCCAACGCGCGAACGGGACACCAGAAATCGTTGGAGCTCGCCCATAAATACCAAGCAACCCCGGACCAAGCTTCTTCTCCGTGCGATTCAGAAAGTGGCAAGGCATACAGCGAACACGCGCTATCACGGCACCGCGCGCGGCATCAGCGGCGTGCGCCGCCATCGGTATGCACAGCAAAATAGTCATCACGATAACGCTTATCAGGGATGGCACTCGCATAAACAAACCTCAGGTATCGCTGTGAATCTTGATCGTATGCCCCACTATCATTAATTTCCCGCCGTTCACATCCTGGAACAGGGTAATAATATCATGGCTTTCGCCATGCGCGTACTTCACATGCCAGGAAAACATATACACATCGTAATGGAACCGGGGGTCCTTACGTTTGAAGATCAGGGTCCGCCCCTGCATCGGTCCCAGTTCTTTCTGGATAGACTTCAGTTTTGCCAGCCACTCACTACGCGAATGGCCTTCGTAAAACTTTCTCCCATACAATGAAATCGCCTCGTTCCAGCGCTGATGTTGCAACGCAGTATAAAGTTTATTCACCAATACGGATGCTTTAACCTCATTTCGAGGTGCCGCTGAACATGCCCCCAACATGATAAGAAACACCGCCATTCCTACTCGTCTCATGGCTTACTCCTGACTCGATTATTTGATAAATTAAATACCATCTGTGTCTCCTTGCCATGGAAACGCAAATGTACATACAACTTTGCATGCTTCGGATCGCGGACAGTCAGCGCGCGCCGGAACACATCGCTCATACCATCGGGCATGGCCTCGATCCATGCGTCCTGAGGGTGCAGGCGATAGCGCACGACTATACCCTCCGGCAGACGGTGTCCCGGCGGCCCATACAAATGCAGCAGGAATTCATTATGCCCCGCCCGGATCGGGTGGGGGCGGGTCTCCAGTGCAATATCGACTGAATCCCAATGCCGTTTCTGGAAGAATGCCCCATTATTCCCGCTACACGCCGACAACAAAGCGATGGCTACCACCATCGCCGCACCAAGCGCAAAAAACCGTTTTCCGTCAGCTATTTTTTTCTCCTTGAATACATGTGCTTCATGAATCATACACATTAAGATCGCGCATGCTTTTGCAGCCACGCCACTATTTTTTTGTGCGCATCATCTGGGACAGGCGGCATTCTGGCATCCAGGCGGTGATGATCCATCCTCATCACGACAGCGGGCCATCCACCCCGTTTATGCATAAGCGGTGAGGGTGGCGCATGGCATTGCGCACACCAGGGCTGCAGCGGGCCGGAACCTGCGATTTGCTGCCTGGCCTGTACAGCGTGAACCGATAAATTCCGAGGATCATTGTCGCATGCTGCCAATGCCAGCGCCAGACACAGCGGTGCAATATAGCCTATTTCCATCGCCCTCATTCATCACCATCGCTATCTGGATGATGCTCCGGATCGTTATCCAGACGTCCGCCAGTCTCGCTACCATACATGCGGGTCATGAAATAGATAAAGAAACTGCCCACGACAATCCACACTACGGCGCCAATAACGCCTACGCCCCAGTACGACCAGTTAAATATGGAAAAAGCCCGCCGTCCGAAGAACGGAAAGCTCAGACTGATGGACACGAAAGTAATACCTACAATCACCGCAATAAACCATCTTGGAATCGGCTTTTGTGATGTCGGGATGCTGTCCACCATTTCCCAGTCTTCCAGGCCCCGCTTGCGCCGCCGCTCCTCGTCGCTTGCATAGCCAAAATGCTCCTCCATGCGCCTGACGCCCTCTTTCTCATACGAAGAGCGATTCGCAGATTCCTTTTTTTCACTCATGGCACATCTCCTACGCGGTAGTATTGTACAGGAAAGTCACTATGCCAACCATCACTGCTCTCCAGGTGGACGACAAAGCGATGCATCCCGTGCGAAATCTCCTTTTCCTTCATATGCAGGCCGATGTTACGCCTTCCCGCCGAATCAAAATGGACCGTGTGTCGGTCCAGCCGGTACTGATCCGGAGCCAGCCCATGCACCGTGATACGTACATTCGCGGCGCGGTACCGCTTGTTGGACAGGTGTACCACATAATCATTCAAACTGGTATGAAGCGCACCGATATTCCCCACGCTGACTTCATACGGGCTGTATGTCTTGATACCAAAACCCAACAGGAGGGTACCAGCCAGCAAGAATGGCAACACGCCAAGAAATCTCCCCGACATGGTCGCCATATGCCCTGGCGACTCATCCTTGGGTGGGAAAAGGAAAGAGAGCAGACCCACTTCCCCCTTCCCTTCATGCAGACGGTCGCAAGCCACAATACATTCACCGCACGCCGTACACCCCGAATAAACCTCGGTATGTTTCGGGTCCAGGTCCACGGCGCAGGCATTGGCGCAATACCCGCATTTGGTGCATTCATCGGAGCGCGCTGCATCATAACCGATACGCATCGTTTCCGATGTCTTGAAAGAGTGCTGCCATATCCGGTAAATACAAAAATTTTGGCACATTAAATGACGGATACAGGCAATATCCAGTAGCATCACCACAAAGAATACAAAATATATCCAGTACATGGATAATGGCATACCAACATCGCGCTGGAATGTAATAAAATGCCACACGACCAATGGCGGATAGAAATAGATGATAGGAATCATGGCAAACAGCATGGCGGCCGCCACGAAGATAGAACCGAGAAAGAACCAGTTAGCCCATTTCTTCTTGCGCAAAGCCACGGTCACGCCGCTGCCGTCTACGGAAAGATCAGCCCGACGGCCAAGAAAACGATGCATCCAGCCCGACCCTAATTCAGACAACAATCCCTGCGGACAGACCCAGCCGCAAAACACTGCACCCAGCCACGAATAACTTAATACCAGCAGGCCAGCCATGAGGAGCCATGCTCCGAAAATAATGGAAAAATCGGCAAACCATATCTGATATGATCCTATCACAAAGGACCCTGCCAGAATATCAATACGAAACAGCCCCAGTATCGGCGCCAGAATGACCAGCGACAGAAAACCTAATTGCGATGCCCGGCGCAGCACATGCAAATACCGCCGCCGCGCCTGCGAGGGCGGCGTTTTACTGGCAGCGGCAGCTCTGGTATTCATCTCATATAGCTCCACATCTCCCGAGCTGGCGGTACCGCCGCAACAGACGGGATTGAAGCGCAAGGGTACCAGGGTACAAAGAAAAAATAGAGTTTCCGAGCCAATCGCAACACTCGTGAGCGGCGATCGGCTCTCGCCCCTGAACTAATCTGCATCATGATGAACCCTTCCATCAGCGGCCAACACCTCAGGATCGAGCGGGATGAGCCGCCTCAAGCGTTGCAATAAATTTGCTGCCTGCTTGTCATCACCCTCTTTTTTCGCTATCCGCCAAAGCATGCGTAAAGCCATGACATGGTCGGGGCGGATATCCAGGATACGTTGCCATGCTTTCTTTTCACGCCGTGAGAGGAGGCTCGCGCCTCGCGGGTTTGCACGGCGTAACTGCCCGGCCAAAGCATCGGCGATGGCAAACCCCGCCCAGCGGCCGCGCGGATTGGCCTGATAGGCCAACCGCATAAACCCGGACACGTTGTGTGACCGCCCCGAAAACATCCCCTGCCATGCATGCATCATGGCATCCGTGGACAATACAGCCCGCATCACACCACCGGCATCGGCCTTGTCCACATGCCAGCGTTTAATCAGCACTTCAGGGCGCGGCCGTATTCGCAGCAGCCATCCCAGAATACGCGCAATATCCATATGCCCTTCCACGCGCGCGCGCGCCAAACGAAACTCCACCACTGGCCACCACTCATCCTGCACCGGCGCGCTGGACGCAGGGATCGGTCCGAGATCGCGGCCCAGCCAGGTCTGCCATCCCTCCCCACCCGTCAGCGTACGACTGTGCGCATTCGCCCAAACCTTGATTGATTCCGCATCGGGCCGCGTACCGCGAAACCCCACCATGGCCAGATGAAAGGCGTCCAGAAACAAGCTATTGTTCGGGAACACTTTACGAAAAGTCGCCAGCACAATCTTCAGGCTGCCCAAATCAAACTGATTTAACGCCAGCCATTGTACATAAACGCCAGGAGTAGCCAGCCGGGATCGAACTCGCTCAAACTGCTGGACGGACAGTAACAAGCCGCGCCCGGCCATGTCGGGGTGGAACAAATCGCCCACAATGACATCGTAGGCATGAGGGTCCGCCATTAAAAAACGGCGAGCATCATCGTGATGAATATCCAGCCACGCGGATGCATCATCATTAAACGGTGCGAACCATCTATCGGCGGCGCGTATCGCTCCCTCGGATAACTCCACGGCAACCGCCTTCAATCCGGGAATGTGGTGTGCGGGAGATGCCGTAATACCGGTTCCCAGACCCAAAAAAAGGATGCGGCCGGCATCGGGACGCAACAACATCGCCAGACGCCCCTGATTACGTTGGACTGCAATAGCCGTCGGGTCGCTCGACGCATCAATGCGCTGCAGATCGTTGAGAAGGATACGGGTACCATCGGGCCTGGCCATTACATTCGTCATGGATACGGCATCTTCATAATGAAATAACGTGTGCGCATCTCCGTAGTGCCGGGGCAAGAGCTGCGAAACGGGTGGCATCGGCCACAGCCATGCCATCAGCGGTATAATCAACAGGGAGAGAATACGGACGCGACCAACCATCCAGTACATACCGCACAATAACAGCAATCCCGATGCCACGACCACCGTCGCGGTACTACCGAACAGGGGCGTCAATACCCACCCCGCCACACCTGCACCCATGGCTGCACCCAAACTGTTCGCCGCGTACAACCATGCCGCAGAACGTTCGCTTTCCTGTCGCCTTGCAATCAATGGAAGCCATGCTCCCAGCGCCACGGTCGCCAACAGAGTCAACCCCAGCATCACCGCGCCCTGAGCCACCATGGACTGAAGAAGGCTGTTGAAACTGGATGCTTCCATCCACGCAGAAACGCTAGGCAGCAGCGCCAGAGGCAACAATGCGGACAATGCGGACAATGGCGGCAGAATGCGGACGACATCAGGACCCACACGCCGGGAAAGCAAGCTCCCCAATGCAATACCGAGCAACATCACGGCGAGGATAATACCCAACACATACTCTGTGCGCATGAACACCACGCTGTACAGGCGTGTCCACCCCACCTCCAGCATGAGCGCTGCCGCACCAATACCGGCATAAGCCGCCAACTCTCCCCACAAAGGTCTGGCAAAAGATTCTGCTTCCCGGAAATCTTTCATGGAGGCAGTGGCAGAGATGGAACCCGGATCGCCAACTATGTTGCCCACCATCTGGCCTGTACTACGCGATTCGGACCCCTCCCCCTGCGACCCTGTTCGCCGGACTATCCATACGAGTGCCAGCGCGGCAAAGCCTGTCATCAGCCCCACGCCGGATATTAGCCGTAGCGAAAACGCCCAACCCAGCCATGGCAACAAGACCAATGGTGCCAGCGCGCCAATGACCCCTCCCAAGGTGTTGTAACCATAGATACGGGCCACGCCGACCCCGTCCCCCCCCAACAAGCGCAACATTGCAGGGAAGGTGAGACCCAGCGCTGTCGCCGGAATGGTTAGCAGCAATACGCAAGCCAGCAGGTGGAAGCTTCGCCAGCCATCTGCACCCATGCTGGCCGCCATGGCTTCGAATCCGTGCTCCAGCAGAGAAACGGCATCCGGCATCAGTATGGATGCGATGGCCACGCCAATCTCTACGGCAGCAAACAACATCAGCGCAGCGTCGAACCGCAAACGCAGTTTTGCACCCAGATAGCCGCCCAGTCCGAGACCTGCCATAAATGCCACCAGCGTCACAACCATGCCGAAGTTACTGGTGCCACTCAGGGTGGAAACGAGCCGCATCCACAGCACCTCGTAAGCCAGCGCAGTCAGGCCGGAGATGCCATAAAGAAGTAACAGTATATACGAAGTGGAGCGCATCCCCGGCGCCTCCATGGGCGAGCCAGACCCTAATTCGTACGCCACTTTACCTTCCCCTGTTCTGGCTTATCAAAAAGGAAAAAACCATATCATTGAAGTCACAGCGTGCGCGATAGCCAGCGTAACCGTGATACCGGCTGCCGCCATGTGCCACATGAACACAGGCTTGTCTCCCAGCGCCATAGCCAGACCAAGCCCGGTCGTAGTGAAAATACCGAGCAACAAACAAACACCCATAATAAATAAAATCTTGTGTTTTCTTTGCGCCTCCACCTTCAAAAGGCCCAACTCGTCATAACGCCGCTTGTTGAAGGTCTGGATGGCCATAATATCCGCACTCGTACCGCTCGCCGCAGGCTGGGCTTTGGACCCGGTAACGGCAGCTGCTACAGAATTTTGTGCGGTTATGGCATGGGCTTCCGCCCCAGGGCAAACGAGCAGGCCACACCATGCAACGAAAACGATGAATAACAAGCGTAACACACGCATGACAAGGCTACTCCTTCTTTTTGCGCGGCGGGATCTTTCCAATTTCGCCGGATATTTCGTCTTCCTTGATGTTGCGGAACCGCCATGAGAGAACGATAATCAGAACAAACGGGATCATCACCAGTATGAAGATAAAGATAAACAGATGCCGCACGGAGTTGAACGTCACATGCAGAAAGCTGTATTCGCCCAATATGCCAGCCATAGCATGCGTTGGCATGAATATAAATACCAAAACGGCAATAGTTATCCCCAGCAGCGGCTTGAATACCTTTGAATCAATGATGATGTCACGCATGCTTATTCCCCTTGCTTTTTTTCGGGCTGTTCGAACTGGCACAGCGGAAACCGATAAAATCCGCTGCATCGCCGTACAGCGCGTACCCTCGATGGTAAGTGGATGTTGAAAATGGATCACTCTTCCATGATCCACCTCTGATTGGCTTGTAGCTTGCGGCCGCACCATGCGCGCCGCCTTTTTGCTCAACCAGAAACATGGATGCTGGCGCCTGGCTGCCCTTATAGGGTTTGAAATCATCCGCCGTCCACTCCTCAACATTGCCTGCCATGTCCACCGCACCGTAAGGGCTTGCGCCAGCCATATATGCGAACACCGATGTGGTATTCCCGCGAGTATTGTAGGTATTCAGCTTCGCGGAATCCATGTGGTTTCCCCATGGCCAGCGACGACCATCCGTACCACGCGCCGCCTTCTCCCACTCCGCCTCGGTGGGCAAACGCTGATCGTGCCATGTACAATAATCGGCGGCATCCTGCCACGTGACCATGACCACAGGGTGAAGCTTGAAACCCTTGGGTATCACACCATCCCTCCAGGAAGACGGCACCTTGTGTGCAGTCTCCACTGCAAACATGGCATACTGCGCATTGGTCACCGGAAATTTATCAATTTTGAAGGCATCCGTACTCGCCATATGGCGAGGTCCGTCCTGCTCATCACTTTGTACCCTGTCCGTACCCATAATGAAGGCTCCTGCGGGAACAGACACCTCTTGTGCCAGACGCTGCCACACGGCATCGTGTAATAACGATTCGGAACCCGCCAGCGTATAGCTGGCAACGCCTGTGTTACGGGTCGTAGCGTCGAAAAATTCGCCTGCCGCCTGTACATGCCTAGCCACTTCCGATGGATTAGCCGCATCATAGGACGCATGATGCTGCATCTGATCGATCCTTCCCGCTGCAAGCCAAAGGGTATGAACCGCACCGGCCAGAAAAGCACCCGCAACGCAGGTTGTTAGGGTGGCCATCAACAGGTGCCGCCGCCTTTTCCGCGCCAGCGGTGATGTATCCTTTTGAAAACCAATTATTTTTGTTTTTTGAGCGCTCATGATTTACTCCTTGGTGCGGGGCGATCCCTGCCGTAAACCCGTTTATTCATAATCTCGCCCACCACGCCACCAATGGCCGAGGATTCAATAGATATGATCACAAAGAAACCCCACCATCCGAGTGGCATTAACTGTCCTCCGGAAGGTAAATGGGCTGCATGCAGGGAAGAGTAATAATCAAGACCCATGACCGGGAGGGGAGGGAAGTAGGCCAGTATCTTCCCGTGTAACCCATAAATCAGGGAAACGGTAGCCCCACCGACAAGAGGTAAAAGGAAAAGTGCTACAAACCAGGTGAGATCGAAATACTGAATACCGGTAAAAATCTCGATACGTATACCCAGTAACCTCAGGCCAAAATGATCGATCAACGCAGCGGCACCAAGTGCCATGCTACCTTGGAGAACGCCTTCCCATGTCAACCATGGAACGCCCCGTGAGTTTTTCATATTCAGTTTTCCTCACTTCCTTGAGATACCACTTCTTCACCTTGAGGCTCGCTATATACCGCGCCAGCAAACGACGATCCTTCTCCGGGAGCGTCGAATACGACGGCATCCGGTATTTCGCTCTCAATCGGGAAGGCACGATGGACTGGGGATCTTTGGCACTAAAGTAGCGGTAGAGCCACGCTTCCGTATGCAGCGAACCCATCCCATCCAGGGGTGGCGATGGAACATGCTGTATCACGTTACGGACGGCCCACAGAGTATGGCAATCGCGACAACTCTCTCTTCGAATAAGGCCCGTCGCCGCAAATTCGAGCTTATGGCTGGCCGTAGTATAAAAGGGGACACCCGGATCCTTGCTCACAGGGTGGCGTTGGAGCTCAATATAATTACTAATGCCAAACCCAATAACTACAGCAGAAATCAGGATATAGATTCCTTTCTCTCCACGGCGAAGCGCCACGAGTCAGGAGCGCCTGAGTTCTTTCTGGCGTTCCTTCTGGCGTTCCTTCTCAAGGAATTCTTCGCGCAGCCTCATTTGATATGCCAATACCTCGCGGCTCTTTTTGTACTCCTCGGGCTCCATACGCTCCTTATCACCTTCGGTGAATACCAGGTACTTAATATCCTCATCAAACTGCCCATTTCTCGCGGCCCAGACAACTCCGATAATCGCGGCTATGACGATGAGGACGCCTGAAACGAGCCATATATAGATGGTCCAGCCCTCGCCAAGATTATTTAAATATTGATCAATATGTCCCATTGACACTCTCCTTCAACAACCCGTTAAGTTAGCCAACACCAAGCATGGCACCAAGAATAATTCCACTATCCAAATCCCGCAAGTGACTTCAGCAAAGTTACAACAGGATACCATCAATAAATTGCACGAACGACACAATAAATCCCAGTAATACGCCACCAAGGATACTACCTAGGAGCCAAAATTCACCTTTCTTGAGTGTGCCATGAGCACTGCGCATATACAGGACGACAAAGAATGCATACAAAGCCATGCCAAAAAGAAGGAACACGAAGGTTCCAATACGCCATTTATCTCCAACCAAATCGTCAATACCATAGGCCAATGCTATGTCTGGCAAGGCAAATATAGATAAAACAAGCATGGCAGCAAGGCCTGGAATCATAGCAAGACGTCGCGTTATCGCATAAATCATACGTGCCTCCAATCTTCATTGCTGTTTACATTTGATATAGTATCATTTCTGATATGGATAGTATCGTGTTCAGATTTTTAGCGGCTGCAAATTATAGCAACGCATACGATTTTTACTACCCCCGAATTACCCCGTGCAAAAAAATCATTTGCCTTTACCTTCTCATAGCACTAAACTGCTGCGGTTGTATAATTTTCAAGGGAGGATCTTAATGAATCTCAATTCACAGTTTACAACCTTTTTAATTGCGGCAGCTATCTTTTACTCTGGCGTAGTGTTGGCATATTTCTGCGCGTCACCAGCTATCAAGCGCATGGAAGAACTGGACCCCAGGTTTGACAAGTGACAGGGTTTAAAGGCTTCCTGCCAGCAGCTGATCTGGCTGTGGCTTCTCTGTAGCAGCGAGCCCCGCTCATAGTAAGAATTGCCCATTTCAGAAATACCTAAAACGCACCTTGTGGTGCGTTTTTTTATGGGTCTCCTTTCAGGTTTTATTTTAGCTCCAACGCCGGCGGATAGTCCTGTTACTGTTACCGTACTTCCGGCCTGACCCCTTTTAAGCTGTATCGTCTTCCATACTGATTCTGCACACATTTCCTTGGGCGCATCAATTCTAAGGCTTGAGGTCCGCACCAATAAGTTACCAATCAGTCCAACGGCAGCTAGCCCTACCCTTCTTCCTTGCGGCGGCTCGTAACCTGACAAACCGCCATAACAGGACAGGTCTTCCACGGCTTTATCGTGCGTGAATACTAAAGCCTCTCGGACTTATGGAAAATCTACTGGGCGACAGGAAAGCGGCCCAAAATATCCTGACTTTTCGTCACATAGTTACAACTCAGCGCCTCAAAATCATACCGTTTTGGCCTCGCTTCCCCACCTTCTCGCTACAATACCCATAAGCCCGGCAGCCCCCTAGAGAAAGTAGAACCAGTCAAAAAAATGCGACACCCCAAAAGGGTGCCGCATTTGCTTCCTTTTTCGTCATGCTAAGATGACATGACGCGTATGAAGTAGCCTTTCTCCAAAACCTCTAGAACGTGCGCCGTCTTGGGTCCGGAGAACCTTTCTTGAACTTGTCAAGAAAGAACCCATAAAGGTAAGGAGCCCAAAAAGCAATCATAATAACCCCAAATACGCACAATGTTGGCCTATCCAAATCAATCATAAATCCTCCTTAAGTTAACGTCCATGTTATTAACAGAATCAATGCGCCTTACTGTGATCCGGCTCCCACGATGTTGGAGGAAGACCCTTGATCAGGAAAAACACCACACTGAAGAAGTAGATAACATAGAAGACATCAATAGTATAACCGGCATCCCACCACGGCTGTTTAGCCACGATCTTGCCATTCACGATACGAAAGAAGTTCTGCCTAATGACATCGGGTCCTATGATGGAATACTGCTCCATATCTGCACCAGAGGCGCGCAGCTTCCTGATCTGGGGAGCCACATAGCGCAGATGATTCATAGTCATGAGATGTTGCTTGCGCTGGAAAGCATACGGCGATGAAAAATGGCTCAAGCGGTCTTCAATCAACTTCATACTCTGAACATCCGCCTGGTTAGCCGACAGATCCTTGCTGTTCAATACCTGCTGTACTTCGGGAGCGTTCAACAAGTCCACATAGTCCGAATACAGGGCCGCTGTAGGCCTCTGACCCCACAACGGAAAGGTCAGCAGAAAAGCCGTCGCGACGATAATAATAAGCAAAACCGCAATCGGCGCAGGCACCGGATTATTGTTTTCCTTGATACCGCCCAAGCTCTCGTTTTCCCAGATATCTTCGGCCTTCAGATTTTCCTCATGCGTTGTGACCGTATATAATGGTCGATCCAGTCTTAATCCCATTTGTTATTTCCTCCCTTATTTCAGATCGAGCAGAAAGTCGATCAAACGTCTCGCTTCGCTGTTCTTTGCCGGAGCAGGAACCTCGGGCGGATAAATGTCCTTACCAGCGGCATACGCCAGATAGTCCTTCCTCCACTTGGTAAAATTAATCGTTTTACCATTGGCATCCTTTGTACCCCACAGGTAGTCGAATCTCGGCATAATGGAATGTGGCTGCACCAGACGAGGATTAAACAAGTGCATGGTAATCCACTCACGCGATGAATTACGGCTACCCACATGCAGCAGGTCGGGTGCCTTGCGATCAGAACCGAACGTAGTCGGCGACTGGCCATTCAGATCCCCCACCAGTGGCGGACGGCCAAAGGTTTCCCAATCCTGGGTCTCTTCCGGCAGAAGGGTATGACACCACCAGCAACCCTCACGCTCAAAAATAGTACGTCCCGCAGCTGCATGTGACTGCTGGGAATCGGGTATGGCCGCCAACACCTCGGCTGGCGTCCAGTGACGGGTCGCGGTCAAATCGTCGATATAGGGCAACTCCTTACCCTTATACACACCACTATCCAGGGTAAACACCGCACCTTTGGAATCATTCGCCTGCGTGATCTTCCCCTTACCCGTACTCAGGGCAATGACACCTGCACCAGCCAGTACACGCGGATGCACAATGGTACTCGGGAAAGGGGAACCCGGCTGATAAACATAGACCGTCATCGGCTTTGCCAGCGGCTTCCCTGAAACAGGATCCTTACTCAGGACACCTTTGATCGGCTTATGCCATTGCTTCAGGAACGGATCACTATAGGTGAAGCCACTATTACGTCCGTAGGTCATAGTTTTATCCAACCCGTAATCATTCGGGGCACCGTGATCTGTAATGTACATGGTTGGAAAGAAAAGGGTAATTGTCATCGAGAACGCTAAAGCAAACCCGAAAAACATCCCTCCCAATTTATATTCTCTGAATGCCACTGTCACTCCTCCCTTTCTTTATTATTTAGTTCAGCAAATCGCTTGGAATACTTGATCAATCAAACCTTCGAACCCCATTCAGACGCGGGAGCAGGGGAGATAAAACAATAAACGCCCCGACCCCCGCCTGTGAAATCAACGCTCGTAGGCAATCTCGTGCGGCAACAGACCCTCGGGGACCGCTGTTCCTTCCTTGGCCGTCATATACATATTATACAGCCAGACGATATTACCAATGAACACCAGCGTACCTCCGAACCAGCGCCCGATCATGTATGGATGTTCGGCAATCACCACATCAATATACGGCACCTCAAACACCTTGCCCGCACCCTGGATCAGACCGGCAATCGTCATGGTCACCCAATAGATACCAAAGCCGACGAGTATCATCCAGTAGTGGAAGTTCTGTAGAGAGTACGACCACAGCTTACGCTTGAGCAGCGTCTGCATACCATACACGACAGCAGAGACCTCGGCGAATGTTGAAAACCCGAGCAAGGCCAGATGGTCATGCGCCACAATCCAGCCCGTACCGTGAATATACCAGTTGATGGCTCGTGTCTGCTGGAAGCCACCCTGCATATTCAATGGAATCGCCAACAGGCTCGAAGTCGCTGCGTAACGGACTTCAATATTCTCCACAAACATGCGCCAGCGACCCTGCATGGTCAGTGTAATGTTGCACACGAAGGCCATGGCCGGCACCAGAATCAGCACCCCTTCGACCGAAGCGAAGGATTTTAGCCATTCCGGCAAGGGTGAACCCATCAGATGATGCGCGGCCGGCGTAGAATAAAACACCACCAGCGACCAGAAGTGTAGATGACCCACACGATGGGAATACAGGGGATTACCGGTAATTTTCGGGATGATATAATAACTGATCGCCGCCGCTGCCGGCGTAATCAGCAAGCCCAGAATATTATGGGCGAACCACCATGTCATATACGCCTCGTTCAAACCGGTTAAATGGAAGAATTCCGGCAGATTGCCGATCAAGAATACAATGATCGTCATAAAAGAGGCTGCGGCAAAGAACCAGTTGGTCGTATAAATACCCTGTGTGCGCCGCGTAATAATCGTCATCCATACATTAATACCGGTCGGGAGCACAATCAAAAACGCGATATACAAATCAATCGGCCAGATAAAGTCCGAATATTCGCGCCCCGATGTCATACCGCACCACAGCGTGGACAGACCCAGAGCCAGACCAACCATCCACAGCAACACGTTCCACACGCCCAGCTTCTCACTCCACAGCTTGGTGTTACCCAGCGCTGGCGTGATATACATAAACGACATGCAGAATGCGCCCCAAATCCAGCCGAAAATAACGGTCATCACATGTACCTGGCGCATATGGCCAAATGCAAATGCATAATTACCCGTCACAAAATCAGGAAATCCTAGCTTGGCGGCGTTGAATGATCCCAACCCCGTACCAATAACAAACCATATGATAGCGCCAAACCCAAAGAGAATTGCTGAGGTTCCCTGCGGAATATCCTCCTCTTTGGCAAATAAATATTTAAATGCTCCCATTACTGTCTCTTGCCTCCTTGCACAGTGTTATTTGCTTGCTATTTACGAAATCCATTAGACTCAACCCTTATCCCTCGCCAATATCTTGGCGATCTCAACCTTACGGCGCGCATATTCGGCCATATTCTTTTCCCGTAACTCGGGATACTGCGCCATGATATACCAGCCCACCCACATGGACGCAAAGGCCAGCAATATACCCGTCAAACCAGCTACTAATGCCATGTCCTACCTCCCTGCCGCATCTTGAATTGCTTCGAAATCAACCTCGCCGATCACAGGCTGGCCTTCAGCATCCGCCGCAGCTTTTAACGTAATCGCCATGATCGCCCAGAAAGCTACGCCAAACAACAACATGACGAAGTTCTCAAACCCGGCGTATGTAACCGGATTATAAGCGTTAAAACCCCATAGACCTGCCTGACTGTAGGGTGCGCGCCCTATGAAATCGTTCAAGCAAACGACGAACACCGAACCGTTCCCGGCACCTGTAATCATACCTACTGCGAATGATATTAATTTCGACTTTTCCATATTCCCTCCTTCTGGCACTTGTTAAACAACCATATAACAACACGCGCACGCTACTGCCAATAAACCAGCCATGTCAACACCCTTTCTTAATCCTCCTTCATAACTTCTTCACCTCATATTCATGCTTATAGATTACTACCAGACGCGCCATTGACTGCTCATTCGGCTACTCACATGATGTCGTCATGCGGGCCATTATCATGTATGCCGTCGGTGCCATTGCGTCCCTGGTCATTATGGGATACGCCGTACATATGTTCATCGGCGGGATGGTCTCGCCCACCGCAGAGCACGCCATCATCGCAGTGATCGTCAGCATCGGTGCCGCCGCAATCGCCTGGATGACATGGGATGTCCTGAACCGCCGCTAGGAACTGTAAATAAATAACATGGGCGTTCATACGCCTTGAATCTGCGTCAGATTGCCGTGATGCGATTGAACAGAATATGAGATGGGGGTCTCTACTGCATCGAATATTTTATGATTGAGCAGCGCGCCAGGATGGCACACTTGCTGGATGGAGGCATGGCCATGTTATGTATTTACGGTTCCTTAGCCCATCTTCGTCACCGAATAATTCAATTCCCTTATTTTCCAACGAATTTGATTGAATCAGAGGCAGGCGTTGGCACTACATTTGTGATTTATCTAATAATTTCAAGCATTTACTAAAATCACGGGGCAACATAAGCATAAACCATGGTAAATGTCAATAAATAGATTCGTATGGCACTACGACACACGCCAAAAATTGATTATCCTTATATATCAATAACTTACGATTTTAACGCCTCGTATTTTAACTGTTTTTTGGCTTAAGCTGACAAAGATGGGTTAGGGAGATCGTAGCGAACAAGTGGGGGAGCGAGGTCAAAACAAAAAAGGCCCAAACGGGCCTTTTTTGTTCGTATCCACTGGATCCTTTATTGTAAATAAAAATTTATCGGAATACTTTACAGAGGCGGGCCTACAGGACGCTGTGGAACAACGCCCATGGAATAACCATCCCCGCAACCAACATTCCGATTATGATGACCGGCATCATTTCTCTCATTTCCTGCGCCCTCCTTATTCGTTCGTCAATCCATCCATAATTCGCAGCAACGCTGCCAGCTCGCCATATCCATGTCAATAGTGTCAGTCAATCGGCGAACGCCTCCAGCACCCTGACCAATTGCGCAAATCCCGGCCCGGTTTCAAATTGGCCCTTGTGGAACACAAATTGCCATTTCTTCCCCGCTGCATCCAGCCCGGTCAGACCAAAAGATTTTCCCGCATAGTCCTTGAAATAACGTAAATCACGCATCAATGAAACCGTTTCTCCATTCTTGAGAAAAATACTCACCTTACGTTTTTTATCCACGCCAATCGCGACCGGCATCCTCGGCAGTAACAATAAACGCCCCATGATACGCTTGCCACCAGCGATGGTAAAAAAACACGCCATAAACCACAACAGATACGCCCAGGAAAGATGTTTCTCTCCGTACCAGAACGTTAACCCATAGAAGGCCAGTACGCTAACTGTAGGAATATACAGGGCAGCATCCCAAAGTACGCCCCGTGTATCCGCGCGCAATTTCTCCTTCTCAATGCGGTTGCTCAACAGCCCTACCCCCCACTTTTCTTTACGCCCTTCTTTCCCGATTGCGCTAACGCCTTCCGCTCCTTGGCTGGCTCCGTTTTTTCCGCGACCAGCTTCGCCAGCATAGGATCAATTTCTCCCGCCAGGGTACGTCCGGGATACAGACGACGCACGACCCCCCAGCGATCAAGCAGAACGGTCCACGGTTCACCGCGAACCTTGAACGCACGGTACGCCTCGGGATTATAGTATTCATCAAAATGCAATACGGCCACCTTATTGCCGTACTTGCGCATTAACATCTTGAGTAATTGTAACTGCTTGTCACACTGCGTGCAGTGTGCCGGTGTAGCAAACTCCAGCACCACCGGCTTACCCAGCTTCAAAGCTTCATCCTCGGAATATTTATACATGGCCGGAATGGGAAAGTGATAACTGGTAATTTTCCCCATGTCCCCACCTACATCCGACAGCTTCTTGGTATGTACAGATGGTGCTTCCTGTCCTCTGTGTATCGTGCCGCTCCCCATCATAAACTGGTCGCAACCCGCCAACACGAGGAGACCGACACAACATAGGTATGATAATATACGGTACGGTTTCATAACATCACCCCCGGACCGTGCGAAAGATGTTATAGGCCCATATGCAATTAGCGAGAAGCACAACGCTCCCGAACAAACCCACCAGCGCCAACCATGGATGCACCAGCAATTCAACCTCGCTGGGCGTGGAATGGAGGCTCGCCATGCCGCCAATCAGCCCTGCCAGGGTAAAGCACGCCACCATACCAATCAAACCAAAATTATGCGTCCAGAAATGCAATTTCACCAAACGCACGCTGTGAATGGGCCGACGCGCCAAGCGTGGCACAATATAATAAACGGCCGCGAAGATGGCCATTTCCACCCAACCCAGAAGATTGATATGCGTATGCGCACGTACAATCAGCTTGCCAAACATGCGCCGATCTACGAAATGCCGAAAGTCCGCGATACCACCCATCAGCGCGCCCCATGAAAAACCAATCAGGCTGTACACAATACATGCGAACACGAACCATAATGTATAACGAATAAACTCCTCGTCGCCTTCCCACGGTTGTCTGTTCATTGCGCACCTCCTCGCTTCCCGGACGTCTGGCCGGATGAGGATGTTCCGCTATGCTCATCGGCGACGCGCTTATCCCTGCGCATATCTTTAAAACTACCATTTTTCCAGCTTTTCGGCGCAAATTTCTTCACCATGGAATCAACGAATGGTGATCGTTCGCTGGGTGGAAGCGGCGACACGGGAGAACCGCTCATCGCCTTCAAAGCAGAGAGAAATGCAGCAATGGCATGCAGCTTTTTCGGCTTCATCAAAGCCACATAACTCGCTGCCTTGCCCACGCCATGATCCAGGGTCTCGTACCCATAGTTGCGCTCCGGCATACGCATGAAGTTATAGAGCCACGCTTCGCTATGTTTGGTACCTATACCATCCAGATCCATGTTCGGCCCCATATTCGTGCCGCTGTTCAGGGCCCGGTGGCAATCGGTGCAATTCCCTCGAAAGAAAAAGTCCATCCCCCGCTTGGCCTCAGCGGAAAACGTATAGTGTACGGTGACCGGAAACATGGGTTTGTGCATGTGGTGACGCGCATACTCCAAGGCGCCAAACCCAAGAACCGCCATTACGAAGAAAATACCAACCGCAATGAATAATACCTTCTCGCCGAGTTTTATGGGTGCCTTATTCTTTACCATGATCGTGTGCCTCTCTTGCTCTTGATTAGCCTTATGCCATGTATCAAACAAAACCGTGTTCGGTGATCGCGTGTGTGAAGGCGGCGCAGATTAGCACAGGCACGATCCATTTGTGAATAGACAGGGAGAAGAAGTGTGCTCATTCGTAGCGATTCGGAGTCGATCCTGCCCTGGCAGGGTTTACGCCTTCCCTGTTGTCCATCTCCGCGCATGGATATTCTATTCAAGCGCCTTCCGGTAGCAGCGCACAGCTTGCACCCAATCGGTCTGCTCCGCATACCAGTCGCCAAAGGTTTTCCATGCCAAAGGGCCGGGATGGGATTTTATGAGCGCCTGCAAATGGTCTATAGCCAGGCCCTTCAGATCCGCGTCATGCGCGAGTTGCGCCCTCAACCAGGCTCGGGCCGGAGGCATTTTTACATTGTCGATTTTTTCCAGCTTACGATAGGCCCTCAACGCATCCGTGCGCAAGAGCTCATGCAGCGCGAGCGCAACGGCTTCATCATCGTGTGTTTCAAGATGCGCCGACCAAAGCTTACGACTGGCTCGTGTATCACCCTGTACAAGCAGCGTTTTCCCGAGAGCCAGCAAAATACTCCCGTCCTCCGGCATCAGACGATGGGCTTTCCGCAGATACTCCAGCGCATGCTCCGGCTGCGCTACGGCCAGGGCCATGTGGGCAGTGGCCAGCCGGGGGCGGATACTGGCCGCCGAGCGCCCACCCTTCTTCCACACGTCTTCAAGTAACCGAACCAACACCGTCCAGTCTCCTTCTTCCTCAGCCATATCTATCTTACGTTTCAGGGCCAAAGGGGCGCCTGGATGAACATTCAGCCAGGCCTCAAGATGAGCTTTGCGCGTAGCCATATCCGGCCTCGGACTAGCCGAAGGATCAGTAACCATGCGCGACCTTAGTGCTGTAAGCAGGGCATCATCATCCGTGGAAGGCATGGCATGATTAGCCGCCGACGTGGTAAACGCCCGCAAAAGGGTACGACCCCAGGCGGGGACAATACCTCGCGTCTTGCGAAAAGCTTTGGTGCCGAGATCGCCGCGCACATCAATAAGTTCCGCCAGACCATCCCGGAGGCGGGCCTCACGACGCTTGCGTCCACCTGAGCGAAGCACCTGCCATACCTGACCGGGACCCGCAAGAATAGCGGTAAGGATGCGCCGCAGCATCCAGAACAAACCGAGCAACAGTAATAACAACAGGATGAATGGTCCCTGCCGGCTTTCAAACAGCCAACCAAAGGCCTCAATTCTAAGCGGCTGGTCGGCCACATGCGGAAACAGGGCCAGAATGCCTGCCAGGGCAAGAGCCAGGGTAAGCATGATCACAATGCGCATCAGTTCCCTGCCTCCCTCGGATGTTCATCCGGCCGGGGCACTGGAGCCGAGAGCCGCCCCAGCCAGCTTGTAGCCTTCGCACGCATGGTCGCGATGTCTCCCTGTATCCCATCCAGATGTTGCGGCAGGAAAAGATCCGCATCGCCCCCAAACTGTCCACGCAAGTCGGCAAGCAGATGTCGCCACACTTTGGCTTTTGGCCATATTTCGACGGTTAATACATGCGCGGTATTCAGAAGTTTTATACGCAGCTCCGACAACGCTCGCTGCTCCGGCGTAGGTGCGGGGCGTAGATGGAACTGGCCTGTGAGCCATGAGAATACAGCTTGTTTTGGTTTGGGGACGATGTCCTGATGTTGAGGAACGGGAAGCGTCGCCGCTAACCGTTTTAGGCGCGTACTCCACGCAAGCAATTTATCTGCATCACTCGCCGCCATCTTCCACATGGTTTTCGCCTCGTTACGCTCACTTGCGTTCAGCAGTGGCAGCCATGTAACGTCCTGCCAAAAACTAGCCATTTGCGGCAACAGCGTGCTAGTGCTGGCAATCCAGCGTAAACGGGTGCGCAATTCTAGCTGTTGTCTGACATGCAGTTCATAGCCCAACGCCCCCTGCGCATCCTCCAGCATGTGCATGCTACCCTGCAGTTTCCCTATAGCCGCCATCAACGCCTTGCTTTCCTCTGACGTCATCGCGGAAGGGGACACGCGCTCGCCGGATGCCGGAAGGGGGTGAGGCGCGGCCACAACAGCAGGCACCACAGCCTCGGATGCCAGCGGCTCAGGTGGCGCCTCCTTCGACGCTGCGAGTGCCGTAAGTGCCGTGTCAGGCATCACTTGTACGGAGGCCTCGACAGACGCATGGGGCGCCGACACCGCATCATTTATTTTCTGCGGTGTTATGTCGCTCATCAGTGTATTTACCCATCTCTGGCGCACATGATCCGGTAACAGGAACCATCCCGACGACAGAACCACTGCGGCCAGCAGCAACGCCAGCCAGCGCACACCGCGGGACAAGCGTTTGGTGGATGCCTTCTCCACCGGGATGGTTACGTTCTCCCGTGATTGATCCTGGGCGGACGTATCCTCCCTGGATGCGAGGCAATCCTCCGGGATATGTGCCTCCCCGTCTGCCCTGCCACTCACGGATTCAGCCATGTGCAAGCCAGCGGGCCACGTCCAGAGCATGATAGGAAATAATCATGTCGGCACCGGCGCGTTTGAATCCGGTCATGGTTTCCAGCACAACGCGCCGCTCGTCGATCCACCCCTTTTCCGATGCGGCTTTAATCATGGCATATTCTCCGGATACGTTATAGACGGCCAGTGGCAACAGTATCGCCTCTTTCACCATACGCACGACATCCATGTACGCCAAGGCAGGCTTAACCATCAGAATATCCGCGCCTTCTTCCACATCCAGCAAAGCTTCACGCAAGGCTTCTCGCACATTAGCCGGATCCATCTGATAAGTGGAGCGGTCGCCAAAGCCGGGTGCAGAATCCACGGCATCGCGGAACGGACCGAAATAACCGGATGCGTATTTTACTGCATAGGACATGATCGGGACATGCGGATGCCCCGCTTGGTCCAGTCCTGACCGGATAGCGCCCACCATGCCATCCATCATGCCGGAGGGTGCAATCATGTCCACGCCGGCATCGGCATAAGAAACCGCCTCCTTCGCAAGATTAACCAGCGTGGCATCGTTATCCACAGTCTCGCCATCCAACACACCGCAATGCCCATGATCGGTGTACTCGCAGAAACAGGTGTCGGCAATGACGCAGGTTTCCGGAGATGCATCTCTGGCAACACGAATCGCCTCTTGCACAATACCACGGTCATCCCAACCGGAAGATCCCGTGGCATCCTTTTTTTCCGGAATACCGAACAACATAATACCCGGGATACCGAGCAATGCGACCTCTTCGACAGCGTTACCGACAGCGGCAAGAGGGATACGGGACACCCCCGGCATGCTGGTGACGGGGATAGGTTCGGTAATGGTTTCATCCACAAACACTGGATAAATGAAATCATTTATTGAGAGTGTTGTCTCCCGCACCATGCTGCGCAGGGTTGCGCTTCGGCGCATGCGACGAGGGCGAATAGTCATATCATGCTTGTGCATACATACTCCATAGTCCGGTCTGAATGATTTGTCCTTAGAGCCTCTTGCAAAACTTATGAGCGGCGATCGGCTTCCCCACGTTGGCCCATTCCCAGGCTAGCATTTCGGTCCATGGAACCACCATGCACCTCATTCCATCCCGAAAATGGGCTCAAAGTGGGATTGCCGCTCATCCACTCAGAGTTTTGCAAGAGGCTCCTTAGTCATGGAACCATACTTCCAGCCCATCCAACATAGATGCAAAACTAGCCTTTTTTGCCACAATCTGCACGCCCAGATCAATAGCGCGGGCTCCATTGGCGACTTGCTGGCTTATAACGGCAATAGCAGGCCGGTTGGCAAGCAAGAGAGGGGACAGTTTTCCCCCTTCGGAACGCGGAAGTGAAATCACTCCCTTTTTTACTCGCTGCACATAATGCAGCGCCGTCCTGACACTGCCAAGAAGCACGGCGTCAATTTCTCCATTTTTCAGGGATTGAATAACGGTATCGGCATCATCATCCGGGCAAATCGTGCGGTAAGCCGGGACAAGACACACCTCCACGCCCACGGCCGCCAAGCCTTCGGATAGTATATCGCGCCCCTGTTCGGCACGAAAGAATATCAGACGTCCAGGCGAAAGACCGCGTTGTCGGTAAGCATCCGCCAACCCTTCCTGCGAAGCGAGCGGAGGCATCCATGCTACTCGCACGCCCAATGACTCAAGCATAGCCGCCGTATGGCGACCAATAGCAACCACGGAAACAGCTTGGAGGGTTGATGCAAACGTATTGCCCAATGTTTCTGCCACACAACGCACCCCGTTACCGCTGGTAAACAATACCTGAACGTCATCAAGCCCAAGTAGTTTAACGGCTTCTCGAATGGGCTCGGCGAGACAGACAACCGCCATGCACGGGAAAGGAACGGGTATTCCTCCGCGCTGAAGGATGCGCTTTGCGATACCTCCCGCCTGTTCGGAGGCTCGGGTTATCAGGATGCGTTTTCCACTTAGTCCAGCCATGACGGCACATGCTGCATCAAGCCGTAAAGATATGAAATTGCTTCCGTGTCCACAAATATGTAGCATGAAGCTATGGATAGTGAAAAAATGATGGTAGAAGCACGAAAAATTCTAAAAAATGTATTCGGCTACGAAGCGTTTCGTCCTGTGCAGGAGGATGTGGTCGCCGCCATGCTTGATGCACAGGATGCCTTCGTGCTGATGCCCACGGGTGGAGGAAAATCCTTATGCTATCAGATACCCTCCATTGTGCGCGATGGTACGGGGATTGTAGTGTCACCATTGATCTCCCTGATGAAAGACCAGGTGGATGCGCTGACCCGCTGCGGCGTAAAGGCAGCCTATTATAATTCATCACTGAAGGTGCTCGAAGCCAAAGAGGTTCTGGCCCGATTGTCAGCCGGTGATCTGAATATGCTGTATGTGGCGCCGGAGCGCCTGCTCTCCCAGGCTTTTCTCAAAATACTCAAATCAATCAAGCTGGCGCTGTTTGCGATCGACGAAGCGCATTGCGTATCCCAGTGGGGTCATGATTTCCGCCCCGAATATGAAAAGCTGGGGAGTTTGCGCGAACACTTCCCCGGCGTGCCCCTTCTGGGACTCACAGCCACCGCCGACGAACATACGCGCAAGGATATTCTGACCTGCCTGAGAATCACACACGCCAAACAATTTGTTTCCAGTTTCGATCGCCCGAACATTCGCTATCTGGTGGCCGAGAAACGCAAACCCATGGCGCAACTTCTTGAATTCCTGAATGACTGGCAAGGGGAATCAGGCATTATTTATTGTCTGTCGCGCAAGCGGGTGGAGGAAGTGGCCGTACACCTGCAACGCCATGGCCTGCGTGCGGCGGCCTATCATGCGGGCATGCCAGGACGACGCCGGGACAAGGTGCAGGAAGACTTCCTGCACGACCGCATCCGCGTCATTGTCGCCACCATTGCATTCGGTATGGGCGTGGACAAACCGAATGTGCGCTTTGTCATTCACCACGACGTACCCAAGAGCATTGAAAGCTACTACCAGGAAACAGGACGCGCAGGGCGCGATGGCATGGAATCCGAGGCTTTATTGTTATACAGCTCGGGTGATGTCAATCTCGTTCGCCGCCTGATCGACAATGTCGAAAGCAAGGATCAGCGGCGTATCGAAATTCACAAACTAAACAGTATGATTGGTTTCTCCGAAGCATTGACCTGCCGCCGCCGCGTGTTGCTGGGTTATTTTGGCGAACGGCTTGAAGAGCCATGTGGAAATTGTGATATATGCCTGAACCCACCCGAAACCTTCGACGCCATCAAGGAGGCCAGGCTCGCGATTACATGTATCACCGAACTTGAAGAGCGATACAGCAAGGGATATGTCGTGGATATTCTGCGCGGTGCTAACACGGCCCGAATCAGGGAGAGGGAGCACGACAAGTTTGAGACGTACGGTAAAGGAAAAGACCTGGGCGCGGATGAATGGACCACCATTCTGCGCCAACTGGTCCACCGCGGATTTCTGGCACAGGACATAAGCCAACACTCAGCCCTGAAAATCATGGATTCGGCCAGAGGACTCGGCAAGAAAAAAACGCTGATGCTGGCCAAGTACGAACCAGGTGTTCGCCGTTCCTTCAAGCGCCCACCGATCCATCATGGCGACCCTGTATTCGCTGAGTTGAGTAAACTCAGGGGTAAAATAGCTCAGGCCGAAGGCGTAGCGCCGCACGTGCTGTTCAACGATGCTTCGCTGGCCGAAATGAGTGAGAAACAGCCACAAACGCTGGATGATCTCTCTACAGTCAGCGGTATGGGGCAGCATAAGCTCGGCCACTATGGAGAATCGTTCCTGCAATTACTGCAGCAACACTCGGCTACCTCGACTGAAAAAAAATCAGATACCACGCCGGAGGAAAAATCCGCCCATCTCCAGACCAGCAGGCAGCCTGCCAACGATAGCCAGATGTTTACCTGGAACCTGTATAAAGCGGGTGAATCCCCTGCGGATATCGCGGTAAAACAGGGTGTTAGCGAAGCGACAGTTATGAAACATTTTATAGCTCTGGTGAAGGCTGGCTACCGTGTGGATGTCCGTGCTCTGATAGGTGACATCTTTGATGAAATTATGTCTTCGCTGAATGAAGCGGATGAATACGCATCGCTATCCGAAATCAAACGCGACCTGTCAACGCCGGTCAGCAATGAAGGCTTCCGCATGGTTCTGGCATGGCGCGAGGTTGCAGAGAAGGGATAGCGTCAACCAAGGCCGCCGGGAAAGGCGGCCCTAGTGCTGCCCTTTACCCACAAATCATGCCGCAGAGCCCTTGCACGCGGGTCAGACCAAGGCGCGGTGCGCAGATAATGGTTATTC
>CAZUWV010000010.1:0-33986 GCA_964624255.1 uncultured Zetaproteobacteria bacterium
GCAGCGGATCCAGATTGGCGTGTAAATGACCATGCACACGATAACCATGCATCAGGTATAGGGCCCTGGATGGATATTCCACTTCGCCAATACCTGACTGTCCAGTGTTTACCCGTTCGTGTGGACGGTTCGGCAGCGCGGTCGCGGTTCGCCGAAACCGGGCTTCGATCCGTTGCCTCGAAGGCAGAGGTGTTTCTTCCCGCATGCCCCGGAAACGTTCTGTCCAGGCCACTGGTACCGAATCCGGGTCGTTTAAGTAATCTTCATATAGCGATTCCACCCAGGCGGCATTCACACCGCCGAGATCGGCCTCCTGGTCAAACAGCTTGCGTCCGGGGGGGTAGGAAATGGCCTGGCCTTTCTTGCTTTGAACCGGGTTATCTGTGCTCACGGGTGCATTTATAGTCCAACGCCGGTCAAAAGGCGAATAAAAACCATTCACCATCCGTACCAAGCTGAGCTCTTCGGTTCAGTTTAACCTGCATTATTCATGAATCGCCGTGATGATTGCGCCGGGCCTTTGTTCGCTGGCGGATTCCGAGGAGGGAGATCGTAGCCATGTATGCATGCATGCATACGAACGACCGATTCGGTACGATTGAACAAAATTATGAGATGTAGCCTTTCTACATCGAATATTTTGTGATTGAGCAACGCGTCAAGATGGTGCGTAGGCTGGATGGAGAAATGAGTATGTTATTTATTGGTTACAGCCACTTAGTAACGCAGGCGATACCACAACGTGCCAAGGTACTCGTGCAGTGCATCACCGGAGTCGGCCAGTACATTCCAGCGCGGAAAATAACTGCGTACGTCGTAGGCGGATCGTTTGGTCAGATAATCGGTGGGTGCGGCAACCACACCCAGCCCCTGCGCCCTGAAGCACCAGACCGAACGCGGCATATGCCAGGCACTGGTTACCAGCACAATGCGGTGAATCCCCTTTCTGTCCAGAATCTTCTTGATGTAAACCGCATTCTGCCATGTGTTATTGGCCGCCACTTCGGCATGCACTTTTCCTTCGGGTACACCGAAATAAATCAGCCAGCGGCGCATAACCGCACCTTCCGTTGCTGTTTCATGGGTGAGTGATTTACCGCCTGTAGCATACACCGGCAGGCCGGTTTCGCGCGCAATCTTTGCGGCATAGAGCGTGCGCATCATGGCAAAACGCCCCAATTCGTCACGCCCGCCATATTCCGGAGCTTTTTCGTAGATGCCGCTCCCCAGCAATACAATAGCCATCGGGCCTACCGGAAGGTCGGCCACATTTAACGGTGCATATTGAAATTCCAGCGGACGGGTCAACGCATCGCGCACAGGTTCGGTGGACAGCAACCAAAGCAATGCCAATGCAAGACCCACCAGCCCCCGTCCCCACCATTTGCGCCAGAAGACAAGGCCGACACTGGCTAGCAGAATCAATCCACCCGGAGGTAACAGTAGCTGCGCCACTACCTTGGAGGCCAGCAGGCTCATCCGTTTGTTTCTGCTTGCATGACGAACTCCTGTTTTCGACCGCTCTGAATACGCACGGCAGTTACCGCTGTTCCAAATAGTATCCGCGAGGGCAGCAGGAAAACAGCAACAAGCCCAGGTAACATTATTACTTTCCTCCGGACATGGGTCCACCATGTACCTCTTATTTTATCCCGAAGATGAGCTCAAAGTGGGATTGTCGCTTATTTACCCAGAGTTTTGCAAGAGGCTCTGGAGGTTAATCTTATACGCTTAATTCGGTACCTTTCATGCTAATGTACGTCCATGGTCCGAACATCTTTGCCCAACACCGTTTTCGTCTGCCAGTCCTGCGGTGCTGAACGTCGCAAATGGATAGGGCAATGCCCGGATTGCCGGTCCTGGAACAGCATTGTTGAACAGCAGATAGCATCCAGCGTCATGAGAAAAGGAAAGGCTGCCGCCCTCGTGGTAACGCCTATCACGAGGATTGACAGCAGTGCATCTCCACGGCAGTCAAGTGGTCTGCACGAGCTGGATCGGGTGCTGGGTGGCGGTCTTGTCCCCGGTTCCGCCGTACTGATCGGCGGTGCTCCCGGTATCGGCAAATCGACATTATTATTGCAGGCATCCCATCACCTGGCCAAACGGGGTGATGTGCTTTATGTCACTGGCGAAGAATCACCCCAACAGGTCAGATTGCGCGGTGATCGTATCCGGGCGGGAAATGACGCGATCAGCCTGGCCGCGAGTACCGACCTGGAGGCTATTCTGGCCACCGTCGATCAACTTAAACCCGCAACCGTGGTTATTGATTCTATTCAAACCACGGTGACAACACGCTTAAGTAGCGCCCCCGGAACAGTAGCACAAGTACGCGATTGTGCTGCGGCCCTGATTCAAAGCGCCAAGCAACGGGGGCATGCTTTGATCCTCGCGGGTCATGTGACCAAGGATGGTTCCATTGCCGGCCCCAGGGTGCTGGAACACATGGTCGATGCCGTATTGTATTTTGAAGGTGACCGGGGTCATGCGCACCGTATTCTCCGCGCTGTGAAAAACCGGTTTGGTCCTGCAGGCGAAATTGGCGTGTTCGAGATGACGGATGCGGGGCTAATCGGCATTCGCGATGCTTCCAAAATTTTTCTGGCCGAGCGTGCCGCAGGTGTTCCTGGCTCTGTTATTCTGGCCTGCATGGAAGGAACGCGTCCGCTATTGGTGGAGGTGCAGGCACTGGTCGCTCCGACCGTCTATGCGACGCCCAAACGTAGTGCCACCGGACTGGATACGGGCCGCGTGTCCATGCTCACCGCCATACTGGAGCGACGCATCGGACTACCCCTCGGGCAACAAGATGTGTACGTTAACGTGGTTGGCGGCGCGAGGATTCCTGAACCGGCAGCGGACCTTGCCATCATGCTGGCAATCATTTCCGCTTACCAGGAACGCCCCATGCCCGCAGATATGGCGACATTCGGCGAAGTCGGCTTGACGGGTGAGATTAGGCCTGTCGGCCAACCCGAAGCTCGTATCAGGGAAGCGGCTAATCTGGGCTTTTCGCAATTGCTGCTGCCGAAGGAAAACCATGCGAGGGTGCGCGGAGCGGGTGCCACTGCTACACTTGCGCCGAAATCGAAGGCCAGCGTACGATTCCATCCGGTGCGTAATATGGCTGAAGCTGTGCAGGCGGGGTTAGCTTGAATTTGCTCGACTATCTGTTGATCGCCATCGTTGGCCTTTCCATGGTGTTGTCCCTGTGGCGGGGCTTTGTGCGCGAGATTATTTCGCTGATCGGCCTGATGGCTGCATTTCTTGCCGCCAGCCGCACCTCCGGTATGGCGGCGAATTTGATGCATGGCTGGATATCCAATACGACTGCGGCCAATATCACCGGGTTTGCACTGGTTTTTGTTGCTGTCATGGTCGTTGTGGCACTCGCTGGTGCGCTTGTTCGCAAGCTGGTGGATATGGCTGATCTTACGGCTACCGATCGTACATTGGGGATGTTTTTCGGTTTTGCCCGGGGGCTACTGCTCATCGGGCTATTCTTCCTTATTTATACGTCCTATACCAAACCGGATACACCATGGATGAAGCAGAGTATGCTGGCGCCGTATGCCATTGAGATGGGGAATTTACTGGGCAAGGCTATTCCTGGAGGTTATCCTTTCTCACGACAGGGGGGAAGTAGGTCGAGCGTTGCGGCCATTGATGTTTCGAGCAGCGACAAAAGGGCGCTGGAATCTATTATCAGGAAGAGTATGCGATGATCGATCAGTTTCAGGATGATCATTTCCATGACGAATGTGGTGTGTTTGGCGTGTTCGATCATTCGGAAGCCGCCAACCTCACTTACCTTGGACTCTATGCGCAGCAGCATCGGGGCCAGGAGTCGGCTGGTATTGTCTGCACGGATGGACATAGCTTCAACAGCCACCGTGGTATGGGGCTGGTTGCGGATGTGTTCCAAGAGCCAGACATTAAAAACTTGGCCGGACATCGTTGTATCGGGCATGTGCGTTATTCAACTTCAGGGGAATCCGGTTTACGTAATTGCCAACCGTTTTCGTATGAATATGCACATGGCGGTATTGCCATGTGCCATAATGGTAATATCGTGAACGCCCCGGAGCTAAGACGGACCCTGGAAAAGCAGGGCTCCATTTTCCAATCCACCTCCGATACTGAAGTGTTAATCCATCTGGTAGCGAAAAGCCAGGCAGAAACCATGAAGGAACGTTTGGCCGAGGCTGTACGGCAGCTTAGAGGCGGTTTTTCTCTGCTGGTGCTGGTTGAGAAACGTCTGGTCGGTTTGCGAGATCGAAACGGTATCCGTCCACTGGTATTGGGAAAACTGGATGGCTCATGGGTGTTGGCCTCGGAAACCTGCGCCTTTGACCTAATTGGTGCCGAGTTCGTGCGCGATGTCGAACCCGGAGAAATGGTGATTATTGAGGAAGGTAACATTGAAAGTCTGTATCCGTTCCAGACGCGAAGCCCCAAATTTTGTGTTTTTGAATATGTATATTTTGCCCGCCCTGACTCAACCCTGGAGGGCATCAATGTGTACCAGGCGCGCTACAGAATCGGTGCGGAACTGGCTCGCGAAGCGTTCGTCGATGCAGATATTGTCGTGCCGGTTCCAGATTCCGGCACACCGCCCGCCATGGGCTATGCGGAGCAATCGAGATTACCATTTCAAATGGGACTTATCCGTAATCATTACATAGGTCGCACATTTATCGAGCCCCAACAGTCGATTCGTAATTTTGGTGTAAAGTTGAAACTGAACCCCAACAGGGATCTTATCGCGGGTAAGCGCGTGGTACTGGTGGATGACTCCATTGTGCGTGGTACGACCAGTCGGAAACTGGTGGAAATGGTGCGCAAAGCCGGTGCCAAAGAGGTGCATATGCGTATTTCCAGTCCGCCAACCCGCCATTCCTGCTTTTACGGTATTGACACGCCAAATGCGAGTCAGCTGATGGCCAATCAAATGAATGTTGATGAAATGTGTCATGCCATTGGCGCTGATTCGCTCGCCTTTGTTTCCTTCGAAGGTTTGTACCGTGCCGTGGGCAAGCCACAACACCTGCATTGCGACGCATGCTTTTCCGGCAATTATCCCGTACCCATTGAAGGGCCTCGCTCGCCACAGTTATCGCTGCTCCATTTCGTTAGTCGGGGGAATTAGGGAAGCCCTAAACTATTCATAAATTCTGCCATACCCTTGCTTGTTCCTTTGTTCGTACCGAACCCCTCGTCGGTCGTCCGTATGCGCGCTCACGGTCTCCTTCCTCGGAATCCGTTGCAAACAAAAGATCTGCGCAAGCATCACGGCGATTTATGAATAGTTCAGGCTAAACCCGAGAGCTAATTGTAAAACGCATGAGCGGCGATCGGCTTCCCCACCTTAGCCCATTTTTGAGCTGGAATTTTGATTCATGGAACCACCATGCAAATAAATGCCAAACATACACCCCTACCGCAACGGTGGGACAGCGCCGTTTTCTTCCCGAAAATGGACTCAACGTGGGGTCGCCGCTCATCCATCCAGCGTTTTGCAATTGGATCTAGAGAATGAATAAAACAGATATACTCATCATTGGCGGCGGCATTCATGGGTGCGGTGTGGCGCAAGCGGCAGCGGCGCAAGGTCTGCGCGTCATGCTGGTGGAGCAAGGTGAGATTGCCGGGGGTACCTCCAGTCGTTCCAGTAAATTGATCCACGGAGGCTTACGGTATCTGGAAACAGCGCAGTTTTCTCTTGTACGCGAAGCATTGCATGAGCGTGAGATACTATTGCGTATCGCGCCGGGGCTGGTGCATAGAGAGCGGTTTTATATTCCCGCCTATCAGATGAATTTGAGACCACCATGGAAAATAGCGGCAGGGCTGATGTTGTATCGCCTGCTCGCGGGTAGCGGTAACGATTTTCATCGCATTCCCCCTGAATGCTGGGCGCGAACGCTGCCTGGTTTGTCCAGGAAAGGATTGCGCACCATATTCGAGTACTGGGATGCGGCTACCGATGATGCGGCTTTAACGAAGGCTGTGGCGGCTTCGGCGATGCAAATGGGTGCCGAATTTCTGACCGGACACCGTGTGCAATCAGTTCAACGGGTGCATGACGGGTGGAGAGTGGATATGGGCCATGATGGCATGGCGCGCGCATCGGTTCTGGTAAACGCTGCTGGCCCATGGGTAAACCGGGTGCGGGATTTGATGATACCCAGGCCCCGAAAATTGCGTATCAGTCTGGTTCAGGGAAGCCATATTATTCTTCCACAATTACAGGAGGCATATGTCTATGCTGAGGCGGGCGATCACCGGGCGACCTTCATCATGCCATGGAAAGGAAAAACCCTGGTGGGAACAACGGAGGTGAACACGGCGGAAATCGCTTGCCCTCAACCGGGCAATGATGAAATCAGGTATTTACTGAAGGTGTACCGTCGTCATTATCCGTTACGCCCATCCAGTGAGAACGATGTAATGGATTGCTTTGCCGGCATACGTACATTGCCGGAAGCGGGAGGACGCTTTGCCGAACGCGCGCGCGGGGTTCGGTTATGCGGTGATGATTCCGACCATCCTCACCTGGTAACGATCTATGGTGGTAAATTGACAACCTACCGCCGCACGGCGGAGCGGGTCATGCGATTATTGTCGCCTGTGCTACATCCTCCCCGGCTGGGGGCAGATACCGCTAAAATTAAACTTAACCCATAAGCGGTTCGTAAATCCATGAATGGCATGGGTTAACACAGCTTCATCAGACCCTTGAGGACCATATCGGTATGGCTAACGATACCAATGATATCACCCTCGCTATTGACGACTGGTGCGCGTGACAAACCGAGGCGCGCGAACAGGGAGCTGGCATGCCGGATGTCCATGCGAGGATTGATGAGAACGGCCGGTTTGGTCATGACCTCATAAATACTGACACGGTCCGGAGACTTGTTCCTGGCCAGGACATGGCGAGCAATATCCGCCAATACAACGATACCATATTCATCGTCCTGATGACGTTTGTTAACGATAACGCATTTTGTTTCTACATGCTTCATCATATTCAACACCTCGCACACGGTGGAAAGGCCATCTACCATATCGAATTCATGCTTCATAACGTCCTCGACGCGAAGAATTTTAGGGTTCATAAGATTTTTTCCTCTACTTCCTCGACGATGGCCTCGATTTGTGTTTTAAGACCAATCGTATCTTCCACATCCACCTGAAAGGCTACGCCACGGCCCGGATTATCGTCGAAGGCACCGGCTGCCGCGATGCGTTCCAGAATTTGCCGACTCAAGTGCTCTTCCACGAGAAACAGCAGCATATTCCTTTGCGTTTCGAGATTCAGCCCGAAAAATGTTTTGTGTGGCTTCAGGCCCTCACCACGTGCGTCGCCCAGTACGGTGGAGCCGGTCGCTCCGGCCTCGCGCGCCGCTTTCATGATGTCATCCGTTGTGCTGTCTTCGACCAGCGCGATAATGAGTTTGAAATGCATGTTCCATCTCCTTGCTATTTTTTATCGTAACTCCTGAGTGGCGATCCTTTGGTATGTGATGTCCAGCGTTCCGCGACCCATGTATAGGTTAGCACGGTTATGATAGGGAAAACGCTGGCAAACGCGATCAGCCCGAAGCCGTCAACCATGGGGTTGCGGCCAGGGATATTACTGGCCAGCCCCAGTCCCAGTGCGGTAACCAAGGGTACGGTCACTGTAGAGGTCGTGACGCCGCCGGAATCATAAGCCAGAGGGATCATTCTTTTCGGCGAAAACAGGGTTTGCAGTATGACCACAGTGTAGGCGGCGATGATGTACACCCACAAATCCGTACCCGTCACAATACGGTAGCAACCGAGGGCGACGCCAATGGCTACACCTGCGGCAACCGAAAGGCGCAATCCCCATGCCGATACCGCTCCGCCGGAAATCTGCTGGGCCTTCATGGCTACGACAATCAGAGCCGGTTCGGCAATGGTCGTGGCAAAGCCAATCGCCAGTGCAAAGACGTACACCCAGCCGTAATCTTGCCAGTGAATATGTCGGGATGTTTGCGCGATCGCGCCAGACAGGAAACTCGGGGCTGTCAATTGTTCGGCCATCAGGTTACCAAGCGGGAAGATCGCTTTTTCCAGGCCCATCAGGAAGAGGGCCATGCCCAGCATGATGTAAACAAGGCCGCGCAATACACGCCATGGTTTGGCCACGGGATTGCGTAATACCACGAACTGAAAAAACCCCAATATCAGAATGATAGGTGCCAGATCACGCATGGTTTCGAGCAGGCTATGGCTAAAAATCTGTGCTGACTCCAGCATCAGTGCGCCATCCAGATACCAAAACCCATGACGAACACGATAGGTAGCAGTGATGCAAAAGCAATCAGACCGAAGCCATCCAACAGCGGATTACGCCCCCGGATGGAGGAGGCAAGCCCTACGCCCAGCGCGGTCACCAGCGGTACGGTGATAGTCGAGGTGGTTACGCCGCCAGAATCGTATGCGATACCAATAATCTCCCGAGGTGCGATGGCGGTCATACCTACAACGAGAAGGTAGCCGCCGATAATAAACCACGGTAGCGGCCAGCCGAGAAGAATACGCACGACGCCAATCACGATGGCGATGCCCACCGCGAAGGCAACGGTGAGGCGCAGGCCCAGTGCATATTTGGCCATATCCTGTTCCGTACCGGTGATGAAGCCACCCTGTGCCGCAACGTTGGATGCCTTGTCGGCGATGGCAATCAGCGCGGGTTCCGCGATGGTGGTACCGAAACCGAGTAGAAAAGCGAACAAGATCAGCCATGGGAGGCTACCTTTCCTGGCGAAATTGTGCGCCATGGCCTCGCCCAGAGGGAACATGCCGATTTCCAGCCCTCTGACGAACAGTGCCAGCCCGATCAAGACAAATAACAAGCCCGCGATCATGCCGCCAAGGTCTGGAATCGGCTGTTTCAAGACGAATATCTGGAAAAAGGCAATGACCAGAACAATCGGGGAAAGGTCACGGAATGCCTCGATGAGGGGACGGAATGTATCTTTGAAATTCGCCAGATACGGTAAGCTATTTTTTATTTTAGAGACCATTCAAATCCATGTTCCAGGTGGATGGCGACCTGGTTTTTGATGCCCTCGGTAGACAAAACTGTAACGTTCCGATTTTGTTAATCCCGGGTCGGAAGCTGCGTGGAGGCGTGCGTCGCTATTCAAAATCCTGTCGGGCAAGCGCAATCACCTCTCCGATGAGGAGGTTTCTCTGGCTACCATCATGCATATTTTTAAGGGTTATGTTTCCGGCGGCCATTTCGTCTTCGCCTGCTACAACGACAAACCGGACATGTTCGCGATCCGCCGCTTTGAATTGGCGCTTGACGCCGCCACTCCCGCAATGCACCACTGAACACCCGGCGGCCCGTAGCTCCGCCGCCACATTCATCGCGTAATTGTGTGCCGAATCGTTGAGGGCAACGACGCCTATGTCTGGATGTTGTATTTCCAGTTCAGGCAATAGCATGGCAAGTCGCTCCAGCCCCAATGCAAAGCCTACAGCGGGCGTTGCCGGGCCTCCCAATTCCTCCACCAGCCCATCATAACGACCTCCGGCGAGAACGGTGCCCTGCGCGCCGAGCTGGTCGGTGACGATTTCAAACGCCGTACGATTGTAATAATCCAGTCCGCGCACAATGCGGGGATTAATGTCGTAGGGGATATGCAGTGTATCCAGCGCCTGCCTGAGGCCGGAGAAATGTGTTCCACAATCATGACACAGATGGCTGGCTATTTCGGGAGCATCCACGAGCCGAGCCTGGCAGCGTTCAATTTTGCAGTCGAGCACCCGCAACGGGTTTCTCTCAATACGGGTGTTGCAAGTCTCGCAGAGGTGGCTCGCATGTGCTTCAAGATACGTCACCAGTTGATCGCGATAAGCCGGTCGGCACAGGGGGCAGCCGAGTGAATTGATTTCAAGGCGCAATGACGCAATATTCAGTTCGTTCAGGAAGGTATGTGCCATGGCTAGCAGTTCCGCATCCTCCAGCGGTCCCTGAACATTAAGCCATTCCGCGCCGATCTGCTGAAACTGGCGCAAGCGCCCCTTTTGCGGGCGTTCGCGGCGGAACATAGGGCCGCTATAATACCAGCGTTGCGGACCCGACCGGGTCAACCCTGCCTGCAGGTATGCACGCACCGCGCCCGCCGTCCCCTCCGGGCGCAGGCAAATATCGTCACCACCCTGATCCTCAAAATGGTACATTTCCTTGGAAACAATATCGGTTTCCTCGCCAATAGAGCGGACAAATAAGGCCGTAGGCTCCAGCACAGGAAGGCGCACTTCGGAAAATGCGTGGCGATTGAATACATCCCGTGCCGTTTGCTCAATGTGTCGCCAGCGTTGTACTTCAGCCGTTAAGCCATCGTGAATACCGCGAATCGTGCGCAACTGCTTACCCATGGTTTATTTACCCTTACGAACCTTTCTCTCGGCGCAATTCGGCGGCTCGTTGCTCCACTTCACGGGCCAGCCGTTCTACCAGGTCTTCCGCTTTCACTTTCCCATCGGGTTTTCCATCCTTGTACATCAAATGAACGGGATAACCACCGGTAATGCCAAGCCCGGCTTCGCGTGCCTCGCCAGGACCATTGACCACACAGCCAATGACCGCCACATCCATAGGCTCACGGACATGTGCCAGGCGCTTCTCCAACTGTTCCACAGTTCTGATGACATCGAATTTCTGCCGCGCGCAGGACGGACAGGCAATGAGATTCACCCCTCGGTGGCGCAGATTCAGACATTTCAGGATTTCAAATCCGGTACGGATTTCTTCTTCCGGTTCAGCCGCCAGTGAAATACGGATGGTATCACCTATACCATCGGCCAGTAGCAGGCCCAGCCCGATGGAGGATTTGACCGTGCCACCAAAGCGGCTGCCAGCTTCGGTGATACCGAGATGAAAGGGGTAGTCCACCAATTCGGCGAGCTTGCGATAGGCTGTTACGGTCATCGGGATATTGCTGGCTTTCAGCGACACCTTGATATCATGGAATCCCATATCCTCCAGGATGTGGATGTGGCCCAGCGCGGATTCTACCATGGCATCGGCGCAGGGTTCGCCATACTTCTCCAGCAGCGGTTTCTCCAGTGAGCCTGCATTGACGCCGATACGGATGGAGATGTTCCGTTCCTGCGCCGCCTTCACCACTGTTTCCACGCGCTCGCGGGCGCCGATATTGCCCGGATTCAGCCGCAGGCCATGCACACCCGCATTCAGCGCCGCCAGTGCCATGCGATAGCTGAAGTGAATATCGGCGATAATGGGCACGGGCGTTTGATTAAGGATTTCGGGCATCGCTTCAGCCGAGTCGGGATCAGGCACCGACACGCGCACGATATCGGCGCCCGCTTCGGACAGGCGGTTGATTTGTGCCACCGTCGCATCAATATCCGTGGTCAGCGTGTTGGTCATGGATTGCACTGCGACGGGAGCATCGCCGCCAATGACGACGTTGCCGACATGCACGGGCCGGGTTTTCCGGCGGGACTTGAGAATCGTATCACGCATGGTGTGTTTGTATCTCCAGTTATTACCTATATTCTGCAAGTATTTGCATACACTAAGAGTCTGTCGGATTTATGGGAAATCTACTGCGCGGCAGGAAACCTACCCAAAATACCCTGGTTTTTCGTTACATGCTTGCAATCCAGCGCCTCAGAATTATGCTGTTTTAACCTCGCTCCCCATCTGCTCGCTATAATCTCCATACGTCCGACAAACTGCCAGCCTGAACTATTCATACACTCTACCGTACTTCATTTTGCGGGCAAGGCAACAGCAGAAGTGGTCTCGTGTTCGAGGGCTACCGTGCGGTTGCCTTACCGCCTACAACGCAATTTCTTCCCGTTTTCTTGGCCTGATACATATATTCATCGGCAAGATGGATAAGGTTCTCAATATTTGTTTCTACGGGGGTAGAGGCAGGGTTATGACCGAGGGGGAATTGTGCCACGCCAGCGGAAAAGCTGACGGGGACAGCGACCCCGTCCGATAGCGTAACCGGTTTGGAGTTCACACGAATGAGCCAGTTCTCTACCGCTGTGACGGCGTGCTCTTTCGTGGTGTGCGGGAGGAGAATCATGAATTCCTCGCCACCCCACCGGCTCATGGTGTCCGCATCGCGCATCGCGGCACATATCGTGCCCACCACATCTTTCAGTACGGTATCGCCCGCCACGTGGCCATATCGATCATTCACAGATTTAAAATGATCCAGGTCGAGCATGACAATGGAGTAAGGGAAATGATAGCGCATGGATTGGCCAATGTCCTTGCGCAGGATTTGCATGGCGTGGCGGCGATTGTAGATTCCCGTCAGGGAGTCGTGGGTGGCCTCAAAACGTAGTTTATCTTCAACCATTTTCAGGCGGGTTACGATCTTCCATATTAGTTTTGCTTCCGAGCCTCCAATGATTGCGCCTGGACCCAGGATGTTTGCGGCGACCACATCAAGCGTATCATCATGTGTAAGGTTGAATACCGAACACGGGCTACATGCTTTTATGGCAGTTTCAGCATCGCTGTAGGTGGCGATTCCATATTCTCTAGCTAGACGCATGGCGGGTGCATCGGGATATTTATCCACCACGCCTGCAATTGTAGTCAGGGGTTCGTTGATAAGGATGTCCAGCATCGAACTCCCTCCCCGGCCTCCGCCTAGAATCAAAACGCGGTTCTGATCCTCTTTCATTTGTTGCATGTTGCCATCCTCCCTCCTTCTGCCATACTCCTCTTGATGTTGGCGATTTGTGAATCGTTTGGGCCATACTATGGCTACGTTGCAAGAAGTCATCATCGCGCTCGCAGGTGGTTAGTCAAAAAGGCCATGCTATGCTTATGGCTTTATTATACCCTGAATCAAGGAGTCATACATGTCTGGCAGATACAATCTGGATGCGAAGCGAAGAAAGGAGCTTAAGCAAGCGGCGCACCACTTAAAACCCGTCATCCGTATTGGGCAAAAGGGGGTGACGGAAAACCTTATCGACGAAACGGATACATGTTTGAAGCACCATGAACTCATCAAGGTGCATATCGCGGCAGGAGACAAGCAAGCGCGCACTGTCGCGGCTGAACAGTTGGCAGATGCCGCGCGTGCGCAGTTTGTGCACCAAATTGGAAAAGTGGTTGTGTTATACCGGCATCGTGAGGATGCCCGTGCCCGGAGCGCATGACTATGCGGGCACAACGGATTCGCGAAATCCTGGAGCAGGCATTCAAGCCCGATTCGCTTGAGATCGAGGATGAATCCTGGAAGCATGCCGGACACGCTGGTACGCGTGAGCGTGGTGGTGGACATTTCCTTGTGCATATCGTGGCGGTATGTTTTAGCAAAAAATCGAGGCTGGAGCGGCACCGTATGGTTCACGAGGCTTTGGGTGATGCCTTCAGGGATGATATTCATGCGCTGTCCATTAGAGCGCAATCATCTGAGGAGAAAAAAGTCTGATCGAACCAGAATTGTTTATGCGGTGTCTGACAACGGCTCAAAGGCCTCCGCGTCAACATAAACGCTAGCGGGATAGACCGGACCAATATCTACCATCATCCACACACCGGAACGCAGCCCCAGTTCTACATCCAGTACATCGCCGGGTTTGAGCAGCCCCGTAATCTCTTTGGCCAGAGGAACGGGTCCGATACGATCCTGCTGATTGTCAAAACTCAAGAACACCTGACGCGTGTCCAGTGCCGCAATGCGGGCATGTCCTTCTACAAAACGGGAAAAATGCTGGCCACGCAAACGCGGAGACATACCGCTTCCAAGGCGCACAAAATGAAATAACAGACGGGCGGCCTTGGCGGCGCGCTCGCATTCTGGCGCCAGTTCGTTCAGGACGGCCTCGAATTCGAGATATTTCGCATGGCGCATGCCTTTCGATTTCATGAGGAATGCAAGCCATTGATGTACGACCTGCACATATTCTTCAATCGCCGTGGCATCACCGCTCATTTCCCGCAACAAATGCCAGCCGAAAAAGTCCCGCAGGTGCTCTGGCTCAAGCTGTTCCAGTTCAAGGCCATACACTTCTGCACCGGACTCCATATCGCCATCCATCAGTTCATGCATATGTGTTTCCAATGCTTGTTCCCAATCTTCCAGTGGGGACTCATCCAGATCAGGGAAGTCATCCTGAAACAGATCGGAATAGTTTAACAAATAATCGGCCAGGCTTTCCATGCATGCTTCAGCCAGTTTCCCGCGTTCGGCATCCCGTGATATTTGGGTTCGTACAAAATGGTCCATCGCATCCTGCAACAACACTATCTCCTCTTGCCGATATCCCCGAATCTGGCTATGTTCGCGGCCACCACGGGGTAATGATACCCTGCATTATTTACAAATACTGCCGCGCCCTTTTGCTTGTCCCTTGTCCGCACCGAAGCTCTCGCTGGTCGTCCGTATGTATACGGTCTCCTTCCCTTGGCGTAAGTTGCGAACAAAGGTCCGGCGCAATCATCACGGCGCATTTGTGAATAGTGCAGGATGCAGACACCACCCTATCATGACACTAAGGAGTTCGACGATGCAAATCAACGCCCCAAGCATACGGAAGGGAATGATTCTGGATGTGGACGGGGTGCTCTGGCGTGTCGTGAAAACGCAGCATGTAACGCCCGGCAAAGGCGTTGCCTGTATGCAGGTGGAAATGCGTAATGTGGAGACGGGGAATAAAACCAATAAACGGTTTAATTCTACCGAGCGGGTAGAGCGTGCCACGCTTTCCCAGCGACCTATGCAGTATTTGTATGGAGATAGCGGTGTGTACCATTTCATGGATATGGAAAGCTATGAACAGATCGAGCTGGGAGAGGATTTTCTGGAGGATGTAAAACCCTATTTACTACCCGAGGCCGAAGTGCTTATTGAATTTCACGAACAGCGCCCACTCAACGTACAACTACCGCAAGCCGTGGTGCTCGAAGTGGTCGAGTGCGATGCCGCCATCAAGGGACAAACAGCCACCGGCTCCTACAAACCCGGAAAACTGGAAACGGGAGCCACCATCATGGTGCCGCCCTACCTGGAAAGCGGCACGAAAATCAAGGTCAACACGGAAACCGGCGAATATATGGAACGAGCCTGACGACTATTCTGTATCTGATATGAGCGCAATTGGCGAAGGTTCAAGTGGGTAGAGCATGCGAAGGTTAATGCGCTGTACGCTCCTCCTCTGCGTTATATTCAGCGGTGGCTGCGTTAGCACCATCGTCGGCACGGCAGCGGATATTGCCGTCGGGGTGGTTGAAGTACCGTTTAAGGCGGGCGCTGCCATTGCCCATGCCATCGGAAGTGATAACAAAGAAGGAAATACAGGTACAGATAAAGACAAGAGCTCAAAAAAATGAAGCGTATCCAAAAACAGGGATGCTGACCAAGACGCCCTCCCGGCAAAGGGAGAGGTACATGATACGGGTGGCACCGGGCGTGTCCGAAATTCGGGAATCCGATCACCGTTCACGAGTTTCACAAGGACCCCCCCGCATCCCTTCCTGTCAGCCTGGTTGTTGAATGACCTCAACCTTCTGAATCACCACATCTTTCACGGGTACGTTTTGGAAGCCATGTTTGGTCGCCGTGCGTACGGCCTCAATCTTTCTGACTACATGCATTCCCGTCGTTACTGCGCCGAACACGGCATACCCCCATCCGCGCGGCGTTTTGCTACTAAAATCCAGAAAATAATTATTCTTTGTGTTGATGAAAAACTGGGCCGTAGCTGAGTTTGGATCACTTGTGCGCGCCATGGCAATGGTGCCAATGATATTCTTCAAGCCATTATCCGCTTCGTTCTGGACCGGTGCATGCGTTTGTTTCTGCACCAGCGCAGGCGTAAAACCACCGCCCTGAATCATAAAATTCGGAATCACCCGGTGAAAAATTGTGCCATTGTAGAACCCCTCATTCACATAGCGCAGAAAGTTCGCGACAGTTTTCGGGGCACGCGCCCGATCCAGATCCAGGTTAATCACGCCCATGGATGTCGTCATGCGGATATGCACCACATTGCTCTGCCCCGCTGCCAGTGATGGTGACGGCAGCAGCATGCCGGACATCAATAAAAACCCAAGAAACAAGCCCGTTCGATATAAATTATTCATTTTTTCTCCTTCTATATTGTATGAACGCGTAACGAAGAGAGTCTATAGCTTCTCACCCCAACAGCGCCAGCATCCGTTGCCCCAGCAGCGTCGGGTTATGTTCAACGGCCACGCCCGCAGCCTCAAGCGCTACGAACTTCGCCTCCGCCGTACCCTTACCTCCGGAAATCATCGCTCCGGCATGGCCCATGCGCTTACCCTTGGGCGCAGTCGCCCCGGCAATGAAGGCAACCACCGGTTTGCTTACATGTTCACGAATGTATTCGGCGGCATGTTCCTCATCCGAGCCGCCAATCTCACCGATCATCACCACGCCCTCGGTCTGATCGTCTGCCTCGAACAGCTTCAGGGTATCGATAAAATCCATGCCGTGAATCGGGTCGCCGCCCATGCCGATGCAGGTGGACTGCCCAAGGCCCGTTTTCGTCAGTTGCGCCACCGCCTCATAGGTTAAGGTGCCGGAACGCGAGACTACGCCTACCCGACCTGGCTGGTGAATATGCCCTGGCATAATACCCATTTTCGCCTGGCCGGGTGTGATAATGCCCGGACAATTGGGTCCAATAAGTACGGGCTGGCTCCGCATACTTCTCAAGTGAGCTTTAACTTTCAGCATGTCCTGCACCGGAATCCCTTCGGTAATACAGACGATCAGTTGGATACCGGCGTCAGCGGCTTCGACAATGGCATCGGCGGCAAAACGCGGTGGTACGAAGATGACGCTCGCTTCTGCCCCCTCTTCCCTCACCGCATCAACAACCGAATCGAACACGGGTCGGTCCAGATGGGTTTCCCCCCCTTTGCCTGGCGTCACACCACCGGCAAAGTTTGTACCATAGGCGATCATCTGTTCGGAATGAAATGTCCCCTGCCTGCCGGTAAAGCCCTGACATATAACCCGGGTATTCTTATCCAGCAGTACGCTCATGTTGCGCCTCCATTTTTCGTAAATCGCTGTATCCAGCGGATATCCTGCGCTATCATCCTTTCCCGTGAAATACACGGTCCACGAGATCGGCACCTGGCTTCCAGGCTCACCCGTCGGGCAATACAACAGGAGATCACCCATGGAAGCAAACGAACAAACATTTGACCGGAGTCGTGCAGCCGCCAGGATAGGTCGCGCTATGCGCGGCCTATCTCTCGCGATCTATCCTTGTTCGTTTGATGTCGCGGAAGTCATCTTTGTTGGGCCAGATCCTGATGCCGCACAAGGGGAAAAGAGTTCGTGATACGACGCCTAATCTGTGCGGTCTAGCCTAAGTCCCGAAGATTAAAAAAACGTTATAAAACCGCTTGCATCAAAAGTGCAAACGCGCAATACTGCGCCCCGTGTTCGACTATCAAGGGGGTAGATGAGAATGGAGAATTTTGTTGAGGCATCCGTAAACTTCCAGTCAGGGACCATTTGGGCGTTCTATTTCTGGATCTTTGTGTTCTTTCTCGGCTGGGCTCTGCTGATGCTGCGTAGTGGAATGAACAGGGGAAAGCAGTACGACGATTAAACGATGGTTTTTGTCTGATCTGTGTGCGGAATAGCTTAAAATAAGATGATTTTTCTGGATTTTGTGGATTAAAAAAAGCTTCGTATGATTTGGGTGATATGCGGTTCTTTTTGATATGGTTCGGGCGTTTCCCGATTAAGTTATGGTAAATTTTATCTAATTACTGGAGTAAGGGAGGGTTATTCATGCGATATTTGATGTCAGCGGTTGGTGCTGTGGCGGTGGTTGCCATGGTGCTGCTCGTTTCGGTTCCGGTTCATGCGGAAGGTGGTTTCTTGAGGCAGAATGGTAATCTTGATAATGGGCGCAAGATTTATATGCAAGGCAAGGGTGATTCCGTTCCGGCGTGTCAGAGTTGCCATGGCGTGAATGGTATGGGCAGTGACGATATGGGTACGCCAAGGCTGGCTCATCAGGTGTTTATCTACGAGCTGAAAGAACTTACGGATTTTGCGACCGACAAACGCATAGATAACACCCTGAATGCCATGAACGATATAGCCAAGGCATTGACGCCGCAGGAGCGCGTGGATGTGGCAAAATATGTAGATTCTTTGAAGGCGCCCTTTTTAGGGTCTGATCTTCGGGAATTGAAGGCCGCCGGGGATGTTAAAGTAGGTGATCGTACGCGCGGAGAAATGATCGTGCGTTATGGCCTGGACGGGCTTATTTCCTGTAAGAGTTGTCATGGTTTTGACGGGCGTGGTGCCGGACGTATTTTCCCGATGCTGACCGGGCAACGCTATGTTTATTTACTGAATCAGCTGCATAACTGGAAGAATGGCACTGTAGCCAATGGTCGAGCCAACGATCCGGGTGGCATGATGCGCGCCGTGGCCAAGACTTTGAGCAAGAAAGATATGCGCGATGCTGCAGCATTCCTGACAGGTGCATTGCCCTATTCAGAGGGTAACCCGATGATGGCTCCGCGAGGTAATCAGTAACTGATTGTTCTTGTTATGTTCTTGTGCTGGCATGTCGCTTCGCCTGGCTTGCATCAGGCTGACATGATCTGAAAGGAAGTTGGGAAGAAAAAAGGCAGGACGTAAAAAGGGCAGGGATATTTCCCCGCCCTTTTTATTGCACTACGGGAACACCTTCGATTCTTTGGGCTGTTTCAGAATATCATGACTTACAGGAAGACACCATATGAAGACTGATATCTGGGGACGTATGATACGACGTTATGCCATCGGCAGCGGCGTGGGGCTTGTTACCTGCATCATTCTTTTTTGGCGGCTGGAATCTATTCCTGCGGGACAGGTGGTTCCGGTATGGATGGTGGACGGTGCAGCGCTGGGCGGCGTATTGCTGCTTGGCGGATTGTTTGGTGTTGCGGTGTCGTTCTTTTTTAGTATGTGGAGTGAGGAGCGTCGATGAATGTACGAATTCCGGGGTGGGCCCGGTCCGTTCGACCCCGGCATTTTGCACTTGTGGCTCTGTGCGGCCTGTCTCTGGTATATATGCTTTCTTTTCGTTACGATTTATATGGTATAAATGAAGGTGGGGCTCGATCCCTGCTGCTGGATTGGTCACTTGGATCGAACCTTCTGAACCCCGTCGCCGTGCTGGGTTTTCCTGACATGCGGGCATTGTTGTTTGCACCACTGAATTTCCATTGGATCGGTGATTTGACCGCAGCCAAGGTTTTACTCATGTTTTTGACCCTGGCGACGGGGTTGATGCTATACCGCTGGGCGGAGGAGAAGCTGGGCGATGAGACCGCACTATTTGCCACGGGATTATGGTTCATCGCACCATTGACTATTTCTCAGGTCGATCGCCTGGGTGCCGGGAATGTCTTGGTTTTGGCATGTATACTGTGCTATTGGTCAGCGGGTTTTTATCGTACTTCCGTCCATGCCATGCCGGGGAATTATTTTATCCTTCTGCTATTGATCGCATTGGCTTCCAGTATGCATCCAGCGGGGCTTGGCATGGCGGCGGGATTGCTATGGCATGAAGCCTGGGTTCGCCGGCCGGAACGGCGTAAACGTATCGCCCTGTTAACGGGGCTCGGGTTGATGCTATCCTTCATTTTGGCCAGCCGTACAGGGTGGCCGTCCCTTACGTTATTTGTTAACCCCATGCCTGCATTGGCCAGGGTACTGGAAGGCGATCTGGCGGGGGTTCCTTCATTCGATCTTGGTTTACTGGTGCTGGGGCTAATGTTACTGGCACTAGTGGCAGGCGTGCGCCGCATGCGCGAGGATTTATTTTCCTGCATGCTGCTGGGAGGCATCCTGACTGGCGCGGTATGTTCGGATATGGCCTGGGCGGAGCTGGTACTGACTTATATTTTGTTTGAAGGGCTTCACGGCCTTGTCACATTGAACAACCGTTTGGGTGGCCGCGGTTTGGCGCGGCGGAGAGGCATTGCCGCTATATGTGTTCTGGCGCTGAGCCTGGTTTTTATGATCGGGGACAAGCAGCGTATTCTGTTTAACCGCGCAGAGGCGATGCATCGAACGGATGCTCTTATCGCTAAACTTGGAGAGTTGACTGCGGGGATGAAGGGTCAAACTATGGTGGCCAGCCAGTGGCCCGGACGAACCATGCTAGCGACCCGGCACGCAGCTCTGCCGTTACCGCCTGTGCGCGCGGGGGATGCCGATAGGTTCCTTCGCCAGATGCGTGGTGTAACCTTTATGATCTATAATCAGCATGATCCCGGAATGAAGGCTATGAATCGACAAGTTGCCGAGTTAAGCGATCGCATCAAGACGGAGTCCATCCTTCCGGGCGGCGTTATCCTGAAGCTCCCCGACCAATAGTTAAATGGTACCCGTATCAATGAAGGAAGGTAACGAGAGCATGGATTGTCTGGCAATCCTGGATGTGTTGCGCGAGGCGATTGGCCGACAGGTGACGGGTCAGGACGCATTGATCGACCGCCTGCTGATCGGCTTGCTTGCTGGCGGCCATTTGTTGCTGGAGGGTGTGCCCGGATTGGCCAAGACGACACTGGCCAAGGCGGTGGCGGATTGTATAGACGTAGATTTTCACCGCATTCAGTTTACGCCGGATCTACTTCCTGGCGATTTGATTGGAACGGATATCTTCCGGCCCGAGAACGCGAGTTTCGAGTTTATGCGCGGCCCGATGTTCCATTCCATCCTGTTGGCCGACGAAATCAACCGCTCACCGGCGAAGGTGCAATCGGCATTACTGGAGGCCATGGAGGAGCGACAGGTTACAGTCGGCAATACGACCTATGCGCTGCCCGATTTGTTCTGGGTGATTGCTACACAGAATCCGGTGGAGCAGGAAGGGACATTTCCCTTACCCGAAGCCCAGCTTGATCGTTTCCTGATGATGTTGCTGCTGGATTACCCAGGGCGGGACGACGAAATTAAAATTTTACATATGCATGAGACGAAAAGTGAGAAAACACAGATTTCGCCGGTTGTGCACGCCGATGACGTGTTCGTGTTGCGGCGCCATGTACAGCATATTCACCTGGCACCCGAGCTGAATGGTTATATCGTGGATATGGTGTCGGCTACGCGCCGTCCTGAAGGGCTGGATGTCGAGTTGAAAGGCATGTTGACGCTGGGAGCGTCTCCGCGCGCGAGCCTCGCACTGAGTATCTGTGCCAGGGCACGCGCAGCGATACATGGGCGAGACTATGTCAGTCCGCACGACATTCAGCGTATGGCGCCGGATGTCCTCCGCCACCGTATTATCCCCAGCTTTGATGCTCTTGCATCCGGCTGGGACCGCGAGCGGTTGATCCAGCGATTGATCGAACTGACGCCCGTCCCCTGAGAACCGTTATCGTATAAGCTATCATAAATGTTGCCGTACCCAAGCTTCCACCCCATAAAATCCGCTATGCGTTTCTTGCGGAGAGTCCTCCTGTCCCTTTGTTCGCACCGAACTCCTCGCCAGTCATTTGTACGCATGGCTACGGCTCCCTTCCATATGATTCGTTGTGAACAAAGGGACAGGCACAATCACCACGGCGATTTATGAGCAGTGTAGGCCAGGAGGCTGGTTGAGTGCGTTCCAGGCATGAATGGGCGCGCATAAATGGACCGAAGCGGGGAAGAAGACCATCTGCTTGTGCATTTTGCAATTGGCTCTTATGAGTCCTACAATGGGCCTCTTGGTTAACATACAATGAACTCATTGCTGATGATGCATCGGAGTTTTCTTCCGGACCGGAACGAGCTGGCGGTGCTCGCCGGACAGGCAGCACGCTTGCGCATATCTTCTGGTCAGGTGAGCCACGAGAGTTCGACCCAGGATTCCGCGTCGCGTTTCTTTGGGCGTGGCCTGGAATTCGAGGAATTGCGCGCTTACCAGCCTGGTGACGATATCCGTACCATCGATTGGCGTGCGACGGCGCGGACGGGCAAGCCGCATGTCAAAAAATATCGTGAAGAGCGCCAGCGGGTGCTGATGTTAATGCTGGAAATGCGCGACAGCATGCTGTTCGGTACGGAGGAGACGACCAAGTGCGCGCAGGCAGTGCGCATCGCCGCCCTGTTAGCCTTTGCCATGCATCGCGGGCATGATCGTACGGGGGCTCTGGTGTGGGGCGATTTTGGTTGTCTCGTGATTCCACCATCCACAGCCGGCAACACCATGAATCGTTTGCTGGACGCGTTGTCCGGAAAGCTTCCCGACACGGGTGATGCTGACTGGAATCGGCATCTGGATATGATGCCGCGAGGACGCAGGCTGGCATTCATATCGGATTATATGCACTGGAGCGCCGATGACTGGCGTTTGATGGGCAGAATCCGCAGGCGACACGAGGTATGCGCCGTTCATGTCCGCGATCCGCGCGAGGAAACCATGCCGGATATTGGATTGGCGCGTATCACCGATGTGCGGGGTAAGGATCTGGTGCTGGTCGATACCGGCAACAAGGTTTCTCGTGATGCCTATGCGGCCTGCTGGAAAGCCCACATGGACATGCTGAAGCAACAGTTCTCCTGTATCGCTGTACCTGTGCGATACGTCTCCACGAAGGATACCGTGAGCTCTCTGACCAGTCATATGGCAGGGTTAATTTCCTGATGATGCTATTTTCACTTCCGGTGATCGCTGGTGCAGATGCTCCTGTACTGCCTGGCTGGTGGCCCATCCCGCCGGGTTGGTGGCTGCTCGGACTGGCAATGTTTCTGGGTCTGCTCTGGGGAGCTTATTTGTTTTTACGTCGATTCCTGCTTGCCGTTAAAGCGAGGCGTAGACGAGTATTACCTGTTCGCATCCAGGCCCTGGCGGCTCTGGATGAGCTGGCGCATCGACGGCCACTCGGCGCACGCGAGGCGGCGTATCGTTTGAATGAGATATTACGCGCGGCCTTGCCTGACGCAGGGGCCTGTGCGGTACAATGGCCACTCTCGGTACAGGATGGCGTGGTTGAGGATCAGGAGGCATGGGAACATTTCTGGCGGGAGTTGGAGATACGTTATCAACCCGCCATGCGGGCAGAAGAGGCGGATATTGAACGCTGGCTGGTGCTGGCGAATGGCTGGGTTACGCATTTACCGGTCGATGATGTGGATATGGTGATGGAGTCGTAGATGGATGTTCTCGGGCATTTGCGTCTGCTACATCCCTGGTGGGGGTTGGCCGTTCTGGTGGTGTTGCCCTGGCTGTTGTGGAACAGGCGCCCCGCACACTTGCAACCACGCGCACTGGCGCATCCTTCGCTGGTATGGCTACGTCACTCCTTTCCTGCTCACCGTATAGTCAGTTTGCGTATATTGCGTATCCTGGCGGTTCTGGTCTGGGTGCTGTGGTGTCTGGCGCTGACCGACCCGGAATGGGTGGGTGGAGAAATATCCGTCAGCCGCGAAGGCCGCGATATTATGCTACTGGTGGATTTATCCGGCAGCATGGTGATACGGGATTTTTCACTGTCGGGGGAGCCGATGGGCCGCCTTCAAAGTATTCGGCATGTGTTCAATAATTTCGCACAACGGAATTCGGCATTGGAGTCCGGTAATACCCTGAATCGACTTCAGGCTATCCAGCATGTGCTTGCGCCCTTCATCATGGAGCGTGGATCAGATCGTTTGGGTCTGGTGGTGTTTGGCGACGAGGCTTATATACAAACACCTCTCACCTACGACCATGGGTTGGTGCGGCAATTGCTTTTACTGGAACGTATTGGAAGGGTGGGAGAGAAAACGGCGATTGGTACGGCCATTACCCTGGCCGTCAAGCACCTTGAACAGGCCGCTCGCGTGCGCAAGATGGGGGGCGGTCAGGTGATTGTCCTGCTCACCGACGGACGTAACAATGCGGGCGTTATTTCACCCTTGCATGCAGCCAGACTGGCAAAATTACTGGGTATCCGCATTTATACGGTGGGTGTTGGGTCGCGTCTGAAAATGGCTGGCGGCGGTCGGGCTGCCTCGCTTGATGAAAAGACATTAAAGGCTATTGCCAGCCTGACATCCGGCAGCTATTTCCGTGCTACCGATACGGGCGCGTTGGTGCGCATTGCTGGCCGGATTAACAGCTTGGAAAAAGTGGAGGATGAGCATACCGATTACATTTCATCATTGGCCCTATATCCGGCGCTGTTGCTGGCAGGACTTGTCGCGGGATGTCTGATGATTTTTCTGGCACGGGGGAGGACAGCCGTCCCATGATAAATCAAACAGGTTTTCGGAAATAAAGATCGTGTCCCATCATTCATCATGGATGTTGTTTGCCACGCAGTTTAACTGGCGCTCGCCGGGATGGTTACTCCTTATTCCCGTTGTGGTGCTGGCCGCGATCCTCTGGCAATACCACGTCAAGCCGGCACGCGACGTGCTGGCGCGCGTGCGTCGGTATGCCGATATGAGCGTATGGTCCATGGTTGTCCGGGGAGCAAAATTGGAGGATATGCCGCGCATGTCCCGTATGCTCAGGGATTTGGCGGCATGGTTCGGGCTAATTCTAATGCTGCTGGCGCTGGCTGGGCCACGCTGGCGGCACGAAACTGAAACTGTGTTCAGAGAGGGCGCTGATATCGCCGTGGTCATGGATATTTCCCGCTCCATGCGTGTCCGGGATGTGGTGCCAGACAGGCTGGCGCGGGAAAAGCAGGAGTTGCATGATTTCTTGTCACGGCTGAAAGGTGATCGGGTAGCGCTTGTTGCGTTTGCCGGACGCGCGTTCCTGATGTCGCCGTTGACCCCCGATTATGGCGTGGTGATGCGCCTTGCCCGACAATTAACCCCGCGAATGATTACGGATCAGGGGAGTAATCTTGTGGCGGGGTTGCATCGGGCTATGGAAGCACTCAAATCGGCGCGCGGCCATGGCCGCGCGGTTGTGTTGCTAACAGATGGAGAGAATGTCGATCAGAACGCCCTGAAACAGATGGCGATGAGGCTGGCTAAGGCACATATTCCTGTGTTTGTTCTCGGTGTTGGCACGCTGAAAGGAGGATTGGTTCCGGCGGGTGATGGGCGTTTTTTGCATGGTGCGCGTGGTCGGGTGGCGGAGAGCCGGCTACATGAGCAGCGATTGATGTCGTTGGCCAGAGCGACAGGGGGCGTATATGCCCGCATGCAGCCGGGTGATGGCGATTGGCATGCTTTGTATGATGAAGGTCTTGCACGGATGATTACGCATACGCGCACTGCTTCGGAGGAGAGGGTGCGCTGGCATGAGGCGTTTGCATGGGTGTTATTGCCGGGGATGCTGATGTTGGGTATGTGGTGGAAGTCGCGTGTTCGCATGTGGCGGGCGTGAAATATGCGTATGACGATACAGCGGGAGCATGAACGGGTTGATGGATACTGGCGTGGGGGGCTATGGTCTGTTGTGTTGATCGTGATTTTGACCGCCATGTTGCTATGCCACGTTTCTGTGGCCAGGGCGGGATGGTTTGTGCCGGAGAACAGGATTGCATGGGAGGCGTGGCGGGATGGTGATGATGCCGTGTCCCTGAAACACTGGGACCATAGTAGCAAAGGAATATTTGGCCGCGCCACGGTGCTGATGCGCACGGGCCACTTGCGCGAAGCGGTACGAGGGTTCCGTCGGGCGCTGGCTGGTGCCGTGGGAGCTAAGCCAGCGTATATCGCCAGCATTTGGTATAACCTTGGCAATGGCCTGTATGCCGAAGGCGCGTTGAGGCAAGCGCAGCAAGCCTGGCATGAGGCTCTTCGATATAACCCCGGACATACGAAAGCCGCGCATAACCTTGCCATCGTCAGGGATCTCCTGAAGGGAAAGCGTGAGAAGCTAAAAAGAGCGGGGGTGGCATCCCGCATGGTGCAAGGTAGGAAGAGGAGAAGGTTGGCCCATAACGGTAAAAATCAGGGAGGGAGCGGATTGCCGGTTTCCGGGAAGGAAGCCGAACAGCGCAAGGAGGAGAAGACCGGAGATGGAGGAAATGTTAAAAGTGTCAGCCAGGCGAAACGGGAAGTGAATGCCGTTCATGACAGTATGGGGGTGTTCCTTCGCCACCGCATGTCGGAGAAATCCGTACGTACGGTGCCTTCCCGCCGGGGACCGCCATGGTGAGGGTGGGCATCAGTGCTTTTGTGGGAGAAATATTGGAGGACGACCGGAAATGATGATGAGGCACATGGTCTCATGGCTCGTTGGATTGTTCTTTTTACCTGCGGTGGCTATGGGAGCCACTTTCTCGATGACTGTGAATCATACAACGATAGGTCTCGACCATACGTTCCTGCTTACCGCCCGGCTACAGGGATCGAGTGAGACCTTTACGCTGGATGTTACGCCGCTTGCGAAGGATTTTTATGTCACATCTTTGCCGGATATGCAGCGGGCCGGGTCGTGGCATGAGAAACGCTACCGCCTTGGTGCCAAACGGACGGGCCTTCTTAAGGTTCCCGCACTTTTCATGATGTTTCACGGGAAAAAACTGGTCAGCCAGCCTTTTTCGGTCAAAATGTTGAATACCAAGGGCATGGTTGATGATGTACGTCTATGGGTTGAGGATAGTGTAGGCCACAATCATGTCTGGTTGCATCAGCAGCTGGTCTGGCATATGACCATACTTGGCACCTATCCGTTTACCAGTGTACCGGACGTTCATCTCCCGTCATTTGATGGTTTCGATGTTCTGAAGGTGAATGCGGCCATACCTGGGGAGAGGGCGATGAACGGGCGTAGACTGTTCACCATGTCCTGGCATGTTCTGCTATTTCCCCGGCATGTAGGGGATCTGCTTATCGCGCAACCCTCAGTGTCCACCCATTTATTGCAGATGGTCAAAATCCGGCGCTTTGCGGCCGGGAATCCCAATTTTGATGCCGGTGAAAAGCGTGTATATGCAAGGAAGGCTGTGGGGAGCAGACAGCGTATTCTGGTGCAGGCGCTGCCTTTGGCGGCAGCGAACCTTCCGGTCGGGCATCTCGTGCTTTCTTCGAATGTTTCGGATACCCATGTTTATGCCGGAGAGCCATTGACATGGAGTATCCATTTGAGAGGCAATGGGGTGCAGGAGCACGACTTACCGGATTTGTATAAACAGATACCTCTGAACGGTTCGTCTACGGTTATTCGCGAGAAGCCGCTTGTGTCCGTGCGTGAGAGCGGGGGGCATATGAGCACGGATGTTCTCTACCGTATTGAATTGACGCCTTCCATACGAGGGGAGTTGCAGCTTCCTGCCGTCGAGGTCCCCTTTTTCGATCCCGGTCACGGGCGGGTTGAGCATACATCGCTTGCTTCCCGTTCGCTACGGGTCTTGCCACCGCACAAGACATCGAGTGATGAAGGGTTCGATATTTCTTCCGTCAGCACGCACCGTGGGCACAGTCAGGGGCGGCGTACGGTCATGTGGTGGAAAGGCGCGGCGATTACGCTGTTGGCACTCTGGCTGGCGACGCTTGCAGCGTGGTTTTTTTCCAGCCGTATTCCGGCGGTGGCGTGGCGCTTGCGGTACCGACGACATCGGGTGCATGGGTCTTCATTGCGCAAGGCACTGGCTGCCCACGACGCCGCTGCGCAGTTTTCGGGTATCAAGGATGTATTGGACATGCCTGAACGTATCACACCGCTCGGGTTGCTTGAGCATTTTCCTGGTCTGCGTGACGTCGAGGCAGCCGCATGGCTGGAAGCACTGGAACGTGGGCGCTGGTATTGCGATGCCATGCCGCCACGTTTGCATGGAGAACATATCCGCGACATGGTACGCATTATCCAATCTGCACTTCATGCGGAGGATGGTCTTTCATCGGCGCCATTCAATCCCGCTGATTTTGGGCGTGCCGGAACGTAGCCCGGGCCGGGAGCCTGTCGGACGAGCCAATTGTAAAATTCCGGGTGGATGAGTGGCAATCCCGCGTTGAGTCCATTGCCGGGATGGAATGAGATGCATGGTGGTTCCATGGATCGAAATTCCAGATCGGACATGGGTCAGCGTGGGGAAGCCGCTCGCTGCTCGCGAGTTTTACACTTGGCTCTAAAGATCACCCGCGCGTGTTATCAAGGGAAAGATTTGAATCGAGCAAACCTTTGATGTCATTTCCCTTACCGAGTACATCAGCCAGCGTATAGCCATCAAGAACGCTCATGAAGGCCGTCCTTGCCTGGTATAAGGCGCGTTTGAGTGTGCAAGCGGCAGAGATAGGGCATGTATTGGTATCAGCATCAAAGCATTCAAGGATGTTCATGTGCGGTTCAGTGATGCGGACAATCTGGCCTATGTTGATATCTCCGGGTTGTATGGCCAGTTGCATGCCTCCTGATTTTCCGCGTACCGTGTGAACATAATTCGTTTTTCCAAGGCTGTGGGTGATCTTGACCAGGTGGTTGCGCGATATGCCGTAGGCATTGGCGATTTCACTGATGGTGCATAATCTATCCGGGTGCAGGCCAAGATAAACGAGGGTTCGTAATGAATAATCCGTGTACAGGGTCAATTGCATGCCACAAAGATATATCCTATTGACATCTTTCCGCAAGCTTTTAGAGTTGCCTCCGGAATGAGGCATGTATTCAGCGTGTGTCATTACCATATATTGAGGAGACATACGAATGAGTACAGTCTATGAGCAATTGGGCGGCGAAGCCGCCATTGATGCAGCAGTGGATAATTTTTACCGTCGTGTATTGAATGATCCTTACGTTGTCCGTTTCTTTGAAGGTGTAGACATGGAGAAGCAGGCAGCCAAGCAGAAAGGGTTCCTGACCATGGTTACGGGCGGACCGAATAATTATAAGGGTGTGGACATGCGCGCAGGACATAAGCATCTGGTAGAGATGGGTATGGATGATACGCATGTTGACCACATCCTTTGTCATTTACGTTCCACGCTGGCCGATCTCGGTGTCAAGAAAGACCTGATCAAGACCGTGATTGATGTCGCCGAGTCTGTGCGCGATGACGTTCTGAACCGCTAAGAGGTATCAATATGGGATTCTTTACTATTGTACTGCCATTAATTTTACTTGTGGCGATCTTGATCGGATTCATACGTTTGCGTTCCCAGCCTATTGCCAAGCCTTCTTCGCCGCATAGCGCGGGTCGTGGGGTAGCGGATGCCTACAGCAAGGACGAGACGGTATTTTCGCAGTTGGGTGGTGCCGCAGCAGTGGACGCGGCGGTGGATATTTTTTATCGCCGTGTATTGAATGACCCTTATGTAGCACCTTTCTTCGAGGGTGTGGATATGGTGAAGCAAGCTGGCAAGCAGAAAGCATTTTTGACGATGGCTTTCGGTGGGCCGCATAACTACACGGGTAAGGATATGCGTGAGGGACATAGATACTTGGTCAAGATGGGCCTGGACGATACCCATTTCGACCATATCCTGATGCATATTCGTTCCACGCTGGCAGAGCTGGGCGTGAACAATGGGTTGATCGCACAGGTGATTGCAGTTGCCGAGTCAACGCGTGACGATGTTCTTGATCGTGACCCATCACAAAAGGAAGATACTTACAGCAGGGATGAGACGGTATTTTCGCAGTTGGGTGGTGCCGCAGCAGTGGACGCGGCGGTGGATATTTTTTATCGCCGTGTATTGAATGACCCTTATGTAGCACCTTTCTTCGAGGGTGTGGATATGGTGAAGCAAGCTGGCAAGCAGAAAGCATTTTTGACGATGGCTTTCGGTGGGCCGCATAACTACACGGGTAAGGATATGCGTGAGGGACATAGATACTTGGTCAAGATGGGCCTGGACGATACCCATTTCGACCATATCCTGATGCATATTCGTTCCACGCTGGCAGAGCTGGGCGTGAACAATGGATTGATCGCACAGGTGATTGTGGTTGCCGAATCAACGCGTGACGACGTGCTCGATCACTGATTCACCCGTGGACCAAGGAAGAGCGGGATTTTGCATGCTTTTTGCAAAATCCCGCATTTATTTATGGTATCGCTTTAAGTAAGAAGTCAAGAGTAGTTCTTGCTCGCCGCTGCAGGAATATGGTAGTGCGGCGATCTGTTATTCGCTAATGATGATGATGAAATTCAGGAGATATGGGCATGCCAAAGCTTGTTTTTGAAGGTAACACGTATGACTGCAAGTCGGGAGAGACGGTACTTGATGCGTTGACCCGGCAGGGGGTGCTGCTACCTTCCTCCTGCCGAAGCGGGACATGCCAGACGTGCATGGTGCGCGCCGTGAAAGGAACGCCGCCAGTGTCGTCGCAAGAGGGAGTCAAGGATACTTTTAAGGCGCAGGGATATTTTCTGGCCTGTAGCTGCAAGCCGGAGGCGGACCTTGAGATTGCCCTGTCCACCGTATCGCCGAAACGACCTGCCACCGTGATATCCAAAACACAGATGAATGAAGCTGTCGTTCGCCTCCGCCTCTCCTGTGATGACTTTGAGTATTTTCCGGGCCAATTTATCAACCTGGTGAGACCTGAAGACGGGTTGGTGCGGAGCTATTCCCTGGCTAGCACCCCGGCTGATGGTTTTCTGGAATTACACATTAAAAAAATCCCCGGAGGCGCCATGAGCACATGGGTCTGCGATGTTCTGGATGTCGGGGACGAGGTGAAATTCTATGGTCCGGTGGGAGATTGCTTTTATGTGCCAGGGAAGCCGGAGCAACCGCTGACACTTGCTGGCACCGGTACCGGCTTGTCGCCACTGTATGGTATTGTCCGACATGCACTGTCGTTCGGACACTCCGGGAGCATTCAGCTGTTTCATGGCAGTCTGGCCGAGCAGGGCTTGTATATGATGGATGAGCTCAGGGCATTGGCTGAAGAGTACCCAAACCTCACCTATTTTCCATGCGTATTACATGGCGAACGGCCAGAAGGAGGCCTGCAGGGAAAGATAGATGATCTGGTCGTGAAAACCACTATGGACAGCATGTCCCGGAGCCGGCTATTCCTTTGTGGCGACCCGCCCATGGTGGAATCCATGCGAAAGAAGTGTTTCCTCGCGGGTGCGTCCAGTAAAGAAATTTATGCTGATGCGTTTACTTTTGTGCCCAACAGTTCCGAGATTGACTAGGAGTCTGTCGGACCTGTGAAGATCGCAGCAAGCAGGTGGGGAAACGAGGGCAACATGGCATGATGTTGAGGCGCCGGGTTGCAACTATGTAACGATAGATCGGGGTATTTTGGACCGCTTCCCTGCCACGCAGTAGATTTCCCATAAGTCCGACAGGCTCCTGCGCTCCGTCTAACCTTGCGGCCTCCGGCTCAAGGTAATAAAATAAGGTGCTGACAATGTTGTTACTCAAGGGTTGCGGTGGTAGTTCCATGGTCTCTTTCCGAGAGACTGGTATTTGTTGAATGCTTCGGGATGTCGTTTCAGTTAGCGTGCCACGCATGACGAAAGCCGAAAAAGACATGATGATAAAAAAACATTTCGGCACGCGGAGACCGGTGCTACTTGTCGTTATGGATGGCTGGGGTATGGGCACTGGCGGTGCGGAAGATGCGATTGCGCAGGCTGATACGCCGATGCTGGATCTTTTGTGGAAAGAGTTTCCTCATACGCGGCTTTTGACACACGGGCTCTATGTTGGCTTACCATCTGCCGGGGATTTAGGCGGCTCCGAGGTGGGACACCTGACGATGGGGGCGGGGTTGATCCTTGATCAGGGCGCGACCCGTATCAACAAAGCGATTGCGGATGGAAGTTTCTATCAGTCACCAGGGCTGCAAAAAATAGTCCGGCACTGTCTCCACAATCAGGGCACACTGCATTTGCTCGGGCTGCTGTCCGATGGCAACGTGCATTCACACATTGAGCATTTTTTGGCTGTGATCCGATATGCGGATACTCAGGGCATTATGCGCCTACGCCTGCATACGTTGCTCGATGGGCGTGACGTCGGTGTCAGGACCGCACAAGGCTATGTGTCGCGCGTAGAGGACACATTGGATACCGTAAATCTGAATCAGGATCGGGACTACCGGATAGCCTCGGCTGGCGGACGCGAAGTGATAACCATGGATCGGGATCATGATTGGAGCAAGGTTGACATGGGTTGGCAGGCACATGTGCATGGACAAGCCGAATATCAGTTCCGATCCGTATCCGAAGGTATCGAGTATTTTCGTAGCCAAACACCGGACTTGGTGGATCAGGATATGCCGGGATTTGTGATTGCGGATGTGAATGGTGCGTCTGTAGGTTCCATGCAGGATGGCGACGCTGTTATCGTGATGAATTTCCGTAGTGATCGCGCCATCGAGATTACGGAGGCTTTCTGTCTGGATGATTTCGATGGATTCAACCGTGGACGACGCCCCGATGTTCTGTTTGCGGGTATGATGGTGTATGACGAGGATCGCGACATTCCTGCATTGCGAATTATGGGGTCGACCAGGGTGGACAACCCGTTTGGCAAGCGGATTCTTGATTTGGGAATCAGACAGTTTCGTTTGACGGAAACCCAGAAATTTCCACATGTGACGTTTTTCTTCAATGGCGGGCGGCGCGAGCCGCTGGATACGACCATGGAGGATTACATTCTCGTTCCTTCGGATAAGGGTATTTCATTTGCCGATGCACCCGCCATGAAAGCTGCTGAAATTGCGGATAAGGCCGTGGGACTGATTGCTTCCGGCGAGTACGGTTTCGGTATGATTAATTTTGCCAATGCGGATATGGTGGGTCACTGTGGCCTGATTGGCCCGACGGTGGCTGCGGTTGAAGTGGTGGATATAGCTATCAGGCGGATTATTGGCGCGCTTGAAGCATCCGGCGGCTGCGCTTTGATTACCGCCGATCATGGCAATGCTGACGAGATGCTTGTGCATACCAGTCATGGGGATGAAACATGTACGCGACACTCCATTAATCCCGTGCCCTGCATTCTCTTTGATTCCCGATACGACGGATCCTACCACCTGAGGCAAGTCCAGGCTGAAGATGATGTCCATACGACTCCCGGACTTTCGCATCTGGCGGCAACCTTGTTTGTGATGCTCGGCCTGACCCCCCCCGAAGATATGAGCCCGTCACTGATTGAGCCGGATTAGCCTCTTGCAGAACGCGTGAGTGGCGGTCATCTCCCACTGTGGCTGATTCGGTTCGGGGCGTTAGCCCTCAGGATTTACGCCCCGCCCTTACGGGCGTCCAGACAGTCTGCGACCTTTTTGTACGTGTTGAAACTTTGGTCCATAGAACCACGATGCAAATAAATACCAAACATACAATCCTACCGCACGGCGGGACAGCGCCGGGGTGACGGAAAAAAATGGATAAACCGATCGTCATTGACCTGCTGCGCCACGGTGAAGTGGAGGCGACAGGATGGGCTTTTCGCGGCAGCACCGATTTGCCGCTCTCCAAACAGGGGTGGGAGCAGATGCGCGCCGTGGCTGCATTATTGGATCCCCTGGATCAGATTGCCACGTCTCCATTGCAACGCTGCCGCTTATTTGCCGGAGATTTGGCTGCGGGGATGCAGACCGAGCCTGTCTCGCTCAATGGTATGCGCGAAATGGATTTCGGCACATGGGAGAACCGTAGCTTTGAGGATCTGGAGGCGGGGTACGGAGCGTTGCTTCACCAGTTCTGGCAATCTCCGGTTGGCATCCAACCTCCCGGCGGAGAGGCATTTGACGCATTTGCCCGGCGTATCATGGCCTGTTGGCAGACATGGCTGCAATCGGGGTCGGGCCATCATCGTTTGCTGGTCGCGCATGGCGGCGTTATTCGCGTGTTACTGGCGCATCTCCTTGATATGCCCATGGCTGCATTGTGGCGGCTGCATTTACCCTATGCGTCATGGAGCCGGGTCTCATTGCTTGAGGGGCATCAACCAAGATTGTTGTTTCTGAACAGGGTAGGAGTAACCGCATGAAAGGGATGTTCACCGCCTTCACCTTTCTGACCCGTCTGCCGCTGTCGCGGGTTGAGAACTTTGAACCGGAGGATTTTTCCGCATCCGTCGTCTGGTTTCCCCTCGTCGGGCTGGTGGTCGGTGTGT
>CAZUWV010000011.1:0-33795 GCA_964624255.1 uncultured Zetaproteobacteria bacterium
AAATGGTCTCAAAGTGGGATTGCCGCTCATCCACCCAGAGTTTTGCAAGAGGCTCGTGTGTTATGCCCCTTGTCACAGCTCGCGCCATGGCAGTACCGTCACGCCTGACAGATCGGTCACCCGTTCGCTTTTTACGCGCAGGGCTAGCAAGCTCTTCCATATTTGATCGCGTCCCATGCTAATATCTCTGGAAAGTTTGGGATCATGATTCAGCAGGGCCAACACCGTCAATATCAGGCCATCAAAGCGGGCGCGTAAATTTTTCAGCGAATATTTGGCCACATGTTCATGATAGGCCTTCATCATGCCCATCAGGTCCAGCGCATTCGAGCGAAGCGCTAACTTGGTGAATATGCCAATGGCATCTGTTTTTTTTAATCGTTCAATGAGCACATCCATATCGAATGTCTTCACGCTAGAATGAACCGGTTTTTTTGGCTTTTCGAATTTCACGGGCTTCCTCTCTGTTGCTCCGACAGGTTTGTTCACATGTCCGGGCGAGGACGTATAGTAGGTTAGCTCAGATTCAGAGGAAGAACCGTTAGCTATGGCGGATGGTATCCACAATACGATCAAGACCACCATCGCGGCTACCCGAATAGGCATCGGCAATACCGCTCGGACGAGCAAGCCCGGATTCTGGCTCGTGCGCAGGTCACGGTGCGAACAAAAAGGCACCCGTTCCAAAACCCGACCTCATTTTTTTCATCATCGTGTCACCTTCCCCGGCCTATTCGTAAATCGCCGCGTTGTGTAAGAATAGCGCGGCCCATTTCCTCTATTCCTTCCGGTGTTCCTTGTAATAATTAATCAGGCCGTTCGTTGAACCATCATGGCCCCTGGCCTCATCGTAGTCGTCCAGTTCGGGTAGAATCTTGCGCGCCAGTTGTTTCCCCAACTCTACGCCCCACTGGTCATAGGCATTGATGCCCCAAATAATGCTTTGCACGAATATTTTATGCTCATACATGGCGATCAGACTACCCAGCGTGCGCGGTGTCAGTTTCTGGAAGAGAATCGAATTGGTTGGTTTATTACCGGGGAAGACTTTATGCGGCAACAGCGTTTCCAATTCATCACCGGAAAGGCCTTCGGTTACGAGCTCGACACGCACTTCATCCTCGCTCTTGCCGCGCATCAGCGCCTCGGTTTGGGCGAAAAAGTTGGACAGCAACATCGGATGATGTCGGCCAAGTGGATTCTTGGTCTCAATCGGTGCCAAAAAATCGCATGGCACCAGCCTGGTCCCCTGATGAATGAGCTGGTAGAAAGCATGCTGGCCGTTGGTGCCTGGCTCACCCCAAATGATCGGGCCCGTGGAACAATCCATCGCTTCGCCCTCGCGCGTTACCCGCTTGCCGTTACTCTCCATGTCGCCTTGCTGGAAGTAGGCCGGGAAGCGGTGCATATATTGATCATACGGGAGCAGTGCATAGGAATCGGCACCAAAGAAATTATTGTACCAGATACCCAACATCCCCAAGAGGACAGGGATATTCTCCTCCATTGGCGCTGTACGGAAATGTTCATCCATATCATGTGCGCCAGCCAGCAGTTCCTCGAAATGGTCCATGCCGATATACAGGGCGATGGAAAGGCCTACCGAACTCCATAGCGAATAGCGACCGCCGACCCAATCCCAAAACTCAAACATATTGTCGGTATCAATACCGAAGGCGGAGACGGCTCGGGCATTGGTGGAGACAGCGACGAAGTGCTTGGCTACAGCCGTCTTGGTGCCGCCACGGGTCAGAAACCAGTCGCGTGCTGTGCGTGCGTTGGTGATGGTCTCCTGAGTTGTAAATGTTTTGGATACGATCACGAACAATGTCGTCTCGCGATGTAAATGGCGCAGAGTTTCCACCATATGTGTACCATCAATATTAGACACAAAATGGACATGTAATTTATCGCGGCCGAAAGGCGTCAATGCTTCGGTTACCATGACCGGACCGAGATCAGAACCGCCAATACCGATATTCACAATATCGGTCATCGGCTTGCCAGTACCCCCTTTCCATGCTCCGGAACGTACCGCCTCCGTAAACTCCCGCATCTGGCCCAGTACCCGGTTCACATCTGGCATCACATCCTTGCCATCCACCATCACGGGACTATTCGAGCGGTTACGCAGTGCTGTGTGCAGTACGGCGCGATGTTCGGTACTATTGATCTTTTCACCGGCAAACATACGCCGGGTCCAGTCTGGCACATCGCGTTCGCGAGCCAGTTCCATCAATAGTGAGAGCGTTTCATTGTTGATGATGTTTTTGGAGAAATCGACTAGAATATCGTTGAACTTCCGTGAATAGCGCTCGAAGCGATCAGCATCTTCCGCGAACAGATCACGCATGTGTACGCCCATCATCTGTCGATGATGCTCGTCAAGGGCTTGCCAGGTTTTTGATCGCAGCAATTCAGACATGGTGACCCCTTGCGGAGCTATCAGAGCGCCCATGAGGGGGTACGGACATCAATCTCTCGCCATGCCATTGGCTCTGGTTATTGATTTCTGAGGAAAGCAAGAATTTCACTTTTTATTCTCCGTGGGGCAAAAAAGGCCAGGAACGGGATTTTTATGACTTCATCAGTTGGGCGATTTGCACATCACCACATACGGCGACCTCGCGCGGAGTCATTGCATGTGACCTAGATCCTGCAAGTGTTCGCACACACATAGCGCAACCCCTTGATTCATCCAGCATATCGAAAAAACACTCATCACCAATAAGGTGACAACATGTTTTTTCAATACGCTATATAAACCAATGTTTTACACTCTGCATGCACTGACCACTTGCAGGATCTAGGTGTGACTTTATTCCTGAAGGTATTAGTATAACCGCCATTCGATAAAAAAGGCAACGCTCATGGCAAAGATGAATATTGTGTTCGTGGCTTCTGAAGCCGCCCCTCTGGCCAAAACTGGCGGGCTGGCGGATGTTGTAGGTTCCCTGCCTCGCGCCCTGAAACGCCTTGGTCATGAAGTTACGGTAGTCGTTCCCTACTACCGTAAACAGGTATGCGCCAGCGGCGTAAAAATAAAGCCGTTAGAACAATCCATTCCCGTGCGAATTGACGGTGTAGATCGAATCGCGCCCCTGCACGAAGCCGACGCGAATGGTTTGCGTTTTATTCTGGTCGAGCAGGATGACCTTTATGACCGTGATGGCTTGTACGGTCCACCCGCTGGCGCGTACAGTGATAATCTCTTGCGTTATATTTTCTTCAATCGCGTCGCACTGGAGGCGGCATGCCTGTTGAAGTCCCCGGTGGATATTTTCCATTGCCATGACTGGCAGACGGGGTTCCTCCCCCTGTTACTTAAAACGCAGTATCATCATCAGCCCCGCATTGCGGATGCACGATGTATTTTTACCATCCATAATCTGGCCTACCAGGGTGTGTTTCCATCCCTTTGGTTACACCGTTTGGGCCTTCCCTCCGAATCCTTTCACCCCGGCTGCTATGAATTTTATGGTCAGATCAACTGTATGAAGGCGGGTATCGCATCCTGCGACCGGATCACCACGGTAAGCCAGACCTACGCCGGCGAAATCCTGACACCGGAATACGGCTGTCACCTGGAGGCCTTTCTTTCCGAACACTCCGACAAGCTTTCCGGCATTGTCAATGGACTGGATGTAGAAAGTTGGGATCCAGCCAGTGATATGACTATTGCCGTCAATTATGCGCCGGGGGAAATGCAGGGAAAGCGGCGCTGTAAAATTGCTCTGCGAAAAAGTCTGGGGCTCGCGGCCCATGCGAATGCACCCTTGCTCACTGTTATCTCACGCCTGGTTGAGCAGAAGGGTGTAGATCTACTGCTTGATTGCGTCCCAGACTGGCTGGAAAAGGGTTATCAACTGGCCATACTTGGATCGGGCGACCCGGTTTATGAAGGCATGCTGAAGCGGTTGGCCAGGGCGAGGCCAGAGCAAATGTATTTCTCCTCCGGTTTCAATGAAAAGCTGGCCCGGCAAATCTATGCCGGAGGGGATATTTTCCTGATGCCATCGCGTTTCGAGCCATGCGGTTTAGGCCAACTTATGGCCATGCGCTATGGTAATGTACCCGTCGTTCGAGCTACTGGCGGGCTAAAAGATACCGTAACGGATTACGCCACGTCCAAACGCACCAGTACAGGTTTTGGGTTCGACAAGGCCAGGCCCGATGTTTTCCGGGCTACGGTAGATAATGCGGTGGGAACATGGCGCAGCCCCACTGTCTGGCGACGTATTACGGATCGGGCCATGCGCCGTGATTCATCATGGGATGCGTCGGCTGCGTCCTATGCAAAGATGTACGCGGAGTAAAAAAAGTTTGCTTGTGAGTCATCTTGTGATGGGTCTTTTGCGACGCCATCACAAATAGGTCAGTAACCCCATGGATAAAGGATGCGCCAAATCCTCATGTGTCGGGTAAACACGAATATGATAGGCGAAATCACCGCTGTCATCCGGCTGCAGACCCGTTTCGAATATGCCGTCATCCACATGCCTCATTTCGATAATACGATAGGGTTTATAGCCTCCCTCACGGGATGGCCGCAACAGCACGATCTCTACATGTAGATCTTCGGAAGACAGACCATCGTAAAACACCTTCACCTGTACATTCAAACTTTTTCCATACAACTCGTGGGCCTCTACGGGCATCCCGTCCGTGCGGGTCAGCCTCACCTGGGGCCAAGCCTCGCGTACCCTGGATTTCCATGCGGCCAGAGCCTTGGCCCGCTTAAACCCGCAGTCCACCATTGATTTCCCGTGCCGCGATGCAGGCACATAGAAACGACTGGTATATTCCGAAACCATACGATCCGTATTAAAATGCGGTATGCTGGAAATCATCGCGCGTTTGGAAATGGCAACCCAGGCATCGGAAAATCCACTTTCATTACGGTTGTAGTAGGTCGGGAGTACCTCATGCTTCAGTATGTGGTACAACGATGCAGCATCATCCTCGTCGCGCATGTGCGGGTCGGCGATGTCGCATTCACCACCGATGGCCCAACCATTATCCCCATGGAAGCCTTCTGGCCACCAGCCATCCAGAATGCTCAGGTTTGGTACGCCGTTCATGGCGGCCTTCATCCCTGATGTTCCCGATGCCTCCATGGGGCGAATCGGATTGTTCAACCACACATCAACGCCTGAAATAAGGTAACGACTCAACGTCATGTCGTAGCCTTCAAGCATCAAAATCCTGCCCGCGAACCCAGGCTTTCTGGCGTATTCGTGGATACGCCGGATCAATTCCTGCCCAGGTTGATCCGCCGGGTGTGCCTTGCCCGCAAACAAAAACACCACAGGACGATCTGTATTATTTAGTAACTGGTGTAGTTTCTCTTCATTCTGAAAAAGTAGGGTGGCGCGCTTATAGGTTGCAAAACGGCGGGCAAACCCTACGACCAGTGTGCGCACATCAAACAAGGCTGTCATCTTCTGCACCATTTGCGCGCTTTCGCCGTTACGTCTTGCCTGCCGCTCCAGTTGCTGACGCACGTACTGGAGCATACGCTGTTTGTTCGCCTGGTGGATGCTCCAGTAGTGATAATCGGAAATATCTTCAATATTTTGCCAGAATGCAGGTTCCAGAAGCTGCCCGCGCCACTGCCCGCCCAAATGTTGATTGAATGTGTTAATCCATTCCGGTGCCAGCCATGTTGTGACATGTACACCATTGGTTACGGATGAGACCGGATTTTCCTCCGGCTGCAAATCCGGCCACATGGACTGGCAGATTCGGGAAGATACTTCTCCATGTAATTTGGCCACGCCGTTCACATAGGCTGAACCATGGATGGCCAGCGCGGTTTGGTTAAAACCCTCAGCACCATGGCCGAAATCGCCGTGCCCCAGATGATGCAGAGCTTCCATATCGATACCCAGCTTGCTGGCATAATGACCCATATAGCGATCGAACATATCCAGTGGAAAAATATCGTGTCCGGCGGGCACGGGTGTATGCGTGGTAAATACAGTGGAGGCACGAACTGACTCCAGAGCCTCATCAAAATTCAGATCATGCTGCTCAATATATTCAAACAGGCGCTCCAGGATAGTGAACGCGGCATGCCCTTCATTGGCATGCCACACGGTCGGAGAAACACCCGCCGCGCGCAAAGCCCGCACACCACCGATCCCCAACACAATTTCCTGCCTGATACGGTTCTCCAGGCCTCCGCCATAAAGCTGGTAAGTAATTTTACGTTCTTCGGGCGTATTGCTGTCCACATTTGAATCGAGAAGAATCATGCGGATGTGTCCCGCCCTGGCTTCCCATATATTCAGGTCCAGCATGCGATCCACCAGTTTCACCTGTACCCGCAGCGGATTCCCGGCATCATCCTTGATTTGCTCAATGCACAAATCGCCAAATCGGTTATCATGGTATGCGGCAACCTGTCGACCCTGCGCGTTGATGGTCTGGGTGAAATAACCCTGGCGATACAACAGCGCTACAGATGTAAACGGGAGGCCGAGGTCGCTGGCAGATTTGCAGTGGTCGCCTGCCAGAATACCCAGGCCCCCGGAATAAATAGGCAGGGATTCATGCAGGCCGAACTCCGCCGAAAAATAGGCGATCGAATATTCTCCCGGATTTTCATAATTCGAGCCAAACCATTGATATTCTTCCTTCTTGTAGGAGGCATGATCGGCAATCACGCCGTGATATTCAGATAAAAAAGCGCGATCTGCAGCTACCCCATCCAGTCGACGTTGACTAACGCGGCGCAAAAACGAACGTGGATTATGCCCGCACACATCCCACAGTACGGGGTCGATATGATGGAACAGGGCACGAGCCTTTGAATTCCAGGCGAACCACAGGTCGCCAGCAACACCTTCAAGGCCTTTCAGTGCATCGGGAATGGTGGGCTTGACTCGTAGCAAATAGGTGCTTCCTTGAGATTTCACAATGACTCCTTAACGTTTCCTACAGAGCAGGGAACCCTCTCCAAAGAAGGCGATCAAGTCAACGCGATTTATGAACAGTGCGGACCAGGAGGGTCGTGGCGAGCCGAGGTTAAAATAGCATGTGTCGTTGGCTTGGTGGCTGTAACTAAATCACATATTCATTTCTCCATCCAGCCTACGCACCATCTTGGCGCGCTGCTCGATCACAAAACATTCGATGTAGAAAGGCTACATCTCATGTTTTGTTCAATCGCACCACGACAATCTAGCACATATCCAGGCGTATAAATGACCATGTTATTTCGTTACAGCCACTTACAACCTTCCGGTGATAGGTAACTCGCCTACCAATGGCCGGATATAGTCCAGCCAGCCCGGATTCATCCCGTTACCCTCGGCATTGATATACGCATCGGGTACCGAAGTGGTTTCTTTGGCAACACTGGATAGCCGGGTGATGAAATATTCACTGGCGTAAGGTTCATTCGATACCCTGCGAATCGCTACCGAGCCATTTTCGCTCGTTGAAACTGCATGTCTGACGGCCATCTGGCCCACTTCACGCGCCTCCCTGACATCAACCGATGAAACAATCGTTGGAAAGCTGCGCTGCAAATAGCCGAAGGTGTCGGCGCGCACACGCATATTCTCACCCTTGAACGCGCGCTTCACATGCGCCGCCAGGGCATCGCCCAATGCACCGGTACCGGAAAGCTGAACATTGCCATGCGAATCCCGCTCCCCGCCCGACACGACAGGATTACCTTCCCGGTCCGAGATCCCTTCGGATACCGCTATGACACAACGTCCGTACTCGCTATTTATGCGGCGAACGTCCACCACGAACTGCTCCACGTCGAACACCCGCTCCGGCAGGTAAATCAGATGCGGACCATCGCCGTCCGCCTGCTGTGCCAGGGCTGAAGCGGCCGTCAAGAATCCTGCATGCCGACCCATCACGACATTGATTTTAACGCCGGACAGGGCACCGTTATCCCGATCATCACCCATAAATGCCAAGGCTACAAAGCGGGCCGCTGATGCAAAACCGGGGCAGTGATCCGTTACCTTTAAATCGTTATCAATGGTTTTCGGAATGTGTGTGGTGCAGAAATCATAACCCGCGTCACTGGCCATTTTAGAGATGATATATGCTGTTTCGGCCGAGTCATTGCCTCCGATATAGAAGAAGTAGCGCACATCATTTCTTTTAAACGCGTCAAACACCTTTTCACACTCAGCCGTATTGGGCTTCAGGCGGACGGAACCCAGGGCCGCTGCCGGTGTGTTGGCCACCTGCTCCAACTGTTCCGAAGATTGCGTTGTCAGATCCACAAAGTTTTCACTCATAATCCCAGCGATACCATGACGCGCACCAAGAATACCCGTTATCGCATCCTGTTCACGCGCTGCCAGGATTGCCCCGACCAGCGACTGGTTGATCACCGCTGTAGGACCTCCTGATTGTCCAATAACCATCTTTCCTTTGAGCACCATGCACCCCCTGTGTAGTCTAGCCTGCATTATTCATAAATGCTGCCGCGCCCTTGCTTTGTTCCTTTGTTCGCACCAAATCCCTCGTCGGTCGTCCGTATGACGGCTATGGCCTCTCTCCTCGGAATCCGTTACGAACAAATGTCCGGCGCAATCATCATGACGATTCATGAACAATGGAGGCTAGGAGTCTGCCAAAATCCTTGTCCGAACCTTAGCACGAAGCGGCATGGAACAAAGTGAAAAAAGGGATGGTTGATGAACAGGTGAAAGAAACCGTGGATATAAATCATATTACCGAGCTACTGCGCGAAGCGGGCAGGACGATTTTGATGCCTGCATTTCAGCGCCAATCCAATCGTATCCATACCAAGAATGACGGTTCCGTTGTGACCGAAGCTGATATGGAATGTCAGCGAGTTATCCGTGAAAAACTGGCGGTTCTACATCCCGAAATTTATTTTCTGGGTGAGGAAATGGAGGAAGAACAACAACTTGCGTGTCTGAGGAATGGTCATCGTTTCTGGTGTCTTGACCCACTGGATGGAACCACTAATTTTGTTACATCGCTCCCGGCATTCGGAATATCTCTGGCACTGGTCGAGCATAACAAGCCCGTACTCGCTTGCATCCATGATCCGGTGCGTGACGAAAGTTTTTCCGCTATTCGCGGTGAGGGTGCATGCCTAAACCAGCGGACCATGAGGGCCGTACCGGCGAAGCCCCTCGCCGAAACTGTCGGCTTTATTGATTTCAAACGGCTCCGTGATGGTCTCGCCAGCCATCTGGCAACGGAGAAATGCTACCGGAGCCAACGTAATATTGGCAGTTGTGCCCTCGAATGGGCATGGCTTGCGGCCGGAAGGGCACAATTTATAATTCATGGGAATGAGAGGCTATGGGATTATGCTGCAGGCTGCCTTCTGGCCACTGAAGCTGGCTGTACCGTGTCTGACTTCAGGCAGCGGCACCCCTTTCACACAAAGCAGCTGGATAGCTCCATCGTAGCCGCCACGTCTGCCGATCTGCATCGGCAGCTATTATCCTTGCTGGATGCCGAATGAATACCCATCCATGCCATCCTGCCTGGCATCGCTTATATTATGGCCTGAACCCTGAAAGTGTGGCACGCACATCGTGCAGGTTAGCTTTCACCATCCAGCCATGAGTCCAGTTCTTTTCTGCGTTCCAGGGCATAAAGTTCGTCGCACCCGCCCACATGGCGATTATTAATGAATATCTGGGGGATCGTGCGCGAGCCGCCGCTCCGTCCGAGCATTTCGTCGCGCCGCTCCGGTTCGGTCTGCACGTTGTATTCAACGAATGCCAGGCCCTTTTTCTTCAGCAACATCTTGGCCCGTATACAATATGGACAAAAATCACCTGAATATACTTCAATCATTGCCATCTTTTTCCTACTCCTTGTCAGCTATACGCGCTAGCGAAAATGCATGTACGGGATGCCCCGCAGGTTTCAATGCCCGGCAAGCATAGTGCAGTGTTGCCCCGGTTGTGCGGATGTCATCCACAACCCATAGCCGCCTCCCTGCATCCAGGTGCAGACGGCTCAGGAAGTCGCTGTTCACCCGGAAGACCTTACGCAGATTATTCCAACGCTGTGTGCGGGACAGGGAGGATTGTCGATGCTGTGCCCCCGAACGTCGTAACACGCTGAAGTCCATTTGGCTTCCGGTCACTTTACAAATGGCTTTACACAGGTCCGCAGCATGATGACGGCCCGCCTTCCGCATACGGGCGATAGGCATGGGTAAGGGCAGCAGCACATCCTCCGGTGAAAAAATGGTCGTAAGCCTCGTTCCAGCCGCAGCCATCAGCCATTGCAGCCCCGCATCGTCGCCGCGCAGCTTCCATGCCAGGATGGATGCGCGTACGGGGCCGGCATAGGTGTACAGGCTCTCCGTATGAACTTGCGGTGGTGGCTTCCGCAGGCAACGGCCGCAGGGCCCCGGGACAATATCTACGGATATGACGCTTCCGCATAGGTGACACGTCTGTTGCGGCCAAATGCGAATTGCATCGGCACATGCTGCACAGCAGGTATGGTACGCGGTCATTGGCTCGTGGCAGAAAACACAAACAGGAGGAAATAAAAGGTTCCGCAGTCTGGCCCCTGACGATACGAAGGTTGACAGTGATAGCATGGTATCCAGCATGCCTGGTATGCCCGATAGTCGCAACTGGTTTTTCCCCGTGACGCCATCACGTCGGCGTACTTTTTTGCATGGTCGGAAGTCTGGCATCCGGGTGATGGTGGATGGTGTGGGGCTACTCAATTTCTCCTCCAATGATTATCTGGGGTTGAGTTTTCACCCCGAAGTTCAAAGTGCGGCCACCAGGGCCATCCAAGGTCATGGCTTTGGCAGTGGCGCTTCGCGTTTGGTAAGCGGCGATGATCCCGTCCTGCACGATCTGGAGGCCGCCCTGGCATGCTGGAAGGGGTATGAAGCTGCCCTGGTGATTGGTTCAGGGATGTTGGCTAATATTGGATTGCTGGATGCTCTGTCGGGGCGCGGCACACATCTGTTCTGCGATAAGCTCAATCATGCTTCGCTGGTGGATGGCGCGCGCCTCTGTCGTGGTGCGGTCCATCGCTATGCCCACCTTGATATGACCGGGTTGGAACGCTTGCTTGGGCGCTATCATGCACTACGGCGTATCATTGTCAGCGATGGTGTGTTCAGCATGGATGGAGACTGCGCGAATATTTGCGCCCTGATACAACTGGCAGAAGCGCATGATGCGCTTGTCGTGCTGGATGACGCGCACGGTCTGGGCACACTGGGCCCGGATGGGCGCGGGCTTGCCGCAGAAGCGGGCGTACAGGGCCATGCGCGCCTGATAGAAACCGGGACCTGTGGTAAGGCGCTGGGGGCTTATGGCGCATTTATTCTGGGGTCATCGGAAATGATCGAAGGGCTGCGCCAATGCCTGCGCACCATGATTTATTCCACTGCTTTGCCTCCCAGTGTTCCTGCTGCGGCATTGGCGGCCCTTAAGGTGGCGCGAGAGGAAGGCTTGCCTCGCCGCTTGCAGGACAGGGTGCAACGATTTTTACAACTGGCGCGACAGCAGGGGTTGCCTCTTGTGGTATCCCGAACACCTATCCAGCCGCTTATTCTTGGGTCGGATGAAGCGGCATTGCGAGCGTCATTCAGGCTGCGTGAGTATGGTCTTTTTGTGTCCGCTATTCGCCCGCCGACCGTACCTGAAGGAACGGCCCGTTTGCGTATCACCCTGTCGGCAGCACATGAGGGTAAGGACATCGAGCGTCTGGTCGAAGCTCTGGCCCGCACTATCCACGGATCACCGTGATGGTTGATGCGGTTCTTTGGGCGACCTCGCATTCATCCAAAGGTTTTCGGTCCATGGAACCACCATACGCCTCATCCCGCCCCGAAAATGGATTCAAGGTGGGATTGCTGCTTATATCCACCCAGGGTTTCGCAATTGGCTCCAGGGGCTCGAAATAAAAGCATGTAGGCGTATCGGCAGCGATATGCCTGGAGCCGGGATGGGCCAACGTCGCAGATCCGGCTCCATGGTGGCGGAGTTTGGTAAATGAATGGGCCACCTGATCGGGAAATATTATTGCTGGCGCACGGCTCAAACGACCCGGCCTATGGCGCGGCATGCGAGTTGTTCCTGAATGGCTGGGAGCATTATTCCGGCATGCATGCCCAGCTTTGCTTTCTGGAGCAATGCGAGCCTTTGCTGGAGAGTCTGCTCAATGAGGGTTTGAAGGGTGTCCGCGCTGTGACTATATTGCCGCTTTTACTGAATACGGGCATGCACTTGCGACAGGATATCCCGGATCGGCTAGGGAAATATATACGGTATCATCCTGGAATGGGGATCCATCTTGCGGATGGATTGGCGGATGCAAGAGTGCTTGCCGACGCCTTATACGACCGGGCCGCTGAGGTTTATACCGATAAACAACCCATTATTCTGCTGACGCATGGAAGCAGGGAGCATGGTGTACGACAACATATTACGCGATTACTTGACATGCTGGCTACGCGCATTGATGCAGAGGTTCAGCTTGCCTTTTCGGGGCATGGTAGTCCACGGCTTGGGGATGTGTTGGCACGGCAAGCGGGGGGAGATTGTGTGACGATTATACCAAACTTTCTCTTTCCGGGTCATTGGATGAGACAGGTCCGCGTGGATATGGATGCATTCTCGCGTGTTCGTTCAGCAAGCGAACCGGTATTGGCAAAACCTCTGGGAGCGCATCCGCACATATTGGAGCTGTTGCGGCAACAGGCGAATGCAATAAGGGCGCGGCAGTATTTGTGAACAATGCAGGTTATTGATGGGTGTAACTTACATGGCGGTGGCGGCAGGACACCTGTTGGCGAAAGAAGCAGTCAAAAAAAATCCCGAACTGGCCGGTTTTCTGGATGAATGCAGCCGGATTTCTACCCGAGAGGCAGATGCCGAAACGATGGAAAAGAAGGGCATGCCGACCGGTTTTTATGCTGTTCATCCGATGACCGGGGAGAAGGTCCCGGTATGGGTTGCCAGTGTTTATTCGGTATGACCAATACCGACGTCATGAGAGACTTCCCTCAAGCGCAGGGTCAGTTCCAGGCCATTGTTGTGTCCCTGAAGGTTCAGATAGATGACATTCCCCACTGGCAACACCCCCGTGATTTCGGCATGTTGGTGCGTGGCAATTTGTTCCAGTTTTCTGCCATCCCAGGTCCACAGTGAGGAAGGTGTGGAACCGTCAGCGATCCATAAGCGATGGCGCGTCATATCCCACGCCAGGCTGTGTGGGTGAGCGATGCGGCTATCGTGCAGATATGTTGTTATTTCTGGATGCTTGCCCGCGTCGGCCAGGGCGAGGATACGGCCTGTTCCAGTCTCGGCCATCAGGATACGTCCATCGGGCAATGTTTCCATATCCTCGATATGGTCGAATTCGCGAGCCTGTAAGTGCCGGGCCTGATCCTGTGGAGATTGCGCCAGAGAAAGCATGACCCATTTTTTATCCCCGGACAGTACTTCCATACGGCGTGTCTTCAAGTTTAAGCGATATAGCGAACCTCCAACAGCATCATCCGCCAGATAAGCAAAACGTTTGTTTTTGGAAAATGCAATCCCTCCGTGCGTGAAGTGGCCTGCGGCGCGGAATGGAGCAAGGGCACGGTTGCTGCTCACCATACGGGTGCGGTCCACTTTCTGATTAACCGGAAAATGATCGACATCGACAATGCGCCAGATCAAACCCTGCGGAAACCCCTCACCGATCCACAGGCTACCGTCCGGTGCAAATTTGAGCCCATCGGCATGCATTAACCCTGAAACGAGGATCATATGATGCTCTTTTTTTAGGTCGATTGCGGCCAGGCTTGGCGAATCCTCGCTCGCCTTTGTTTCACAGCTGACGTACAGCCACCGGCCTTTTGGCGATAAGGTCAGCTTATCGGGGTGGGCGTTCTTCCATACAACTACGGAGCGGACGCGCCAGCCGGGGTCCAGCCTTAGCCCGACAGGATCCATGCTGAGATGCCCGATGCCGCGAATCAGTATGGCTGCCGTGGCGAGCGTAGCAAGAGTAAGCCATATGTATCTGGTGCGCATAGACCAACTGTCAGGAATTTACGGCTTATGTGCAAGTGTGCTGTGTTGCGCGCCCGCTCGCATGGCTATGCTTGGGCCATGATTTCCGTCGCATCCTTGCATTCCATCCGTCTGTTTTATGCGTCCTATTTCGCTACGATGGGGATTGTATTGCCATTTTTTCCGGTTTATCTCGCGGGCAGGGGGATGGACGCGGAAACCATCGGCCTGTTTACGGGGCTTCTGGCTATATCCAGGGTGTTGGCCCCGCCGGTGGCGGGGCACGCGCTGGATCACAGCACTGATACCTCCCGTTTCATTCTCGTCGCATCCCTTGCCGCAGCCATGCTGGCGCTGTCGCTACCATGGTTGGAACCCGGCGTAGCGCTGGCGCTGGCCGTATTGGCATTCGGGTGTTTTTGGGCGGTGGTATTGCCGCTGGCCGATGGTTTGTCGGTGGCTATCTCCGAAGCGGCTTTGGTGGATTACGGGCGTTTGCGCGTATGGGGCTCTATCGGATTTGTTGTGGCATCCCTGGCGGGTGGTATCTGGCTGGTGGGCGAAAACAGATTTCACCTCCCTTATTGGCTAGCGGCGACATCATTGGTGACGGCGCTGGCCGCCAGGGGATTCCCTGTGAATACATTGCAGCAGAACCAGGTGTTACCGCATGCGAAGCGTTTTTCATCATCCTTTGCCCTACTTCTTTTTGTGAGTTTCTTGATGCAGGTATCGCATGGCGCCTATTATGGCTTTTACAGCCTGTATCTGCTCAAAGCGGGTTATACGGGTTGGATGATTGGTGGCTTATGGGTGCTTGGCGCCGCGGCTGAAATCGTGTTGATGTGGAAATGGTCTCGTCCTGTCAGTGAGGCCGCACCTGCTCTGGTACTCTCTACATGTCTGTTCCTGGCATCGGTTCGCTGGTTGGGTATCGGCCTGACGCAGGTATGGTGGCTACTGGCATTGTTGCAATTATTACACGCGGCAAGCTTTGCCGCTTTCCATATCAATGCGGTAACGTGGGTAGGCAGGCTTTCGCCGCATGGTCGTCAGGCGAGTGCACAAAGCTGGTATTCTGCCTCGGGATTTGGTTTAGGTACGGCTCTGGGCATCGTGGCCTGCGGCTGGATATCATCGCAGTCGGGAATTTCAGGGTTTCAGATGGCATTTGTGGCATGTGCGGCAGTGGCTCTGTCGGGCGTACCTGTGGCTTTGAGATTACGGACGTAATTCTATGCAAGGAGTGTTTTCACTTGTTTCCAGGCGGTATTCACGTCGGAGAATGCCAGCCGGTAAAAGGCAGCCTGGGCAGGTACCCATGCGTGCAGCAGACGAATGCGATCGACAGGGGATAATGGATGATGGATATGCGCAGCCAGTTCCATCACACCCTGGCTACGTCGCAGTTCGGTCAGTGTCGCCGCCGGGACCGAAGCATCGTACTGCGGGAATAATACAATGCGCATTGGTCCGGGTGTCCTCGCCAGACGTTCGGGGTGCCAGAGCAGGGATATTGTCGCCTTGCCTTCCCTGTCCGGGAAGCTGTAGGAATCTTTTTTGAACAGCCCTGATGCCAGCATCGTTTTATGAGAGAAGGCCGGGTGTTGCTCGCTGCCCCACTGCAACGGACGCGGAAATGGTGTGATGCACCCTTGTTCGTTCAGCAGTGTGAATTCATCGCTGAAGTAGGAGGCGCCCTGTAATAGCGCTTTGGTACACAGGCTGGATTTTCCCGCTCCCGAGATACCGGCACAGGTCACGCATACGTTCCCATCACTGACCGTAGCGGCATGCAGGGATATCATGGAAGGACGCAGTGCGTCAATAACCCTGTTGTACAATGCGTATTCAAGGCCCGCGACCACTTCACCTGGATCGCCTCCTTGCCAGAGGAGCGCGTCGACCAGTGAAAGTTTAATCAGGCCATCTGAGGCATTGATTGAGAAAAGTATATCCGGCGCGGAACTGTCGCTGGCTGGAAACAGTGCGGTCAGAGCGGAAATTCCATGGATACAACCAGGCTCATCGCACTCAATCCAAATATCGAGGTGGGCGATGGATATTTTTTTCCGCCAGATACCTGTGCTGGCCTGCATTGTTTGAGGGTAACCAGGGCCGAGTATTGCTTCACATCGTTTCAAGCTTGTTCGTCGGGGGTGTCAGCTGCGTAAATCAGGCTATTTTCAGCGAATTCGGCGAGGATAGTCGCCACATCATCCTTGGCCCGTTGCAGGTCGACATGCGTAGTCTCGTGTAGAATGGAAGCCAGATCGTCATGGCTACGCTCGCCATCGCATAAATCCAGAATTGCAGCCGCAGTCGGGTTCAGGGAGAACGTGGCCCCACTTTCGGCGTTGGCGTAAATTATTTCATCCAGGCCTTCGAGTTCCTCGCTGACCAGCCCTCTAAGCTTTAGAGGTCTAACCCCTGCATTATTCATGTGTTACTCCCAACGTATAAGCAATCATCTGACAATCGCTGCAACTCATGCGCTGCACACATTGCCGCCAGCGCGTTTCCGATGCATGCGGTAGTGGCCGTTTATCCAGCTCGCTCAGCATATCCGGGAGCGATTGCTCGCGGATATTACCAAGCAGCGTGTTGCGGGAAAAGATGCACGGGTATACACCGCCATCGGACGCCACACACAGCTTCCCCCTGCGTACGTTTCGGTCGTCATGATCCACATGGTGGTTATCTTCCGGGGAATGATGTGTCCGGTCTTCTGTATAAGGAACATCCGGCTGATAGTCCATGAACGTGCCTCGGCCCGTTCCTCGCACGCTATCGAAGCCGAGCAGATGGCGCGGCAGACCGAGCTCTGCATGCAGGAAATCTGCTGTTTGTCGCTCATGGCCACGGTTTTCCGGCATGAGAATGACTCCGGCGCGTAGTTTCAGGCCTGCCGCTATGACGCGGCGCATGGCGGCCAGCGTGCGACGGTGGCTACCGGGTACGCGGGTGATATGGTCATGCGTAACGGCATCATAGGAATATACGGAAAAGGCAAATCGGGGTTCGTAGGTTGCAAGCCGTGTCAGCAGGGCATCTGTCAGCAGCAATCCATTGGTATAAATTTCAACATCGTTATAACCCGTTTCGCGGGCGCAGGCTACGGCCGATGCCAATTCAGGGTAAATGAGCGGGTCACCGCCTGTGAACTGAACTGCCGGCGAGCCAAGGTTCCTGGCTTCGCCCAGTACGCGTCGAACGTCCGCCAGGGCGAGTATTTCCTGGCGTTCCGGTTCGGATTTTGCATAACAGTGCAAGCAGCGTTCATTACAGCGGGCAGTCAATTCGATAAACAGGATACCAAGTCCCTGTCCGAGAAGCAGACGAGAAGGGCGGGGGGGCGATATGCGCGCGCGCGCGAGGCCGCGCAGCCACGGGTGGGCGAGGGCGAGATGGTCAAGCAGCGCCCGTTGCGGGGGGCCATCATGCAACTCAGTGCGCATCATCAGGGCATTAGCGAAATCTCCGGAGAACCACGCAGACATACCATTGCCGGTATGTTCGCAGCGCAATCCTTCCGGGAAAACCGTGAGTACCAGCGCCTCTCCATCGGGGAAAAACAACAGCCTGTGACGGAGGGGCGCATCAAGCGAAGCCCCAAAAACGGGGTCCAGGTTTGCTTCCGTCATTGCGGCGTTTACTATCCGTACTTTACTTCCTATGAGTCTCTCGTTTTCCTTTTATTTCCCTCTCTTTTGTGTCTCCTACAATCTCTAGACTCAGAATTCTCCCGGCACGGGCTGCATGCCTTGGGGCCGCAAGATGCGCTGGAGTGGTGGCGGTGGTCCCCGGAGCCGTCCGATGAGCCATCAGCAGAAGCGACACCTCTACCAAGGATCATCATACCCATGATAGCCGGCGGCACATAAGCCCCCAGTTTGAGCAATCTGCGGCGCACCAGCATGCCATCACTAATCGGTTTGCGCTGTTGATTGTCGCGCGGTTCAGTATCCGCCATATCGCACCTCCAATCCATTTTTCTGAGCCTGTGGAGCGCAGTTTCCATGAAAGAATATAAAACTTCCATAGCCTTTCGCAAGACAACCCAACGTGTGAGTATAGACGCTGAAATGCAAACTTCCAAGATGAACGCCATGCGAGCCCGTGCGGTATGTTGCCGCATCCTGTCCGGTGGAAAAGCGGAACTGCAGGTAACCGGGGAATTCTGGCGCGTGGCTTGGGCGGAGGGGGTGGGTGCCTGTGTCTGGTACAGGCAAGGCATGAATCGCGATGCGTTTGGGCAAAGCGTATTTCAGACCTGTATTGAACAACCACTACGAGCCCAGGCGACCCATGCGCTGACGCTCAGACAAATAAATGCCGCCATACTGAAGTGTATGCGGGAATCCAGTATTGACTGCATGACCCTGCGGGGGCAAGGGATAGCAGAGGCGTTGTATCATCCATCCACATCGCGGCCTCAGATGGATATTGACCTACTGGTTAATGAGCTTGATATTCAAGCCGCAATACGGATCGTGACCCAATCCGGATTTGAGTTGGCGAAACATCATTCGTTACTATTTTTTCGGGGGGGTGTGCTACTGGATTTACATACCGACCCTCTGGATATGGAACGTATTCGTGCGCGGAAATATCTGACGCCAATGCAGACGCAGGATTTCTTTTCGCATGCGGAACGAAGCCAGCTGGCAGGTGCGTCTGCTTTGCTTCCTCTCCCCCGCGTCAATTTACCCTATCTTTGTTTCCATGCCATGAAACATTCCTTCGAGCGCTTAGTCTGGCTATGGGATATTGCATTACTCTCAAACAATATACAGGAAGAGGACCAATGGTGTGCGGTATTGGACGGCATCCGGGAATATCGCCTGGAACGCCCGTGTTTTTATGCTTTATCCTATGTTCGCACACATTTGAATGCATTTGTTCCGCAGGATATGCTGGAGGCGATTCGACCTCGTATGGACCTGCGCGAGCGCAACATGTATACCCGTTTTATGGGCCATGAAGTGATTCCCTTCCTGGCTGAGCGTTTGTTTTCCCGCATGATGCCGGATTTCAGGCGCCGCGTGCTCTTCTGGAAGGAAACGATTGTCCCGCGCGAACAGGTGCGTGCCCAGATTGTCGGGGAAGGGTGTCTCCATTGTGGATTTATACGCAAACGTTTGAGGCAGCTGACGAAAGCACTGTGGATGCTGGTAAAAGAGACATGGACGATATTGCGTTTGCATTGAGCGTATTTTAGGGCTAAGTTTTCGAGATCGTACATGTGATGGGAAGCATAGATCCGCTTTTTCCGTGTCCCGTATCTATTTTCTCAATCGGGTTTGATGTGACAGTCATTCCTGTGAAAACAGGCGTTGATGTCGGACCTATGGATATGGCAGGATCCGCGATTGAAAGTAGAAAGACAGTTCTCCATCTGGCAGGCAGATGGAACCCCGTGCCGCCCGGGCCTGGCCCCGCACGGCGAAGCCTCGTGAACCCCGTCAGGCCCGGAAGGGAGCAGCGGCAGCGGCAGCTTCGCGCGTTGCGGATTCGTCCGGTCCGGGTGGCCGCTAATCTCCGAAACATTATTTCAAATGATTGTCGAGGCCGCTATTCATCCGTACAGTGGTGCGTATGAATCATTCGGGATATAAAGTCCTCGCCCGCCGCTGGCGACCGCGGCGATTCGCTGATCTTGTCGGTCAGGATGTGGTGGTGCGAACACTGCAAAATGCATTAAAGAATAATAAAATGGCGCATGCTTATTTGCTGACTGGCATCCGCGGAACAGGCAAGACCACGATTTCCCGGCTGCTGGCCATGGTGGTTAACTGCGACTGTCCTGAACATAACGAACCTTGTGGTACGTGCGGTGCCTGCGTATCCATCGGTCATGGTAACAACCTGGATGTACAGGAAATGGATGCAGCCAGCCATACCGGCGTAGACGATATTCGCGAAATTCTCGATTCGGTGCGCTACCCGCCTTCCACGCTTGAATATAAGGTGTACATCATTGATGAAGCGCACATGCTGTCCAAGAGCGCCTTCAATGCATTGCTCAAAACCCTGGAAGAACCACCGGAGCGGGTGCTGTTCATTCTGGCCACGACCGAGGTTGAGAAACTGCCGGTTACCGTACGCTCGCGCTGCCAGCGTTTCGACCTGCGACGTTTAGGTGCAGATGAGATCAGTCGTTATCTAGCGCACGTTCTGACGGAGGAGAAGGTTGCCTACGAATCAGATTCTCTACATGAAATTGCACGCGCCGCAGACGGGAGTGTGCGCGATGCCTTAAGCCTTACCGAGCGGGTATTGGCCTATGCCGGAGAGCAGCTCACCATGATCGATGTGCGCAAGGCGCTGGGGCTGGTGGGGCCTGAAATTATACGCCAGCTGTCCGATGCGATTTTTCACGGTCAATATAAAATCGCGGTGGATGCCATGCGCCAGGCCGCGAGTGGCGGACACGCGCCGCGCGCCATGCTGGTGGCGTTGGGAGAAACGTGGCACGAACTGGCATGCCTGATGGTGGATGAAATGTTGCTGGAGACTGAGCCGGGAGAGGTGCAGCGGCGGTGGTTGAAGGGTTGGGCAGATTGTTGGGATGCGCAGGGTCTGGACTTGCGCTATCAGGTTTTACTGCATGGGTTGCGCGATTTGGCGCTGCTGGATGAGCGCCGGGGGGCGGAAATGCTGGTCCTGCGTCTCGCCGGATTATATGCTTTGAACCCGCCACGAAAAACACCGGAAAGGGAATCGAATACAATGGATCCGTCGGGAACCGGCGAAGTCATGGAGAAGAAGGTGGGTGAAAGCCGGGGTGCAATAGAATCGCCCGGGGATGGATCCGCAGAGGTACATGTCGCCGCGAGCACATCGCTATTCTCTCCTTCCGGGGGCCACCTTAAGCAGGATAGTGGGCCGGAAGTGAGTTTGCTTGCCAGCCCGCAGTGCGGTGAGGGGCCGGGTCGACACTGTACCAGTTGGGAAGAAGCGGTCGCTGCCTACGGGCAGGTACGCGCCGGAATATCGGCTATGCTGGAGCATGTGTTGTGCCTGGATTTTGCCGAAAAGGTCCGTCTGGCTCTGAGTAAGCATCAGGAGAAGGCTATCGTCACGGTGGAACGTATAGCGTTTTCCGAGTGGCTGGGGCGAGAAGTGCATTGGGAACCGCGTTGCGAGCATGAAGGCGAAACGTTGTCGCAAGTACGTATCCGCGAGGCCGAGGCAAGTCAGAAGAAATTGGAACAGGCGGCTCGTGAAGATACTCACGTTCAGGCGCTTATGCGTGAGTTCGGAGCAAAACTCGAACATGTACACGCGCCGGGAGCAGCGATATTGGAGGAACAACCATGAATATTGGAAAAATGATGCAGCAAGCCCGCAAAATGCAGGAAAATATGCAGAAAATGCAGGAAGAGATGGCCAGCGTGGAAGTGCATGGCGAGGCCGGAGGCGGTATGGTGAAGGTAGCGATGGGTGGTGATCGCGTGGTACGTAAAATAGACATTGAGCCGTCTTTGTGGAACGAGCAGGACAAGGACTTGCTGGAAGACCTGGTGGTTGCCGCCATGAATTCTGCGCTACAGTCGGTTGACCATGTGATGCAGGAAAAGCAGAAAGCCATGCTTGGTGGTTTGCCGTTGCCTCCAGGATTCTCCCTGTGAGCCGTGACCCCTGCGAGAGGATTGTTTTTGCATGAATGGATCTATATTTCCCGGTATGCCCGCAGCGTTGGCACGGGTAGTGGAAACGCTCTCTGGTTTACCTGGGATTGGACCCAAGACGGCGCTGCGGCTCAGTCTGAGCATACTACGCAAACCTGTGGTGGAGGTAGAGCAAATGGCAGCCGCGCTATCGGATTTGCATCAAGCTATTTCTTTCTGTGATCGTTGTGGTTGCTTCGCCGAGCGGGGGTATTGCACGATATGCGATAATATGCGCCGCAGTAGCGGCGTGGTGTGCATCGTAGAGCAGCCCGTGGATGTGTTGATGTTGGAACGAGGGCAGGGATTTTCGGGGTATTACCATGTGTTGCATGGCCGCTTAAGCCCTGTAGATGGTATGGGTGCCGCGCAGTTGAATTTATCCTCCCTGGATCAGCGCGTGGTGGGCGGTGCCATCAAGGAATTGATTCTGGCTACCAGCGCTACGGTGGATGGCGAGGCGACGGCACATTTTATAGCGCACAGGTATCATGACAGTGAGATCAGGGTTTCGCGCATCGCCCGTGGGGTGCCCGAAGGCGGAGAATTGGAATATATCGATGAATATACGCTGGCCCGGGCGATGGATCAGCGAGTGGCGTGGCCACATTTATAGGAGCCACTTGCAGCAACTTGTGAATGATACAGCTTAGAGCCTCTTGCAAAACTCGTGAGCGGCGATCGGCTTCCCCGTTTTGGCCCGTTTTCATGCTGAAATTTCGCTCCATGGAGCCACCATGCACCTCATTCCATCCCGAAAATGGACTCAAAGTGGGATTGCCGCTCATCCACCCAGAGTTTTGCAAGAGGCTCATACATTTAACGGATACGACAGTTTTAGCACATCATTTTTAACCTGCACGTAAACTCGCCCGCCTTTTTGCAGGCGGCCAAACAGTATTTCGTCAGCCAGCGGTTTCTTTAGCGTGTCGGCAATCAGCTTTGCCATCGGGCGGGCGCCCATTTGTTTATCGTAACCGCGTCTGGCCAGCCAGTGACGGGCATGTTCGCTGACTTCAATCATCACGCCTTTGGCTTCGAGTTGAGTTTCTAATTCGATCAGGAACTTGTCCGCCACATGCCGAATCGTTTCAGTATCCAATGCAGTAAAGGTAATCATGGCATCCAGCCGGTTCCTGAATTCGGGAGAGAAAATGCGCTTGATGGCTCCGATATTGTCGCCATGGCTACTTTGCGGCGCAAAACCGATGCTGGCCTTGCCCAGTTCGAAGCTTCCTGCATTACTGGTCATAATCAGGATGACGTGCCGGAAGTCAGCCGAGCGTCCAGCATTATCCGTCAGTTTTCCGTGATCCATCACCTGTAGCAGTACATTAAACAAATCGGAATGTGCCTTCTCGAACTCATCCAGCAGCACAATGGCATGGGGATGCTTATTCACTGCCTCCGTCAGCAGTCCGCCCTGATCAAAGCCGACGTAGCCCGGCGGCGCACCAATCAGACGTGATACTGAATGTGCTTCCATGTATTCGGACATGTCGAAGCGGATCAGTTCGAGTCCCATCGTTGAAGCCAGTTGACGGGCCACCTCAGTCTTGCCGACGCCGGTTGGACCGGTGAACAGGAAGCTGCCGACGGGTTTTTCCGGGTGCGAAAGCCCCGCACGAGAAAGTTTAATGGCGCTAACCAGCGCGCCAATGGCGTTATTTTGACCATAAACAGCCAATCGAAGATTACGTTCGAGGTGCTTTAAACTCTTTTTGTCCGATGCCGATACACTGCGTGGCGGAATCCGCGCGATACGTGCTACAATCGTTTCAATGTCTGTGACGCTCAATTGTTTTTTGCGTTTGACTGCGGGCATGACCTGTACGGCGGCACCTGCTTCGTCCAACACATCAATAGCCGAATCGGGCAGATTGCGATCGTGCAAATGCTGGCTGGCCAGCTCAGCTGCGGATTTAATGGCGGCCATGCTGTAGCGTACGCCATGATGTTCTTCCAGAACGGGTTTTAGCCCTTTTAATATCAGAATGCACTCTGATACGCTGGGCGCCACCACATCAATTTTCCGAAAACGACGAGACAGTGCCCTGTCTTTCTCAAACAAGGTTCGATATTCCTGATAGGTGGTGGCGCCGATGCATCGCAACCCACCACCTGCCAATGCCGGCTTGAGCAGGTTAGAGGCATCCATGGCACCGCCACTGACAGCACCAGCGCCAATCACTGTATGAATCTCGTCAATAAACAGAATGGCCTGCTTTTTTTCTTCCAGCTCCCTGAGTACCGATTTAAGGCGTTCTTCAAAATCACCGCGATATTTGGTTCCGGCGAGTAGTGTACCCATATCCAGTGCATAGATCTGTGCGTCGGCAATAACCTCGGGTACATTATGTTCGACAATTTTCCTCGCTAGACCTTCGGCGATAGCCGTTTTTCCGACACCGGCTTCACCCACCAGCAGTGGGTTGTTTTTGCGTCGACGGCAAAGGATGTTCATACATCGGTCCAGTTCGACTTCCCGGCCAATCAGGGCATCAATCTTGCCAGCCATAGCGCGTGCGTTCAGGTCGATGGCGAAGGATTCCAGCGCTGAAGCTGCATGTTTCTGGCGCGTGCCTGCGGTAGCAGGAGGTATTTCTCGTGATTCGGATGGCTTCTGTTTACGCACTCCGTGCGCGATATAGTCCACCACATCAAGGCGCGTGATACCGAGTTCCTCCAGAAAGAAAACCGCGTATGCGTCTTTTTCCGAAAAAATGGCCACCAGAATATAGGCGCCGGTGACCTCCGGCTTCCCCGCAGACTGCGCCTGCATCACCGCTCGTTGAATCACCCGCTGTAATGCGATACTGGCGGTCGTTTCTCCCGACCCTTCGGGCAGTACCGTCAATTGTTCGGAGATATATTGTGTAAGACGATCACGCAGCCTTTCCAGGTCGGTACCGCAGGCTTTGAGTACGGCACTTGCCTCGATATTATCCAGTAGACCGAGCAGGAGATGTTCTACGGTTACGAATTCATTACGTTCCAGGTGCGCCGAACGGAAAACATCGTTTAAAGTGCGCTCAAGTTCATCATTCAGCATGGCTTTCTCCATCCCCTGATTTTTCCATTATACACTTGAGTGGATGCCCGTATTTTCTGCTTGTTTGTCGCACCATATACATTTTACTTTCAGCAATCTCGAAGGCGTATGTGCCGCATATGCCACGCCCTTCATGGTGTACGGCAAGCATGATACGGGTAGCTTCGGTCTCTTGTTTCTGGAAATATTGGCGTAGAATGTCCACGACGAAATCCATGGGGGTGAAGTCGTCATTGATCAGCATTACCTGATACATTGGCGGTTTTTTTATCCGTGGTTTGTTTGTTGCGGACTGTCGGGTTGCTTCACGAATCGAGATGTTCATAGATGCGATGATAGCCCATTTATGGTGTAGAATTCAAATCTGAAACAGGAGAAATGATGCGTAAACTGAAATGCATGCTTTGGGATGTGGATGGTACGCTCGCGGATACCGAACGCGATGGTCATCGTGTGGCATTTAACCTTGCATTTGAAGCGGCAAGGTTGGATCGTCGCTGGGACGAGGAGAGCTATGGTGAACTGTTGCACGTCACAGGTGGCAAGGAGCGTATCCGCTTTGATATTGAGCATGGCGATATGCCAGATATGAGCGATGAAAACGTCGCAGAGCTGCATGCCAGTAAAACAAGGCTCTATCAGCGGCTAATTGCGGAAGGACGTATTCCCCTGCGTTCCGGCGTGAGGCGCTTGCTGGAATCAGCCCGTGATGCGGGCATAACGCTGGGGGTGGCGACAACAACGACACCCGCAGCGCTGGATGCTTTGATCGAGCACGCCTTGGGGCGAGAATGGTTCGAAATATTTTCCGTGCTGGCAGCAGGCGATATTGTGTTGGCGAAGAAACCCGCACCGGATATTTATTTGTATGCGATGGAACAACTGGGCGTTATAGCTGAAGAGACGCTGGCGTTGGAGGATTCCGGTAACGGCTGGAAGGCGGCGCAGGCTGCCGGGCTAAAATGTGTGGTGACTGTTAACGGATATACACGAAATCAGGATTTTTCCGGTGCCGACCTGGTGGTATCCGGCTTCGGCGAGATAGCGGGTGAGGGGATCGAGGTGTTGGCTAACCCGCACCGGATAACGGAGCTGCACCATGTCGACCTGCCGCATCTGCGGAAGGTCATGGGAGTCTGAGATGCAACTGGTGGATACACACTGTCATGTTCACTTTCACCCTTTTGATGAGGACCGTGAATTGGTCCTCGAACGCTACGGAGAAGCAGGTGGGCAATGGCTGGTAGCTGTGGCCGTAGATCTGGAGGATGTACCACAATTGTTTGCGCTGATGGAAGAAAAAACAAATGTGTATTGCAGCGTAGGCGTACACCCGAACCATGAGCTTGAGGTCGAACCCACGGCGTTGCAACTATGCGAACTGGCGGCACACCCCAAATGTGTGGCGATTGGCGAAACGGGGATGGATTTCTTTCGCCATCATGTGGATAAGGAGATTCAGGAAATGCGATTTCGCATCCATATCCAGGCGGCAAAACGTATGAATAAGCCGGTTATTGTACATATGCGCGAGGCTGATGCGGATACGATGCGTATTCTGGAAGGGGAGGGGGCCGATACCTGTGGCGGCGTTATGCATTGTTTTTCCTCAACCTGGGAAATTGCCGGACGGGCGCTGGATATGGGTATGTCCATTTCTTTTTCGGGAAATATCACCTTCAAACGCAATGAAAGATTGCGCGAGGTGGTTGCCCGGATACCGGAGGAGGCGTTACTTATCGAAACCGATGCCCCCTATTTGACACCGGTTCCTCATCGTGGCAAGCGTAATGAGCCGGGGTTTGTGCGCCATGTGGCCGAATGTATCGCCGACGTGCGTGGTACAACAGCCGAGTACATCGCGGGACTAACTTGCGAAAATGCCCGCAGGCGCTTCGCCGTGGCTTTGTAGCCCGTGATACAGACAATTTCGGTCGGCTAATTATTTTCGCGGTACCCGTCCGACAGCCTTCCGTATGGCGTGGGCTGGATGTTCGGCCAGGGCATCCAGTGCTTGTGTTTTCGCGGACGATGAAGGCATGTTCTCAAGTGCGCGGATAATCTCCATGGCTTGAATAATATCAGCCGGGTGGCGGAAGGCACACCGTTCTAACATCGTTATGCTAGCCTCGTCCTTGCGCTTTCCCAGGGCGATGATAGATCGCATTCTGACCTCCGCGAGCGGATGGGCCAGGGCGTGTATGAGGCGTTCTGTGTAGGAACGACTTGCATTCCATGCATCCATATCCTCTCCGCAATCAGGGCAATTGCCGTGCGCGCGCGGTACTCCCCGAAAACATGCCGGGCAGAAGAAGTGGAGGGTCAAGCCGGCCTCCTGAATCCTGCCTTCAAAGCGTTCCTTTGATCCATTGTTATCACCTGTCTCCTTTACTCTGCTCTGGTTTGCCTGCTTACGATATCCTTCCATGAGGATTCGTCGCGGATAAAACCCCGACACAATGATGGCGGTCATTCGCGAATAGCACGGCCCGACGCATCAATTCTATCCCTAAATCGTTTCTATCTGATATAGTCTTCATCATGGGTGAATTCGAGGTGATTGAGCATGCTTTTCGTCAGCGTGTGCCATTTATGCACAAGTCTACCCGATTACCGAATGGCGATGATGCCTCTATACATGTCGTTCCAGAGGGCCAGGAGATCGCCATAAGTACGGATATATCCATGGCCGGAAAACACTGGCCGGAAGATTTTCCCCTCGATAGCGCGGCTTGCCGGGCCGTGAATGCTGCGCTGTCTGATCTCGCAGCCATGGGTGCAACGCCTGCGTGGATATGGCTGGGTGTGATGGCCATGTCTTCGGACGATGCGGACCGGATGGGGCAAGGTATTGGTATGGCACTTGCCTCTATTCCCATGGAATTGGCAGGAGGTGATACTGTATGCTCGCCGGTGAACGCCCTGTCGGTTACGGTGGCGGGTTTGTTGCCGGAAGGGAGTGGTATGCGTCGCGATGCGGCACATGTTGGCCAGGATGTGTGGTTATGCGGTCGGGCAGGTTTTTCCGCATATGGGTTGCAGCAATGGTTACAAGGGGAATATGAAGGGGCGTATGTGCCATACTTTCGGGACATCCGTCCGTTATTGAACGAAGGAATAAAGTTGCGCGAACTGGGCGTGGCATGTTGTATTGATGTTAGCGATGGTTTATACGCTGACGCGGAACATGTGGCGGACGCGTCTGGCATATTGATACATTTTAGTTTGGAGAGGGTTCCGGAGTTCCCGGCGCTGTCCCGGGATGTGGGTGAGCGAGAGGCGATACGCCTTGCATTGGGTGGTGGCGAAGATTACTCCCTGTTGTTTGCAGCATCAGTGGAACAGCGAAACGATTTGCAATCGTTTGCGGCTCGTATCGGCGAATGCGGGGAAGGGCGCGGTATTCACGTGACATTGGATGGCCGGGACATAAGCCCTGGATGCAAGGGATATGACCATTTTAACGATGCCGGTTAATCTGGCCCGTTTCATCGCTGCGGGTCTGGGCAGTGGCCGGGTTCCGTTCGCACCCGGCACGTCTGGTAGCTTGGCCGCGCTGGTTGTCGCGTGGCTGATCGTCCAGACATGGGGTGTGGTATTGCTTTGGTTGGCATGGGTGTTGTTGCTCCCCTTGGCATGCTGGTCTACATATCTGGCCTTGCCGGAAGAGAAGGAAAACGATCCGGGGTGGGTTGTTATTGATGAATGGTTGGGGCAGTGGTTGACGTTGCTGATTGTATTTACCGTGTTGCCTGTGAGCTGGTTTGTATTTATTCTGGCTTTCGCGGGGTTCCGGTTTTTCGATATCCTCAAGCCTGGTCCGATCAAGGCGGTAGAGCATGCGGGACCGGACTGGTGGTCGATCCATGCCGATGATTTGCTGGCCGGGGTATTCGCCGGGGTAGCCCTGCTGACCGGAAATTTTCTTCTGAGTCTCTTCCTTCCATGAATTGTCCGGGCTGCTTGCCATGGAAGTGAAGGCCCATATTCAGGCGCAACTGGTGATGAGCGACGCGGGTTTGAACGACCTTTGCCAGGCAGGGATCACAACGGGGTGGTTGAGCGCATGGCTGAAATCTGCGGGTGCGGAACATGTGTCTATACATTTTCTTGATACGGATACATGGAAACACACTGCTGCGGACTGGCAGGTATTCCATGCCACCGAGTCGGAATTAATGCGGGTTGCACTGTATCATGGGAAACGTATCCGGGCGCGGGAAGACGGTGGCAGAACGTTGCTCGGAGCGGATGGCTTTCGTCTGGAAAATCCCTGTCGTACAGCCTGGTGTTATACGGGATACCATCATGCGAGCAGTGTGTTGCTCCCGCTGGGCGATATCGCCTATCAACGCGAAACATGGTTGTATCTACTGAATGGAAGAGGTTCCTTATTGCCCCTGAATGTTTATGTCGGCGAGGGCGGGGGGATGGCGCTGGAGGCGGGTTTGCGCGGATCGTTTCGGGCCGGTTCGGATGGTCATGCAAGCGTCATGAACGATGGCGGGTACCTGCCTGAAGAAATGCTGATGTGCAAACTTAAAACGAGCGCCCTGAAGGTGCGCTTTGCCGAATCCTGTACTGGCGGGGGATTGAGCGAACGCTTAAGCCGGCTCCCCGGCGCCTCCCAGGTGCTGGATAGCGGTTGGATCACCTATAGTAATGATGCCAAGCACGCATTGCTCGGAATACCCGAGCAACTGCTTGCAAAACATGGCGCGGTTAGCCGCGAAGTAACGGAGGCCATGGCGCGGGCCGGGCGCGACAAGGCTCATGCATGTGTAGCGGTCAGCGGTATCGCGGGGCCTGATGGCGGCAGTGCGGACAAGCCCGTAGGAACGGTCTGGATGGCCGCCGCGCTTCCAGATGGAAGAACCCGCGCACAATGCGGTCATTTTTCCGGATCCCGTGCCAACATCCGGCAAAAAACTGTGAGTTGTGCGTTTGCACTTCTTGCGGGATTATTGTAGAAGCGACGCTGCTCACGGGTTTTGCAAAAGGCTAAGATGTTTTTCGTAAGTTTTATGAAGAATGCAGGCTAGGAGCCCGACAGTATCCTACAGTTGCCAAAGGAGAATAAGGTGAGAAAAGGTTTCGTAATGCTTGTGTTGGTCCTGAATGTGCTGGGCCTGAATATACTGGTGAGTGGTTCTGCCTCCGCCGCTGAAAATAATGGCGGCTTGAAGGCACCCATGGTGGAACCGGTCCGGGGTGATTTTTCAAACGGGAGTCAACAGGCTGCCCGCGCTGCAGCGTTGAAGGCCAAGATAAAGGCGATTGAAGAGCGCCGACTCCACCCCCCGAAGGAAGTGGCGAAACCTGTTCCCTTGTATCGCAGGAGCGTGCGCGGGACCAACGAGATCAAGGCAAAAGAGGACCTATCGAAGAATGCCGGAAAACGGGGTACCGCCAAACTGAAGTCCTACATACATGCGATTTTTGGCGGATTCGAATCTGCCGGGATGAGGGATTACGCTGCGGAGCATGGGCATTCCGGAGGAAACCACGACAGTATGAGAGGGATGACTTTCAAGGAACGTCTGAAATTGGAATTGAAAAAGAAACGGCAAAGAAATGAGGTAAGAAAAAAGGCGATTGCTGAACGCTATAAGAATCGGTGATAGGCTGGGTTGTCGGATTCATTCACATAGGTATAGCCGAGATCATCAAGAAACGTGCCTAATTCGCCTCGTTCCTGCGCGGGGACCTCAAGTCCGACCAGTACGCGTCCGAATGCCGCATCGTGGTTGCGATAGTGAAATAGTGAAATGTTCCAGCGTCCGGCAGATTCGGTCAGGAATTTAAGCAGGGCGCCGGGGCGCTCGGGGAAATCAAAACGGTAGATCACTTCATTATGGACCTCTTCACTGCGCCCGCCGACCAGGTGTCGAATGTGTAATTTGGCCAGCTCGTTGTCTATCAGGTTGAGGACGGGGTAGTGACTGTTTTCCAATATCGACTGAATAGTCTCTGCGTCTCTTTTGCCGTTGATGCCAATGCCGACGAATATATGAGCTTCAGTACGGCTGGACAGGCGATAATTAAATTCCGTGATAACCCGGCCTTCAAGAATCTTACAGAACTGAAGGAATGAGCCTGGCCATTCCGGAATGGTGACGGCAAACAGGGCTTCGTGTTTTTCTCCCATTTCTGTGCGTTCCGCCACATGTTGCATGCGGCCAAAATTCATGTTGGCGCCGCTGTTGATACAGGCCAAAACCTGACCATGCAGCCCTTTCTGCTGCACATATTTCTTCATGCCGGCTACACCCAATGCTCCCGCTGGTTCAACGATGGATCGATTATCGTCAAAGATATCCTTGATGGCTGCACATATTTCATCTGTATCGACCAGAATGATTTCATCTACGAAACGCCGGGTGAGGTCGAACGTGTGTCGACCTACCTGTTTGACAGCGACGCCATCGACAAAAATACCGACCTGGTCCAGCCGGATGCGTCTGCCCGCCTGAATAGCATGGTACATGGCGGCCGAATCCACCGGCTCTACGCCAATCACGCGGGTGTTTGGTGAATATGTCTTCAGGTATACAGCCATGCCGGAAATAAGACCGCCACCACCGATAGGGACGAATACAGCGTCCATATCTTTCGGTGCTTGCCGCAGCATCTCCTCGGCAATGGTACCCTGGCCAGCGATGACTAGCGGGTCATCGTAGGGATGTACGAAATACATATTCGATTCATCTCTTAGCCGATAGGCGTGTTCGCAGGCATCGGAATAGGAATCTCCGGCGAGCAGTACTTTTGCACCCAGCGACTCGACGGCGCTGACCTTGATGTCCGGTGTCGTGTCCGGCATGACGATGGTGGCAGCACAGCCTCGCCGCTTCGCACTCATGGCAACGCCCTGTGCGTGATTGCCAGCCGAGGCGCAAATGACGCCTTTGGCGCACTCCTCCTCGCTCATTTGTGAAATTTTGTTGTAGGCACCCCGTAACTTGAAGGAGAAAACAGGTTGTAAATCTTCGCGCTTGAACAATACTTCATTACGCAGTCGGGCCGATAATTTTGGCGCTGGTTCCAGCGGCGTTTCGCGGGCAATGTCATAGATCCGTGTGTGTTCGATGGCATCAAGGTAGAAGGACAGCATGTGGGCTTATATCATGGCAGGGCCAGGTATAAAAGGATGGAATGTGTATTGTGCTAGAGATTGAAGACCGGGGGCTACTGTATGCGGAAGCCTGCTTTGAGACCTTCCGCGTGGTGAACGGAGTGATTTTTAACTGGAGAGAACATGAAGAACGGTTGCGTTTGGGTTTGAGTCTTTTTGGACTCATTTTGCCCAATGGCCTGGAGCAACGATGCCTGGGAGAAGCGAAAAAGAGGGTATCTGATATATTGATGCGCATGACCGTAACGGGAGGGAATGGTCCCCGCGGGCTATTGCCGACAAGCAAACGGAGTGTTGACGTTTATATTCAGAGCTGGCCGTACATACCGAGAACAGCAGCAGTTCATTTGCGCTCGGTGATGTGGCCTCTGCCATTGTTTCCCCGACTCGCTAAATTGACGGCGGATTACGCGCAAACGATCCGTGGCTTGCACCATCTCAAGGCTAAAGGATTACTTGCCGAAGATGAGGAAGCTCTGATATGCGACGTGGACATGCTTTATTCAGCTACGACCTCCAATGTGCTGCTGTTCGTGGACGGGGTATGGCGAACACCTGATGCTGATGCCGTCTTGCCAGGTGTGGTACGCCGTGCTTTCGTCGATGCCGGTGTCGTACATAGCTCCGCTTGCATGCGTAGTTCCACCGCAAGGTGCGAAGCGATGGCGCTGACGAACAGTGGCTGGTTCATCCGGCCTGTGGCGTTCGTTGATGGACGCCCCCTGCGTACGCAGGGGATTCCTTTCGACCAGCTTGTTTCAGCTTTACGAGGGCGAGCGGGGATACCGGAAGAGTTTTCATGCAGTTGAGATCATTGATTTTATTGATTTTAATGGCGATATTCGTCTTTTCGGCAGGGGAGGTGTGGCTACCCATACGGCCGAAAGGCATTGTGGAGATACATATTCCTGCGGGCATTCCTAGTCGGGAAATCGGCCGACGATTGGAACATGCTGGCGTGATTCACTCGTCTCTAGCCTTCCGCATCTTGTCAAAAACAAGTGGTATGTCCGCTCGCCTTCAAAGCGGCTATTATCGCTTCGAATCTGCCGCGAATCTGTGGCAGGTGCTGGAGCGTATGAATAGCGGAGATGCAATCTTTTACCGGGTCACCATACCGGAAGGCTTGCGTACCGGCGAAGTGCTTGCGCTACTGGCGAGAAAGACAGGTACAAAGGCATCCGTCTGGAGTGCTGCCTTGCACAAGCTTCTTGGCCGCGCGGATACTGAAGGGCGCCTACTGCCCGAGACCTACACTTATCGAAAGCCCGTCCGGCCAAAGACCATTCTTACCAGTATGCTGGAGGGGCAGGATGCCATCATCAGGAAAATATTTTCAGATCGGTCGGGTGCCGGGGGCCAGAATGCCAATGCTCTGCGTATTGTCGCCTCCATTGTGGAAAAAGAAACGGCCGTGAACAAGGAGCGCCCATGGGTAGCGGCTGTGATTCGTAATCGCCTGGAGAAGCACATGGCGCTACAAATGGATTCTACCGTGATTTACGGTTTGTGGAGAGAGGATGGCACATTTTCCGGCAACCTTCACAAATCCGACATGAGGCGTGACACACCCTGGAATACCTATGTACACAAAGGACTGCCACCTACACCGATTTGCAATCCTGGCAAGGCCAGCCTTTTCGCTGCCGCTCACCCTGCCGATGTAAGCTATCTTTACTTCGTTGCGGATGGAAGCGGTGGACATGCCTTCGCCAACACCTTGGCGGAACATGAGAAGAATGTTCGGCGGTGGTTGAAGATTGGACAAAATTAGCAATGTTCAGCCAGAGGCCTGCCGAACTCATGGGAAATCTATAGTGGACCCCAGTTTTCAGACAGTAGAGCCAATGACAAAACTCGTGAGCGGGATAACGCAGCTTTGCTGCTGCGCGGGAAACCGCTGCCATCAAGTACCAGCGCCAGCGTCACCAG
>CAZUWV010000012.1:0-1763 GCA_964624255.1 uncultured Zetaproteobacteria bacterium
CCATTATCTGCGTGCCGCGCCTTGGTCTGACCCGTACGCAAGGGTTCTGGGGCACTGACTTATAGGTAAAGGGCAGGGCTAGCACAATACCCATCTGGGTTGTGCATCCCATTCTACGGGGGGGGGGTGATTGCTTTCCTTCCTCAACAGTCCGGCATAGGCAATCATTGCGGCATTATCCGTACAATAGCGGGGCTGCGGCCATTCGACCTGAATGGCGTGTTTGCCCGCCTCCATTGCCAGGGTGTCGCGTAGACGCTGGTTTGAAGCCACACCACCTGCGATAATCAGGCTTGAGATGTTTTCCCGGATGCAGGCGCGCACTGCCTTCTTGGCCAGGACTTCACAGATGGACGATTCAGTGCCGGCAGCCATATCCGCTCGCGCCTGCCTATCCATATTCCCTGCCTTGCGGCTCGCATAAAGGACCGCCGTTTTTAACCCTGAAAAGCTGAAATCCAGATTGTGTTTGTTGAGCATGGGACGTGGTAATTTGAAGCGATTCTCATCACCACTCTCTGCCAACCTGGCAATGGCGGGGCCGCCCGGATAAGGAAGACCTAACAAACGCGCACATTTATCGAAGCATTCACCAGCTGCATCATCCACCGTTTGCCCTAAAATCGAATATTTCCCAAGCCCGTTCACGCGGATAAGTAGGGTATGCCCGCCAGATACCAGCAATGCAACGAAGGGAAAGACCGGAAGGCACCCGCATAGTCCGAGGGCGAATACATGGCCTTCCAGATGATGGATGGGGATTACGGGGATACGGTCAACCATGCCCGCAGCACGTGCGAAGGATACGCCGACCAGCAACGCTCCCATGAGGCCGGGTCCGGCCGTAACCGCAATTGCATCAAGATCATGCCACGGTGTGTGTGCTTCGTGCATAACCTCGTGGACTATCGGAGGCAATTTCTCCAGGTGCTCTCGTGATGCAATTTCAGGTACTACACCACCGTACTTTGTGTGAATATCAATTTGCGACGCAATGCGTTCGGACAGGATCCGAACATGCCCGTTGGTATCGTTCTCAATGATGGCTGCCGCTGTTTCATCGCACGATGTCTCGATTCCCAGAATAATCATAATTATACCATCGGAGCGTGAAACCTCGTTTCAAACTTAATCCCTTGCCGATACCGGGCTGGCCCGGATTCCACGGGATCGGTACGAGATAGATTTCTCTCCCGGAATGCTTTCGGTGTTGAACGGGCGACGATTCTCACACGTCGGATATTAGTCCTGTCGTAGGCTTAAGCAACTGCGCTGGCTCAGTGGGGACAGGATCACCAGAATAGTGTGAGAACCCCTCCCGGATTAGCGCAGGGGATGAAAACGGATCTTGTTGTTGCGAAAGAGCCCGAAATGTTCACTTGGAAGCAGGAAAGGGCTTGCCGCTTCAATAGCTCGGACGAGGGACGCATCCAGCGCCATATTACCGGAAGATTCCAGAATTTGGACATTGCGCACGCTCCCATCCGGATTCAGGACCATTTTCACCAATGGATTCCGTGTACCCATGTTAGTATTCGGGACCCTCCAGTGTTTTTGTACTGCTTCCTGGATCAGAGCGATATAATGGTTGATTTCCTGGCTGGATAGTTGCCCTTGAAACACTTGCGCCGCTTTGGGTCTGATGACGGGGGACGATTTTATATCGGTGGTGGATTCCAGGGGCTTGAAGGGATTAAAGTGGTCCTCGGTCCTGGGTTTCGACTTGGTTTTATGCCTGAGAGCAGGTTTCGGTTTGAGCTTCG
>CAZUWV010000012.1:1863-31306 GCA_964624255.1 uncultured Zetaproteobacteria bacterium
TTTATGCCTGAGAGCAGGTTTCGGTTTGAGCTTCGTCACTGGTTTATGCCTGAGCTTCAACACTGGTTTTGATTTCTTTTTTGATTTATGACGTCTCTTTTTGAAACGAGTGGCGCGGTTTTCCCGATGTTGTAGCTGTTCAAGCCGGTGCGCGGAAATCAGGTGAACCTTCATCATGGCGGGGTGGAACACTTGCGTTTGCCGATGCCAGAGTCCGAAGGCCAGAATCGCAGCGAGAATCAGCAGGTGGAGCACCACTGAAACAGTGATATCTAGCGTAGACAGGGAGGCGCGACTGGCATATGGCGGATGTCCGGACATTATGGCCGCCCCCTGCAAGGAGGGAAATTCATCATTTTTGGGGTGCGCGGATTATTTCCGGCAGAAGCCTTACCGCCAAGGTGGAGTTTTTGTCAAGGAGATGGGCTACCATGAAAGGAAGGATTAGGCATATTGAATACGATGTCCACAAGGATTTCACCGTGGCAATGATTGCGAATGAAAGCCGCAGCGAAGCCCCGATCCGCCCATAAAATTTATTCCCGTTATTTTGGGGTAGGGTACGCATATACCTTTCATGCTGGAGCGCATTCATGACCGACAAAGAACAATACAGGATACATAAAGAGCCATTCTATCGGGCACAATCGGATGAGGTCGAGCTATACGAAGCCGCTTATGCCGCCCGCCTGCCGATCATGGTCAAAGGTCCGACCGGCTGTGGAAAATCCCGTTTTGTGGAGCACATGGCCTGGAAGCTTGATAAACCGCTTATTTCAGTAGCCTGCAACGAGGATATGACCGCCTCGGACCTGGTCGGACGGTTCCTTCTCGATGCCACAGGCACGCACTGGCAGGATGGTCCGCTGACACAAGCCGCCCGCATTGGCGCTATTTGTTATCTGGACGAGATCGTCGAAGCGCGCCAGGACACCACCGTAGTCATCCATCCGCTGACCGACCACCGCCGAACATTGCCTTTGGACAAGAAAGGCGAATTGGTGGAGGCACACGAAGATTTTCAGCTGGTGATCTCCTATAACCCCGGCTATCAAAGCCTGATGAAGGATTTGAAGCAGTCCACGAAACAGCGTTTTTCAGCGCTTGAGTTTGATTATGCCGTGAGCGATGTCGAGACGGATATTATTTCCATGGAGACTGGAATTGATACGGGCATCGCCGCGAAGCTCGTCAGGATTGGCGAAACAGGGCGTAACCTGAAGGGACACGGTCTGGATGAAGGTATCTCCACGCGGCTACTGGTCTATGCCGCACAACTCATCAATCAGGGTATTGCGCCGGGAGCGGCTTGCCGCATGACCCTGGTACGACCGATTACCGATGACGCCGATATCCGGGATACGCTGGATCATGCGATTGATTCAATTTTTGACCAAACGTAGCGGAATACGATGACTGAGGTGATGGCGACTTCGTGGAAAACCAAATCGCTGCGCGAGAGACTGGGGCGGACGTTTCCGGCAGTGGATGCGGTATTCGATGAATATGCCGACGAGGCCATGCACCTGCTCTCGACGGAAGGTGTGCGGGACTGGCTGGATGGCGCTAAATTTCTTGGTAAGCTTGGCAGGGGTGCCGAGCCGATGCTGATATTTTTGAAGGAGGCACCGCAGGTCGTTACCGTCATCGGTGAAGATGCGATAGGCAAGCTGAAGGATTTTTCCTGGCGAATTTCGCGCACACCCAATGGCGATGCTATTGTGCCATTTTTACAGACAGCGGCGGCAGCGGCCAGGCGTCTTGAGGATATAGCATCGTTCGAGGATTACCTGCAATTTCTTGATGAGGTGATGCAGGAAACCACGACCTCGCTACATGGTATTGTGGCAACGCATCCAAGCCCGTCTTTTGTGGATTTCCTGAACAGTGTGCCGTCGCTGCTGGATCGTTTACCCCTTGGTGCGTTGAAGGATTGGGCCGAATATGGGGTCAAGGCATACCGGAATGATGCGGAGGGGCAGTCCAATTATTTTGCCTTGCAATCGGTGGATGCACATACCATGTTACAGCGTGGGCGCCATGGCACGCTCATGGTTGATCACGAACGCCTGCTTGACCTGTATCTGACCGGGCTCTGGAAAACAGGTATAACCTGCCGCCCGTATTCGCTGCTATTTGATGAGATCCGCAAACCCAGGCCTTATCTTGATAAAAATGGTATCCATCTTCCGGATGTTTATGACGACAAGGATGGCGTGCCGGGTATCAATCGTTATCGGGCGTTACTGGCCCATATCGCGGCGCACCGGCGTTGGACTACGCCGATTTTAGCCGACAACTTTTCTCCATTTCAGCATGTGGCCGCCGAGATGTTTGAAGATGCCCGCGTCGAGTGGCTGGCGATCAGGATATGGCCGGGTTTAAGACACCTGTGGCTATCTCTACATCCAAAATTTGTAGAAAATGCATGCCCTGAAGGCTGGTGCGATGTGTACCAGCGCCTAGGTATGTTCTCGCGTGCGGTACTTGATCCCGGGCATGGCTACCGGGATACGGTACTCAACGATTTTGTCGGTCGTTTCCATGCGATGATGGCGAAGGGTGGGTCAGGCACGCAGGATGCAGCGTCACTGGCGATCCAGTGGTACGTCAAATCGCGCAGAGATTCGGATATGTCCACCGATATGTTCCTTAATGACGTAGAAATTGAGTATCGTGATGACAACCGGCACATGTGGCTGTACCAGGATCAGGGCGATGAAGACTACACGCCGGAATCGAGCAGTGAGTCCGAACCTGATGATCAGAAATTTGAACGACCCATGCGTCATTATGACGAATGGGATTACCATACGCAGGCTTATCGCCCGGACTGGGTAAGCTTGTCTGAACACCTCCATCCATCCGGCTCGGCTGCCTTGGTCGATCAATTGCTGGCCAAGCATGTGCAGGTGGTCAGGCGGCTGGAACGGATGCTCGATATACTCAAACCGCAGCGCAGGGTGCGTATCCGTTTTCAGGAGGATGGCACCGACCTGGACCTGGATGTTGCCATTCGCTCGCTGATTGATTACAAGGCAGGTTCATATCCGGACCCACGCATCAACATGAGCCATCGTACCGATGGACGCAGTATTGCCGTATCCCTGCTTTTAGATCTGTCCGTATCGTTGAATGAAAAACCGGAGGGTTGCAACCAGACTATTCTGGAGCTGTCGCAGGAGGCGGTATCGTTGCTAGGCTGGGCAGTGGACAGGATGGGTGATCCGTTTGCCATCGGTGGTTTCCACTCCAATTCCCGCCATGAGGTGCGTTACCTCCATTTGAAAGGTTATTCCGAGCGTTGGGGCGATGCGGTCAAGGCCAGAATTGCCGCTATGGAGGGGGCCTTTTCAACACGCATGGGTGCGGCATTACGTCATGCCGGACAGGGACTCAAGCAACAACAAGCGGAGAAGAAGTTGTTGCTGATTCTCACCGATGGTCGTCCGCACGATGTGGATGTAAAGGACGGTCAACATCTGATTGCCGACGCTCGCAAGGCAGTACAGGAACTGGGCCGGGACGGTATCTACACATGGTGTATCAATCTCGATCCGAAGGCCGATGAATATGTGACCGATATCTTCGGTCGGCAGTACACGGTGATCGATAACATCGAGCGCCTGCCGGAACGTCTTCCGGAGCTATTTATCTCGCTGACCAGGTGATTTGGCGAAGAGCTTCATACACCGCAATTGAACAGGCAGAGGAGATATTAAGAGAGCGCACGGGCGCATCCTGACGCATGGGTATGCGGATAGTATTTAATTCCTCCAGAATTTCTGTCGGCAGGCCACGAGTTTCCGGCCCCATCACCAGAACATCGCCGGAAGTAAACCCGGGTTGCCAGATACTCTGCGTAGCTTTGGTTGAAAGTCCATACCATGATGCGCTCATACCCAGGGACTGGCGCAACGCATTCCAGTTGGCATGTTCCTGAACCTTGAGGAAGGGCCAGTAGTCCAGCCCCGCCCGCTTCAACTGTTTGTCGGAGAGGTCGAACCCCAACGGATGCACCAGGTGGAGTTGGCAGCCCGTGCAGGCACAGAGGCGGGCGATACTACCCGTATTGGGCGGAATCTCCGGCTCGAAGAGTACGATATGTAGAGGTGGATTCATGTGCTGTCAAAAAGATGGCTTTTCTTAACCATCTCTCTGCCTGTGGTACGTGTCCACCAATTCCTGCAGGGCGCTATCAAACTTGTCGTTAACGATACGACACTCTGCATCACCCGCATGTGCTATTTCATCCGCCGCCGCTTTAACCCGATGTTTAATCACCCGGGCATCATCCTGTCCCCGATTGACCAAACGCTTCCGCAACGTGTTCATGGAAGGGGGAAGAATAAAGATGCGGTAGGCATCTGGACATTTTTCAGCGACTTGTGCCGCACCCTGCCAATCAATCTCCAGCAATACGTCGAAACCATCAACCCGCAGGGATTCAACATCGACGGCATATGTTCCATACCAGTGTCCGTGCACAAGGGCACATTCCAGAAAGGCATCAGTCTGCCTTTCGGACTCAAATGCTTCTCCGGAAAGGAAGACATAATCTTTCCCGTGCTCCTCCCCCGGCCTGGGCGGGCGCGTTGTGGCTGAAATGCTTAGTCTGAGTGCTGGACATTGCCTGAGCAGAGCTGCGCAGAGACTCGTTTTACCGCTACCGGAAGGTCCGGAAATGATGAAAAGAACACCTCTCCTGTTTTGTGTCATGGAGATGGTGTTCGTCCGGTCAGGTCGTTGTATTTGGTCAATAATTCTTCCCGCGATTCCACCTTGTCCGGGTCGTGGGGAATACAATCCACCGGACATATCTTCTGGCATTGTGGCTCATCGAAATGTCCAATACATTCAGTACATAAATCCGGATCTATTTCATAGATTTCATCACCCTCAGATATTGCGTTGTTGGGACATTCCGGTTCACAAACATCACAATTGATACATTCATCAGTAATCATTAAAGCCATATATTATGTTCTCCCTTCTTCTTCCATGGCTCGGGCCACGGCCACTTCGCGGTCCATATCTCCATTTTTCAGTTTGCTACGATATTCCTTTAACGCTGTTGCCACCTTGCCTTGCAGCAGGTACAAGGCAAGGAAGTTGGGAAATGCCATGGCCAGCAACAGTAAATCGCTAAAGTCGAGAATGTTGCCGGCACTGACCAGACTGGCCAGCACGATAACCATGATAAACAGAATACGGTAGACCATCGAATAGCGCTCGCCGAAGATATAAGTCCAGCAGCGTTCGCCATAATAGGACCAGGAAATCATGGTCGAATAGGCAAACAACACAACAGATATGGAAAGGATGACCGGGAACCACGACAGGACCGAACCGAAGGCAACGGCAGTCAGTGCCGCACCCTTACTGCTTTCCACCAGATGATGATATTGCGGCGCATCCCATACGCCCGTCAGCACAATAACCAGCGCCGTCATGGTACAAATAACGATGGTATCAATAAACGGTTCGTACAGCGCCACGAAACCCTGCCTGACAGGGTAGCGCACGGATGCTGCTGAATGCGCAATGGCCGCAGAGCCAATACCCGCCTCACTGGAAAACGCGGCGCGCTGAAAACCGACCACCAGCACGCCAACAAAACCTCCGGCGACAGACGTTGCCGAGAAGGCACCGTGCAGAATACTCATCATGGCATCAGGGATATCGGCGATGTGCGAAAGTATAATATACAGGCATGCGGAGACGTAGATGAACACCATGGTCGGCACAATGGCCTCGGCCGCACGCGCGATGGAGCGAATGCCACCAATGATAACCAATGCTACCGCGCCCCCCATGAACACACCGAATACCCACGGGTATGTTTCAAAAAATGGCAGCACATTTTGTACCGCCCCCAAAGCTTGCGATACCTGAAAAGCATTGCCACCGCCCATGGAAGCACCAACGCAGAATACGGCAAACAGCAGGGCCAGCCCTTTACCCAGCCTTGCCCAACCATGCTCGGCGAAACCTTTGGACAGGTACTCCATGGCACCACCCAACACATGCCCGTCCGGGCGAAACTGGCGATACATCTGGGCCAGCGTCACCTCGGTGAACTTTGAGGTCATACCGAAGAAACCTGCAACAATCATCCAGAAGGTTGCACCGGGCCCGCCGATGCTGACGGCAATGGCTACGCCGGCAATGTTACCCAGCCCAACCGTAGCGGAGAGGGCCGCCGACAGTGCCTGAAAAGGCGTGACTTCACCCCGATCCTCAGGCGACTGGTAATGCCCGCGAATGACCTGATAGGCATGCCCCATCATGCGCAGGTTGACGAAGCCAAAGCGTAACGTCAGATAGACGGCGCCAACCACCAGCCAGCCAACAATGAACGGCATCTTCGCTTCGCCCGGCATGACATCAAAAAACAGTACGGAAGCCAGCGCTCCATTAACGGAGGCGAAGAAATCGTTCAGCCCTGTCGGGGCGGCAAGCGCCAGTTGCGACGCACCCAAAAACATCGCGGTGAGCAGGATCAGTTTGTATAGGATCTTCATGGCAGCCACTCCATATCAACGCCCGCCTTGATGACTTCGTAAGAAGTCATCATTCCTGAACGGTATGTGCCGCAGGACGGCAGCCAGCCATGGATGCCTGTGCGGCGGCGGCGCGTCCCCTGCGCTGGTTGATGATGTTTACACCCGCGATAATGAACCCCAGAGCGATGAATGCACCCGGTGGCAGCACGAACATCAGAAAATCAGGATAATGCTCGCCGAAGAGTGATATACCGAAAATACTCCCGTGGCCGAGAACCTCGCGCACGCTGCCCAATAACATTAAGGCGAAGGTAAAGCCCAGCCCGACGGCAATGGCATCGGTAGCCGAGTCCAATACGCTGTTCTTGCTGGCGAAGGCCTCGGCGCGCCCCAGGATGGCGCAGTTGACCACGATCAGAGGGATGAACAACCCCAGGATAAGGTACATGGCATGCATCCAGGCATTCATCGCCATGCCAACCACCGTCACGAGGGCGGCGATCACCGTGATGTAGGCGGGAATGCGCACATTCTTTGGAATAAAACCACGGATCATGGACACCACGATATTGGAACCCAGCAATACCAACAGTGTGGCGGCACCCATCCAGAAACCATTAACGGCGCTGGTGGTTACACCCAGCAGCGGACACATGCCCAGTAGTTGAGCAAAGATCGTATTGTTGTTCCACAAGCCATCGGCCAGAATCTCTGTTTTATTCATGATCCCATTTTCCTTTTTTTGCCTTGCATATCAAGGCGTGCGGCCATCCTAAGCATCTTTTCCCTGTTACGTTTGAAAAACTCCATACCCTTCTTGACTGCCTTGACGACGGCACGCGGTGTAATCGTGGCACCGGTAAACTGATCGAAGTCGCCGCCATCTTTTTTTACCGACCATCGCGTATTGTCCAGGGTTTTGCCCGAAAAAAAATTGATCCATGGTTTGTTACGCACGATACCATCGCCCAGCCCAGGCGTTTCATGTTGATCGGTGATGCGGATGGCATTAATGGCGCCCGATGGCAGGACACCCATGAGAATGCGAATAGCACCGGAATAGCCGTCCGGCGCGACAACTTCCCAGGCAAAGGCGGTGACATGTCCTCCAGCATCCCGCGCCAGATAGACGGGGATATTTCGCTTATTTGTATGCAAGGTTAGTCTATCGCTGATCGGGTTGTTGGCGTGTATCGGCAGCACCTGCTTCAAGCTCCGATGCAGCATGGCGACCTGTGCATCGTGGATTGGCTTGCGTGTAAACATATCCGTGATTCCAAGCAATGAGGCGGCTATGACCGTCACCAGCGTCAGCGCAATGACCATCGCCAACATTTCCTTCTTTTTTGTATTCATATCATGATTTTCCATAGACGCGAGGCCTCAGGTAATGATCTATGAGCGGTACGGCGCAATTCATTAGCAGAATGGAAAACATCACGCCCTCAGGATAGCCGCCGAAGGTGCGTATATTCCATGTCAAGATACCGCAACCGATGCCAAATACCAGCTGTCCACGCGGCGTAACAGGTGATGTGACCGGATCCGTCGCCATAAAGAAGGCTCCCAGCATCAATCCCCCGGCCAACAGATGAAAAAGTGGCGGGGCGAAGTGTTGCGGGTTGATCTGATTGAAGATAAGCGCCAGCGTCCCGACCGTGGCGATAAATGAGACGGGGATTTGCCAGGTGATGGTATGCCGCGCCAGCAGATAAATGCCGCCCAGAAGCAAGGCCAACGTGGAGGTTTCGCCCAGACTTCCTGCCTCTCGTCCAAGAAAGGCGTCCAGGTAGCTGTAATCATAGCCATGCAAGGCTTGCATGACACCGATACCCCGGCTCCATTCTGTTTTAACATGGCCCAGGGGGCTGGCCATGCTGATGGCATCCAGGCCCTGATGCAGAGATTCGGGCCCGAGCCAGAACAAATGCCAGCATTGGGAGAAATCATAAAGATTTATCAACGGCGCGCCTGTATGCATGGGAATGATCCATGCTGTCATGTTGAGCGGGAAGGAGATCAATAGCACGACCCGTGCCGCCAGCGCCGGGTTGAACGGATTGTGTCCCAGACCGCCGTAAACCTGTTTGGAAATCACGATAGCGACAATGCAGCCGACCAACGGCATCCACCACGGTACATAGGCGGGCAATGTGAGCGCCAGAAACAGGCCGGTCAGCGCCGCTGATCCATCACCCAGCGGGGAGAGGGGCCGCGCCATCAGTTTGAGACAAAACATTTCGGTCAGCATGCACCCGCCCATGCAAAGCACGATCAGGAACAGTGCCAGCCAGCCGAACAGATAAACGCTGACCACCGTAGCAGGCGCCAGCGCCAGCATCACGGAAAGCATATTGGTGCGAATTGTGTCGCCGCCGTGGGCATGCGGCGAACTGATTAAGGCCGGAACATTCATGCGTTCTTTTCTCCACTGCCCTGGCCCGGTTTCTGATCTGCCTCGGCGACAGGGTTCTTTTCAACCTTATCGTCGGAGGTAGCCCTTTGCTGATGCTTCACCCTCGCACGCCGTGCTGCACGCTCGGCCTGATCTCGTGCCAGGCGGTTGTCGCGTGCTTCGCTTCGCGCCTTGGAAACCTCGGCGAACGAACGCTCTTTTTCGATCTTCGCAACCTGACCCTTGGCGTAGCGAAAATAATGCACCAGAGGGATATGCGAGGGACAAACGTAACTGCAACATCCGCATTCAATGCAATCAAATAAATCGTATTCCTGACCGCGGTCGAACTGATCGTGACGGCAGTGCCAGGCTAACTCATTGGGTACCAGTCCGACCGGACATACTTCAACACAGTGGCCGCAACGGATGCATGGCTCTTCCACGGCCTGCTCGCTGTAGAGGTTGTCCCGCTTCATGGCCAGCAAGCCATTGGTTGACTTTACGACCGGAACATTCGGTTCCGGCAGGCGTTCTCCCATCATCGGACCACCGTGGATAATGTGCATGTCATCCACGTCATGCAGGCCATGCAGCGAAAAGAGGAATGGGACGGGCGTTCCGATCCGGACGCATATATTTCCGGGCTTCGGCACTCCATTGCCACTTACCGTCACAATTCGCTCGGTGAGCGGTTGCCCCAGACATACAGCATCGTGAATGGCTTTGGCGGTGCCGACATTGTGACAAAGCAGGCCGATGTGCAGTGGCAATCGCCCATCCGGAATTTCACGGCCCGTCAGCGCTTTGATGAGTTGTTTTTCACCACCCTGTGGATAGCGGGTCGGCAACACCCGAATATCTATATGACCGGCATCAATCCCTCTTGTGTCAGACAAGGCTTTGCGCATCATATCTGCGGCGTCCGGCTTGTTATCCTCGATGGCGATAATGCCATGTTTTGCGTTGACCGCGTGCATGATAATGTCCATACCGCGCAAAATTTCCTGTGTTTTTTCCAACATCAAACGGTGATCGTTGGTGAGATACGGCTCGCATTCGATACCATTCAGGATGACAGTATCAATCGGATTACGCTGATCCTTGACTATTTTAATAAAACTGGGGAACACGGCACCGCCCAGACCGACAATACCACAAATACGAATACGCTCGCGGATCAGGGAAGATTCCGTATTACGATAGTTTGTTATGGGGTCGAGGCTCTCATCCCGTTTATCCTCTCCATCCGGCTCAATAAAGATACATGGCCGCCCCATCCCCGATGGGTGTGGTATCGGATGCTCCTCAATTCTGACGATTTTACCGGAGGCAGGCGCGTGTACGGATGCGGATACATAGCCCTGGGATTTGGCTATTTTCTGTCCGAGCAGTACGGTGTCACCCACATCCACGAGTGGTACGCATGCCTCACCTATGTGCTGTTTGAGTGGCAGGATAAGCACTTGTGGCAGCGGGCAGTCGCTGATCGCCGATGTTGCCGTGATCTTGTATTCAGTCGGGTGTACGCCGCCGGGAAAGGTTCCGGAAGATGCCCGCCTCAGGCGTTCAAACAGGTTACGCAGCATGTTTATCCTCGTTTTTCTCCTGTTTTCGGGCTGATGGTGCCGACCATGTCCATTCTTCCAGTATCTCGGGTTTAAGTACCATATCAATACAATCCACAGGGCAAGGCTCCACGCACAATGTGCATCCGGTGCAATGGTCTTCAACCACGGTGTGATATTGTTTTGGCGCTCCAATAATAGCATCCACCGGGCAAGCCTTGATACACAGCGTGCAGCCGATACATTCGTCCTCGCGGATAAAGGCCAGCATGGGTGGCGCGGCTTCCTCCTCGACCTCTTTCGGTTCCACGCCCATTAAGTCCGCGATGGCCAGCATGGCGCGTTCGCTGCCCGGAACACAGTGATTGATATCTGCTTCGCCCCGCGCCACGGCTTCCGCGTAGGGCTTGCAGCCGGGATACCCGCATTGGCCGCATTGTGTCTGAGGCAATACAGCATCGATTCTGTCCGCCATGGGGTCGCCCTCGACGTGGAAGGCACGCGAGGCTATCGCCAGCGCAATGCTCGCGATCAACGCCACGCCTCCCAAACTTAATATTGCCGCCAAAATACCCATTGCCGGGGATTGAACCTCCTGAAATTGCCCTTTACCCACAAGTCGTGCCATATTGCAAGAGAGTGGAACGCAGCAGATGGCCACCGGATGGCTCGCCCGAAGAAAGCCCCTTGCACACGGATCATACCTGCGTTGCGGTGCTTGCCAATGGAACAAACCATTATCTGCGCGCCGCGCCTTGGTCCAACCCGTATGCAAGGGCTCTGTGACATGATTTGTGGGTAAAGGGTAATCCTAGTCTGCATTATTCATGAATCGCCATGATGATTGCGCTGGGTCTTTGCTCGCAACGGATCCCGAGGAGAGAGACCGTGAGCGCGCATACGAACGACCGATGAGGGATTCGGTGCGAACAAAGGAACAAGCAAGGACACGGCAAAATTCATGAATAATGCAGGCTAGAATCAGTCCGTATGATTTCTCAGGTTTTCACCAATCCGGAAAAACCCATGAAGGCCAAGCTCATCAGGCCCGCTGTAATCAGCGAGACAGCCGAGCCTTTGAAGGCCGTTGGGACCGGTGCTTTTTCGATACGTTCTCTTAGACCTGCGAACAGCAGAAGTACCAGAGCAAACCCGAGTGCGGACCCAAACCCGTACAATGCCGATGTCATAAAAGTTTGTTTTTTCTGCACATTAAGCAGCGCCACGCCGAGGACCGCGCAGTTGGTGGTAATCAATGGCAGGAAAATCCCCAGAGCCTGATAAAGTACGGGGCTGGATTTGTGGACCATCATCTCGATAAACTGTACCAGAACAGCGATAATCAAAATGAAGAAAATAGTTTGCAAGTACAGCAGGTCGTAAGGAACCAGAATATATTGTTGTACCAGCCATGATGCGGTAGAAGCCAGCGTCATCACGAACAACACAGCCAGAGACATACCCGCCGCTGTTTCCAGCTTGTTGGAAACGCCGAGGAACGGGCAGATACCGAGAAATTTGGTGAGGACGAAATTATTCACCAATACGGAAGATAACAGGGTTAGCGCAAATTCACTCATGGCCTCGGACTACTGCAAATCGGAAAAGGTCATGGAAGCGAGCTTTTCACGACATCCCGGCCGCCGGCCAAGCCAAAGACGAGTGAGAACGAAAGACACCTGTTTCAGGTAAAATAGCGTCAGGATCATCGGGATGAGCGAGATGGCTTCCACCCAGAACAGATACGACATACTGGAGTACAGCAGTGAGGAATAGGTAAAGAGATACACGCATAACAGGACCGCAATAATTGACCCGAGCGTTACGCCGATTTTTTCCCTGGTTTTTCTGATGGTTTCGAGCGCGTTGCTCGGATCGTTTCGGGACATGTGCCTACGCTCCTGTTGCGTGATTTTCCAGAGGGCGCGATACTAACCTGTTGTCTTTCATTTGGGCAAATCCAGCGTGGTCAAACCTACCGGCGCTGGGCGGCGGGTTTAAACCCCTGAAGGTCATTGGTCGATGTGTAGCCGTACCCTTGATCAAGGCAGCCCGTAAATTACCACATTTCTTGCAGGGTGAGACACGCGGAACGCGTGCCATGTCAGCCCCTCCCGTGGTCAGCAAGGTTCAGTGCGCTGTACGGCCTTCATCTGTGTCACCGTCACCTTGTCCCGCTTGCTTACCCATCGCTTGATACTGGGCTGCCGTCATGCCGGGAAGTTTTTTGAGAAAGGCGACGATTTCCCATATCTTTTTATCACTATGGGATGGACCCCAGGCAGGCATAGCTGTCATTCTCACGCCGTTCTTAACGATCCAGAATAATTCAGCTGGTGTCCACCCCCGGACTGTTTGTTGCAGCCTTGGCGGCTTGGGCATCAACCCCTTACGAATCTCTGACGAGGAAATGCCGGGGGCAAGGTGGCATCCCATGCACATTTCCTGGTAATGACGAAAGCCATTCATGACCATGCCCGACTGATCTAGCGGCGGCGCCTTTATGTTCCTGGCGTGGTAGCTCACTGAGCGTTCCATGGCCGTGTGCAGCCCCCATCGGGTCAGTGGGTGATGAGGGTATGTGGCTGCAACATTGATAATACCCGAATACATAACGACCAGACCGATGATTACGGTCGCAAACACCAATCCGGCAATGGTTTTGATATGATGCATGATAATCTCCTGTCTGCTACTACTTGATTACGTCTTCGCGGGTGGCGTATTGCAACAGGCCATATTGCTCACAGCCAGGTTATCCAGCTCATTCTCTTCGGTGTAATGGACCCATCCACGTCTCAGTCGGCTCGCCCAGCCTGCCCCCAGTTTGGCACCAGCCTGTTCAATATCCCTCTCAATTTGTTCCGCTGTAGCTTCGAACAAGTCATAGGTCACCGCTACTTTCTCACCGGTGATTCGCACATCCAGAATACCCATCATTTCAGACAGCTCCTTTTTTAAGGTGTCTTCCACAGATACATGAACGGGATGACCAAGCATGAAAGAGCGCCGTTTTATCACGCGCTTTCCTTCCTTCTTCGGCGACTTGATGCCAAGGTATATCCCAGGATGCGCGATAAAGTTTTCCCGGCATTGTCGCGAGCAGAAGTGATAAGGCGTATCCAGGTGTTCGGTGGTGATGCCGGTGGTCGAGGCATCCATACCGCAAACAGGACAATTTTTTCTTCCTCGCTGCATATTCTAGTCGTCTTTCTTCTGTCGCATGGTTAAATCTCCTCAGGCTGATAGCCAAGATTGCGGATGGTCCTGTCGATTTCCGCGATGCGGCAAGACGATTCGTTGATGCCTACCCATACATGACCGGTTTTATGATTGGCTCGCGCGTCGTAAATGCCATCCAGCTTGAGCAATGCCTTGCGGATAGTCGCCTCACAGCCATCACATGTCATACCACCGATTCTGACAGTGATCTCTTTCATCGAGCCATCCTTGAAAAATCCATTTCCGGGTAATACGTACCAGCGGAATATTTCTTGCCGGATATATCAAATTGTACGGTAATCCAGTGCCTCCCCTGATCATGACTCAAATTATAAAGTGCCATATACCATTCCCCCATGTGCATCATGACCTTTTTTTCAGTGGTTCCATCGGGGTGAAGAACTTTGGAGATCATGTGAAGGCCAAGAATCGCTTTGTTGTTCTTCTCGACGATGACCATCAGGTGGTATTGATTCTTGCTGTATCGCATGCCTTTCGGCGAGCGCATGACATGAAAGATAACTGTGTAATTGTCACGAATACCCTTTTTAACAATAAAGCCTTGCTCATGGTTCATGACTTGCCGATGTTGAATGGCGGCATGACGGGCCGCCAGCGCAGGCGTTTGCCCCGCAAGGAGGGCGGCAACTATGGTAAGCGCGAAGATGAGAGCATTCATTTTATTCCTCCAGAGGCGGTTAAAAATTTCAATATAACGTGGTGTTTTCTCGCCATTGTTTTCATCATTTTACAGGTGTCTGCGTTTGGTATTCAATACCACCAAAATGTTTCTTTTCATCCGATGTCTTGAACAGCACCATGATTTGATATTTTCCTTTATGTTCCAGGTTGTAGCCGACCATATACCAGTCACCCATCCGCATCATCATTTTTGATTCGGGCTGTCCATCGGGATGTATGACCCTGGAATTGACGATTAAATCCGTCAATGGCTTGCCACCTCGTTCCACCTTGATCATTACATGATATGTCCCGCCATGCTTTTGCATGCCTTTCGGTACTTTCATGACATGGAAGCTGACCTGGTATCCGTCAATATCTTTTTTGATGAGAAACATGCCATTCATGTGGCCTTTCATTTGTTCCGCCATTTTCCCGTTCATGTGACCCTTACCCATTTCGCGGTCCATGCCGTGCCCCGCCTCGCCGTCCATGGCCCGGGCGAACTGAACAGGCTCCACCTTGTAGGTCATACCATCGTTTATCGTTCCACGGTGCGCATCCGCACCTTCATGATGGCCAGATGATGCGAATGCAGGGTTTATTCCCATGACACCCGTTACGAGCAGACCCATTATTGTGCTTCTTATCATGCCATTCTCCTCCTGGTATTTATGGTTCTTGTAAAGGCTCTTTATCCTCTGATGTTTTCACCATCATGATTTGTCTGCTCATGTATGCGGTAGAATCTTCGAACCGGCAGGATGCTGACGATACCATCGTCCGGCAGGCCGGAATGGGCCGCGCTTATGATGCAGCGGGCAATATCCTCCGCCTTTGATTCGGAAGTAAATATTTCGAGGCGGTCATAGCTCGTCATATGATCCCTTTGGTAAAAGTTTTCATACTCCCCATGACCCTTGACACGACTGACGCTGATGCCTTCGAGGCCAAGTTTTTCCAAACAGGACTCCACCCGTTCCAGCATTTCAGTGCGGATGATGGCGATGACGAGGTTCATTTCCATGGGGTGACTCCTTTTTACTCCTGTAGTTTCGCTATAGTGCTGATGGTGCGCTTCTCTTTGAATTGTAAAATCATGCCGTAAAATACCGGTACTACGACCAGGCAAACCACGAGGGTGGTGAGCATGCCGCCGACCATGGGTGCGGCGATGCGCTGCATAACGCTTGATCCCGTACCCGAACTCCACATGATAGGTAGCAGTCCGGCGATGATGGCGGCTGCCGTCATGGCGATGGCACGCACCCGCTGGGAGGTACCATTCAATACGGCCTCGAACACCTCTTTTGAAGAGAGCGGGCGTTTGAGTTCCGCGCGTTTGCGTTCCATCTCGTGACCGATAAACGTGAGCACCAGTACGCCGATTTCGGCTGCCACACCGGCCAGCGCGATGAAGCCCACATCCACGGCCACGCTCATGTTGTAGCCCATCAGATAGATCAGCCAGGCGCCGCCAGCCAGCGCGAACGGCACCGAAGCCATCACCACTATCGGTTCGATCAGCGTTTTGAAATTAAAATATAGCAGCAGGAAGATGATCACCAACACCAACGGTGCGGCCAGGCGCATCCGTTTGTTGGCTTGCTGCATATATTCATACTGCCCCGACCACATCACCTTGTATCCTGGTGGAATCTTCACCTGCGCAGCGACGGCCTTTTTGGCCTTGGCAACATAGCCACCAATATCCGAGGTTTTGATGGATACATAAATCCAGGTATCGGACAGAGAGTTTTCGCTCTTGATTGAGGGTGGTCCGCGCCGAATTTTCAGGTCGGCGACCTGGGCGATCGGAATCTGTGCGCCTGTCGGCGTGGGGATCAGCATGCGCTTAAGTGCCTCCGGGCTGCTACGCAGAGCGCGCGCATAACGTAGATTGACCGGGTAACGTTCCAGGCCTTCCACCGTTTCCGTAATATCCATGCCACCAATAGCGGACTGGATGACATCCTCAACATCACCCACGGTCAGGCCGTAGCGCGCCGCCTCCTTGCGCTTGATTTTGAAATCCAGGTAATAGCCACCCATGGCCCGGTCACCCATGGCCTTCTTGGTTTCGGGTAACATATTCAGGACATCCTCGATTTCCTTGCCGAGGCGCTGGAGTACAGCGAGATCCGGGCCGATAACCTTGACGCCAACAGGTGTCTTGATACCGGTGGACAGCATGTCGATGCGCGTTTTGATTGGAAAGCCCCATGAATTGGCCACGGCGGGGAAATGAATGGCTTTATCCATTTCACTAACCAGTTCCTTGGTGGTCTTGGATGGATCCGGCCACTCGTCTCTGGGTTTGACGCGGATAGTGATTTCCGTCATGGCCAGAGAGGCCGGGTCGGTAGATGTTTTTGCCCGCCCATTCTTGCCGAATACGGATTGTACTTCCGGGAAGGTCATTAAAATCTTGTCCATCTGTTGCATCATTGCCTTACTCGTGGTGATGGAGATACCTGGCAGGGTTGTAGGCATATAGAGGATATCGCCTTCGTCCAGCGGTGGCATAAACTCGCTACCCAGCTTGTCCAGGGGGTAGGCCGCGCTCAGCAATACGACCAGGGCGATACCAAGGGTGATCCATTTATATTTCAGGGCATGGGCCAGTGCCGGGCGATGGATGGTTTTAAGGAGGCGATTCACCGGATTTTTCTCCTCCGGTATAATTCTGCCGCGGATGAAATAACCCATCAGCAGTGGCACCAGCGTTACGGCGAGTACAGCCGCCGCGCCCATGATATAGGTGGCGGTAAAGGCCAACGGCTTGAATAATCGACCGGACTGCTCCTGCAGGGTGAATATCACCAGATAGGAGGATGTGATAATAAGAAGCGAGAAGAACAGAGCGGGAGCCACCTCTTTCGCGGCATCGCTAATTGCCGTCCATCGCTCGGGAGTTGTCAGTGCCGACCCCTTCTTCTTTTCGCCATGTTCAAGGTGTTTGTGTGCATTTTCGATGAGTACGATGGCGCCATCCACCATGGCGCCCAGCGTAATGGCAATGCCACCAAGACTCATGATATTGGCGGACAAGCCCTGAAATTTCATCAGAATAAAAGCAATTAGCATACCCATAGGCAAGGTAAAGATGGCGACGAGGGCGGAGCGAGCGTGTAGCAGGAAAACCAGACATACCAGAGCGATGACGACAAATTCCTCAATCAGTTTTTCCTTGAGATTGGACACAGCCCGCTCAATGAGGGCGCCACGATCATACACCGGCACGATTTTCACGCCTTTCGGCATAATTTTTTGTAATTCGGCAATTTTTATACGTATGGCTTTAATCGTGGTCAGCGCGTTCTCACCGAAACGCATAATGACAATACCGCCCGCTGTTTCACCCAGGCCATCAAAATCTACGGCACCACGCCTGATTTGCGGGCCCAGATGTACGTGAGCTACATCCTTCAGACGGATGGGCGTGCCATTCTTGTCCACGCCCACCGGTATCTGGTTCAGGTCGTCAATAGACTTGATATAGCCCAGACCATTCACCAGAAATTCTGTTTCACCCATTTCCACCAAGCGCCCGCCAACATCATTGTTCGAGCGCAGGATGGCATGCTTCACCTTGGAAAGCGGGATGTTGTAGCCCAGCAGAATATTGGGATCCACTTCCACTTGATACTGCTTGACGTAGCCACCTACGGAAGCAACCTGGGATACATTCTTGACCGTTTCCAGGCGGTAGCGGATAACCCAGTCCTGGAGGGTGCGAAGCTCGGCCAGGCTATGCTTTCCTGTTTTGTCTACCAGCGCATATTCATAAATCCATCCGACACCGGTGGCGTCTGGACCCAACACGGGCTGGACGCCTGCAGGCAGTTGCGAGGCAGCGGAATTGGCATATTCCAGTACGCGCGAACGCGCCCAGTACATATCTGTACCCTCGTCGAAAATAATATACACGAAGGAGAAACCAAAGAAGGAATAGCCGCGTACCAGTTTGGCTCGCGGAACCTGTAGCATAGTGGTGGTGAGCGGGTAGGTGACCTGATCCTCCACCACCTGCGGTGACTGGCCGGGGAACTTGGTAAACAAGATGACTTGTACGTCGGAGAGGTCCGGGATGGCATCCAGCGAGATGTTTCTCACCGACCAGATACCGGCCAGGATCAGGAACGCCGTAGCCATAAATACCAGCATGCCATTCTTCAATGAGCCATCAATGATCTTTTTGAGCATTACTTCCTCCCGTCCCCTGGATGCTTGCCACAACGCATGCAAGTCGGCGATGCAGCAGGGATAAATACCATGTGCGGGATACAGACCAAGCCCGGACCCGACAACATCAGCCCGGAATCCCACTCACGGGTTTTTGTTTCATGAGTTCCGTATCCCGCTTCTCCAGTCGCTTTTCCTGGAATTGAAGAATGATGCCGTAGATCAGAGGCAACACGAGCAGGCACAGCAACGTGGCCGTCAACATGCCGCCGACCATGGGTGCCGCGATACGCTTCATGACCTCCGAACCGGTGCCGGAACTCCACATGATTGGCAGCAGACCGGCGATGATGGCCGTAGCGGTCATGGCGATGGGGCGCACGCGTTGCGAGGCCCCGTCCAGAACCGCCGCCATGATCTCTCTCTGCTTCAATGCACGCCCCTTGCCGTGGCGCGACTTTCTGACTTCTTGATCGATAAACGTGAGCACCAGCACACCGATTTCCGCCGATACACCGGCCAGTGCGATAAAGCCAACAGCCACGGCTACGCTCATATTGAAGCCGAGCCAATATACCAGCCAGAAACCGCCGATCAGCGCGAACGGGATGGAGAGCATGACGATAACGGGAGCGATGACGTTGCCGAAGTTCAGGTACAGCAGCAGAAAGATAATGAACAGGGCCAGGGGTACGACAAGCCGCAGGCGCGCATTGGCCCGTTCCATGTACTCAAATTGTCCGGACCATGCGATAGTATAGCCGGATGGTAATTTAATCTGCTCGCCAATCAACTTTTTGGCTCTGGCGACATAACCACCGATATCCGAGGTCTTGATGTCCACATATATCCATGCGTTAGGGCGGGCATTCTCTGTCTTGATGGAAGGTGGCCCTCTCCGGGTGGTAATTGTCGCCAGCTGAGATAGCGGTATTTGTGCGCCGGTCGGGGTAGGAATGAGTACACGTCCCAGCTGTTCCGGGTTATCGCGCAACTCACGCGGATAACGCAGATTGACCGGATAGCGCTCCAACCCTTCCACCGTCTGCGTCACATTGACACCACCGATGGCACTTTGGATAACGTCCTGCACGTCACCGATGGTCAGACCGTAGCGAGCGATGGCATCACGATTGATGTCGAAATCCAGATAGTAGCCGCCCACAGTACGGTCACCGAAGGCGGAGAGGGTATCCGGCATGGTTTTTAAGACCAGTTCGATTTTCTTGACGCTGTTTTCCAGTATAGCCAGGTCGGGCCCGGATATCTTGATGCCGATGGGCGTCTTGATACCGGTGGAAAGCATGTCGATGCGTGTCTTGATCGGATAGGTCCAGGCGTTGGCGACGCCGGGGAAACGGATGGCCTGATCCATTTCGTGCATCAACATCTTCGTCGTTTTGTCCGGGTTGGGCCATGCCTTTCTGGGTTTTAGCTGTACGGTTGTTTCCAGCATGGACAAGGGTGCGGGATCGGTCGCGGTCTCGGCACGGCCCACCTTGCCGAATACCGTTTTCACCTCGGGAAAAGATTTCAGTATCCGGTCTGTCTGTTGCATGAGCTCCTTGGCCTTGGTGATGGAAATACCGGGAAAGGTTGTAGGCATATAAAGGATATCTCCTTCATCCAGCGGAGGCATAAATTCGCTACCAATCCTGGATAGTGGATATGCCGTCGCAGCCAGTAGCAGGATGGCTACAGCCAGGCTTTTCCAGCGCCAGTGAATGACTTTGGCCAGCATCGGTCTATGGATAAAGAGTAAAAAGCGATTGATCGGGTTTTTGTTCTCGGGTGGAATTTTTCCGCGGATAAAATAACCCATCAAAACGGGTACCAGGGTGATGGCCAGAATAGCGGCACCAGCCATGGCGTAGGTCTTGGTGAACGCCAGTGGCGAAAATAGCCGTCCTTCCTGGGCCTGAAGCGTGAATACCGGCAGGAACGATACAGTAATAATAAGCAGTGAGAAAAACAGTGCCGGTCCCACTTCCTTGGATGCCGTACCCACGGCCAGCCAGCGTTCGGCGGTATTCAGTTCTTCCCCCTTGTTTCTGACCGCCTGTTCCAGATGTTTGTGCGCGTTCTCAATCATGACGATGGCACCGTCAACCATGGCACCGATAGCGATGGCGATGCCACCGAGGCTCATGATATTGGCATTGATACCCTGCCAGCGCATAATGATGAAGGCGATAATGATTCCGATTGGTAGGGAGATAATGGCGACCAGTGCCGAACGCGCATGCAGCAAAAACAGCAGACAGATTAGCGAGACGACAATGAACTCTTCCAGAAGCTTGTCCTTGAGATTGTTCACCGCCCGCTCGATCAGCTTGCTGCGGTCATAGACGGGTACAATCTTCACGCCTGCGGGCAGGCCTGCTTCGAGCCCCTTCAATTTTGCCTTTACGGCTTTGATGGTAGACAGGGCGTTCGCCCCGTAACGCATGATAATGACGCCACCAGCCACCTCGCCCTGGCCGTTGAGGTCAGCGATGCCACGGCGCAATTCTGGGCCCAGATGTATATTGGCGACATTCCTCAAAAGAATGGGGGTGCCGTTCTTGTCCACACCCACGACGATTTTCCTCAAATCATTCAGCGACTTGATGTAACCCAGTCCACGCACCATGAATTCGGTTTCGCTACGCTCAATGAGCCTGCCTCCGACATCGTTGTTGCTACGCTGAATTGCATGTTTTACCCTGGATAGCGGAATGTGGTAGGCCAGCAGGATATTGGGATCCACCTCCACCTGATACTGCTTGACGTAGCCACCGATGGAAGCTACTTCGGACACACCCGCCACCGTTTGCAGCGGGTAGCGCAGATACCAGTCCTGAATGGAGCGGAGCTGGGACAGGTCGTGTTTACCCGATTTGTCCACCAGCGCATATTCATACACCCAGCCGACGCCCGTGGCGTCCGGTCCCAGGGTGGGGTTGACATTGGGAGGCAATTGATCGCGGACGAAATTCAGATATTCCAGCACGCGCGAGCGGGCCCAGTACATGTCCGTCCCGTCCTTGAAGAGGATATACACGAAGGAGAAACCAAAGAAGGAATAGCCGCGCACCACCTTGGCGAACGGCACGGACAACATGGCGGTGGTCAGCGGGTAGGTTACCTGATCCTCGACCACCTGCGGCGCCTGTCCTGGATACTTGGTGAACACGATAACCTGCACGTCGGATAAATCGGGAATGGCATCCAGCGGCGTATTCTTGATCGCCCAGTAGCCGGCAGCGATGAGAAAGCCGGTGGCAATCAGTACCAGAAAACGGTTTTTGAGCGAGCTGTCGATAATCGCCTGAATCATGGGCGCTTATTTCTTTCCCTTTTTCATGTTCATACCCTTCATATCCATATCTCTGCTGGCCTCATCCATGTCAGGGCGTGGGTTGGCCACGGTGGGTTTTTTTACTTCCATCATTTTAGCGGCGGCTTCGCGCAGTTTGGATTCGGAGTCAATAAGGAACTGGGCGCTGGTCACGACGTCCTCGCCTTCCTTTACGCCAGCGAGTATCTGCACCAGCCCCGCCGAACTAATACCTAGTTTGACATCGCGTGGTTCATATTTTCCGGGGCCTCGCACCACGAACACCAGGTTACGGGTTCCCGTACGGAGCACGGCTTTACTAGGAATGACAAGAGCATCCGCCTGTTTCTGGACGTGTATTTTGACATCAGCGAACATATTGGGCTTGAGTTTCAGGTCAGGATTTTTAAATTCGAGGCGCACTCTGATCGTGCGTGTTTTGCCATTCAAATAGGGGTAGATATATTTTATTCTGCCGGTGAAGGTCTGCCCCGGCAGGGCTATGAGCTTCATGGAAGCTTCATCTCCAAGCTTGATCCATGGTAGTTCATATTCGTAAATATCTACATAGACCCATACCGTGGACAGGTCGGCAATCATGTAGATCTGGGTTTTTGGCGTAACGTACTGCCCATCGCGGGCACCGATTTTGACTGCAATGCCGTCAAAGGGCGAATGGATGTGCAGAAATTTCATGACCTTACGTGTTTTCTTCAGTTCTCTTATCTGATGTTCGGGGACATCCAGTAGCTCAAGCCGGTCATGGGTGGACCGTAGCAGGTCCGACGCGCCGCGGCGAATATCTGGAAAAGGGCTGTCTTTCAGTGTTTTTTCATTATTCAGGGCCAGCAGATATTCCTCTTGGCTGGACACCAGTTGCGGTGAATAAATCGACAACAGGATTTCATTTTTCTTTACCGGTTGACCTGTTTCACTCACGCGCACCTTGCCGATCCAGCCCTTAATTTTGGGGTGTAAACGGGTAATTAGTTTTTCATCATAAGCCACGCGGCCTACACTCAGTACCTCGCGAGTCAGTGCCTGTCGCACGGCCTTGGCCGTGCGTACGCCGATATTCTGTACAGTCACCGGGTCGATCCTGACCGTGCCCGCAGGGTCATTGCCAGATTGGGCATTATCGGCATAGACCGGAATATAAGCCATGCCCATACTATCCTTGGCGGGAACGGTGGAGGTGACCTCCGGGTTCATCGGGTTACGGTAAAATAAAAGTTTACGATCAGCCTTCGCCTTCTGTTTGGATATAGTCCCCGAGTGGTCCATCTTTGCGGACAGGCCTGCATGCCGGTATGCCAGCCAGTAGCCTCCGCCCATGCCCAATATCAGAGTGATAATGGCAACGCCTATGGCTTTTTTATTCATGCGTAATCTCCTTACCGATTTTTTGGCCGATGGCAGCCTCCAGGCGTGCGAGGTTTTGCCTTGCACTTGCCAGGGCCTTCCAGTAGAGCGTTTCATAGTTGTAGAGCGTAATCTGGGAACGGACGAGATTGAGGAAATCCACCTTGCTCACCTGGTAGCCGGCGAGCATGGAATCCACGGTCTGGCTGGCTTGCGGGATAATTCCGGTCTTGAACAGGGATGCCCTCTTTTTTGCTTTGATATAATTGGCAAGCGCTCTTGAAGCTTCGGACCAGACGGCCTCTGTGTCGTCGCGTAGCGCGAACTGTTCTTTCGCCACGTTCGCTTTACGCTGTGCCAGGGCGCGGTCCTGCTTGGTCGAGGTGTAAATCGGCAAGTTAATACTTACGCCGAGGGTGAGGAAATCTGCGCGAGAACCACCGCGGCCCGTATTGCTTCCCTGGCGGAGGCCATACCCTGCGCCGACCTTGAAGTCAGGATAATAGTCCAGTTTAGCCAGACCTACCCTCTTTTCAGCCGCTTTGACGTGCTCGCTTTGACTGGCCAGCAATGGCCGGGCCTTCTGGGCGATCTGGAGCAGTCTTGCCTCCGATGGCATCTGCGGCAGTGTTTCATTTACCTTGCCTGGAAGGCGTATGGGTAACTGCGTGGACCGATTCAACAATTTGTTCAGGCGCGATTGTCCGTCCCTGCGGGCACCCACAAGGCGGATGTTAATATCCAGCAACGTGGAAAGTTCCACTTGCGCCAGTAGCACGTCCTGCTGCAAACCTTCTCCGACCTTGTACTTGGTTTCAGCAATGGTGATGAATTGTCGGAGCAATTTCTCATTGCGCTTGATAATTTCCAGTGCCCGGTCCAGATAAAGCAGGTTCCACCATGAAATATGTACATTACGAATCAGTCTCAGCCTGGTCTCCGCAACATCGAAGTCGGCCGATTTTGCCTCGAACTGTGCGGCCTCTTTCTTCAGCCTGAGCTTACCGGGAAAGGGTATTTCCTGTGACAAGCCCACGCGCAATTGCGTCATGTTTTCCTGCACCATGGAAAACGTATTCATCGGCAGGTTGATGGCATCAAAGGCGAGATGGGGGTCGGGAAGCGTTCCTACCTGTGGTGGAATTTCGGCGATAGCCCTGGCACGGCTGGCCATACTTGCCAGCCCCGGATTGATCTTTAATGCAATCCGGTCGGCTTCGGCAAGCGTGAGGACATGGTTGCTGTGGCCCGCGAAGGCTTGCTCCAGGGCAGGTTCAAGTGCCGGAACGGTTAATTCCTGCGCTTTGACATCCGTCTGAAACGGGATGATGGATAGACTGATGGCAACAAAAATAGAGCCGCACACAGCGATAATTCTGGGCATATCAACCTCCTGAAAAAAATAAACGCGTATACATCCGCAGGGACAATGCCCTGGCGGTAAATATCAGGAGGTTTTAACTACAGTCGGATACGAAGGGTTTTTTGGTAGAGAAGGGAAGAACTCCGAGGCGGTGCCTCGGGGACGACGAACGAAGGTTGCCCCTGTCCGGACGCCGGACGGGTTTGATATTGAAGGACCGACAAGACGGCGACGAGCGCCCAGGTGGTCGGCGCATCGCTGGCCTGATTCGAAAAGATACTGAAATCAGGTGTTGTGCAGTGCGTACATTCCGGCATATTCTGCCCGGTCGGTGCGCCCTGCCCTGCCTGTGTGGACATATCCATGATGCACTGCATACCCATGCTGTTGTGCATCGTGGCGGGCGCGGCATGTACCGATGGAATCGCACAAAAACCCACCACAACGAACTGTACAAAAAATACAGCCAAGATGATTATCACACTTTTGCGATAATGGTTCGCCGAACGATACATAGGGCGAACATAAACACATAAGGCATCCAAATTCAACAGGCAGTTTCCCTCCAGAGTCCGACTTCAGACTAAAAAAGCCGTGAATGGCCTTTTACGGAGAAGATCAAATGCGGCTCAATAATTCTGCGGCTTTTCTGCTCATTGCGCGCCGACGTAGCAGCAGCTGCAGGTGATTACCTCCGTGCATATGCCATAGATGCGCCCCGCGGAGACTTGCCAGCAGCAACGCGCGAACCTTGTTGGTGTTGCCGCTGTTACGCAAATAGTCGGGCTTGCCGCGCACGATAATGCGAGGCTTCATGGTACTGATGGTTTCGCCATATAAATCAGCGATGGCCGCAATAACGTTGTCATGCATGGGGCCATTGAAATATTCAGATTGTTTCTCAATGCGTTGTATACCTGCAGCCAGATGCTTCAGGATGGCGGGATTACGGGCCAATTTACGTTCCAGCGCCATGATGTTTGCCGTGTAAGCCATCACTTCCTTGGTTCGCTGGAAGTCCTTGCCCATATCCTTGCCCTGTAATAAACGGGATAGCGTAATCAGCCCGGCGCGTAATTTTTCGATACCACCGTATATTTCCTCAGCTGTGTCCCCGGAAGGGACAAGGATGCTGGAGATGCAGGTTTCAATTTCTGCGACATCGGCTACGCCCTTGCGGGCGATACCGCTAACGAGATGCGTACATTGCACCATCGCGGCCAGCGCCAGTACCCGGTGATACAGGATGTCGTGTTGATGATGATGTAGCATGGGCACATTGTGGCATGAGAAAGGTATGTGTGGAAACAGGCGGAGGTCTGGAGGTTATTTATGCCGGGAAATTGGCCGTGTGAAGATTGGTGCGACGTAAACAAAGCGACAGCGATTGTCGAACGTTGTCACCATTGAAGGGCGCGAGATGAAAATACTTGTTGTCGAGGATGAGCGTCACATACGTCAAGGTATCGTGGAAATTTTGGCTGAAGAGGGTCATGAGATGCTGGAAGCGGACAGCCTGCAAAGTGCATGCGGGCAACTTGCAGACAAGGATGTCGATGCGGTTCTGAGTGACATCCGCCTTCCCGATGGCAGTGCTTTCGACCTGTTGCGAGATATTAAATCCCGAAATAACCCTGTTCCATGCATCCTGATGACGGCATTCGGCAACAGGGATGTCGCCGAACAGGCACTGAAGAACGGTGCCTATGATTATGTATCCAAGCCCATACGTTTTGACGAGCTGCTGGCGCGGTTAATGCGCCTCAATGAAAAGCTCGAACTGGAACGACGGCTGAAGAACATGACCTCCATTCTGCGGGATGAAGGGAAATTGGCCTCCATGGGAGATTCGCCAGCTATGCGCCATGTCCGTTATCTGGCGGAAAAGGCTGCCACCGTCCGGTCATCAGCCCTCATCCAGGGGGAGAGGGGGGTAGGTAAGAGAAGGCTGGCAAGTCTTATTCATATGTGTGGTGAATGCGATACCGAACCCTTTATCCAGTTCAATTGCTCATCCATTTCCGGAGAATTGATGGAAAGCGAACTCTTTGGCTACAAACGGGGGGCGTTTCCCGGTGCCAACCGGGATCAGGAAGGCCTGCTGTCTGCGGCTGGCAAGGGGACATTATTCCTGGATGAGGTCAGCGAATTACCACTGGCCATGCAGGCCAGGCTATTGCATGTTCTGGATGATGGTCATTTTCGGCCACTGGGCGATACACAAAAATATCCGTTCCGGGCACGCATCATCGCTGCTACCAATAAGGATCTCAAAAACGAGGCCTGGCAGGGACGCTTCCGCGAGGATTTATACTTTTGCCTGGATGTTCTCCACATACATATTCCACCCCTGCGCGAACGGCGAGAGGATGTCGCTCCCCTGGCCATCTCCCTGTTGGCAAATCTCATTACGGATAATGCCATTCAGGTTGAGCCTCTGGATGCACGGCAATGCCTGTGGCTGCGGGCGCAGGACTGGCCCGGCAATGTGCGCGAGCTGGGGAACACGCTGCAGCGGGCGTTGCTCCTGGCTGTCAATGGTCAATTGAATATCCCGCCTCGGGAAACTCGCGGTAGCGGGAAGGAGATGAAGCTGACGAAAGCAACGGTAAATTTTGAACGTAGCCTGATCTTGCAAACAATCGAGATCTGCAACGGGGATAAGGAGGAGGCTAGTCAGCGTCTGGGTATCGGCCTCTCCACCCTGTACCGAAAATTGGGAGATTGATTCTCATAAATAGGAATTACTACGGGAAATATTCCTATTTATGAGACCTTATACACTAAATAGTCGGTGACATATGGCCAAATAAATATAGATAATACACTGCAATAGAAGAACTTTATTTTTCTTCGTGATGATTATCTTTCGGATGTGACAAAATGACACATAATAACTTATTAAATGTTGACCCCATCACCCGCCACCCACAGTGTCGCTCTGGTCTCTACGTGGATTCATGCTTTTCCTGCTTGCGAGCCAACGGATGGATGGGTCGCAAGTAGACCGAAGGGGAGCGCGGAAACAGAGGGAAGGAAATCAAATAAGGCTCAAATCACTTAACCGGGTCGCCATTAAATATTGGAGGAAACCAAATTTTATGAAGAAAAGACTCTTTACAATTGCCGCTTTTACTTTACTTGCAGTATCCGGCATCGTGCTGTTGCCGAACAAAGCCGAAGCGCTTCCGGCGTTTGCGCGCCAGACTGGCGCAGCTTGCCTGAGCTGCCACTTCCAGACCTTTCCGGCGCTCAAGGCGTTTGGTCGGGAATTTATGTTCAATTCATTTACTGATGTGGGTGATCAGGCACTGGTCGAGGATGATAATCTATCCATCCCTGCGGTACTGAATATGACTATGGATGTTGTTGCAACCGCGACCCATACGACGGGCGACGGGGAAACATCCAAAACCACCTACACCATACCGGATAAGGCCAGGCTGTTTATTGCCGGGCGTGTTGGCAAGCATACAGGCGCATTCATCATGTTCACAGGCGGATCCGATGGTAATTCCTTCCTGAATAAAAACCCCACGCCCGTCTGGATGTTGTTGAACTCGGTACGGCTCAACGATAATTTTCAGGTTGGCTTGGGTATTCATAAATCGCCATGGGGCGCGTCCAATGCCATGGAAGTCTCCAATGTGTTTGGGCATCGCGGTGACAAACTTTCGGGTCAGGATGTATCGGCCATCACCGCTTCGGGTTTCACCAAACTAACCACGGGTATCGGCGCATGGGTGCGCTATAAGGACCTCGGTTATATCCAACTCGCCATGGTTGCGCCTGCGGGAGAGACTACGGGCGTCACCAACCTTGGAACTCGATGGGGATACCTGTTACGCGCCGTGGCAACGCTGAATCTTGGTGACTGGGATACACTGATTGGCTTTGGCTATGTGACTGGCACCGCAGGCACGGGCGGTGGCAGCGGGACAACCTCCGCAGGCTTCCTGAATAAACCCAATATGATGGGTGCCAAGCTGGAAAATACCCGGATACCGATGAACCTGCAGTTTGTTGACGTACAGCTCCAGGGCGAGGTCCATGACATGAGCGTCGGTATTTATGCCGACTGGGCGCATGCTGCGGGCCGTACCAGTTCGAGTGGCGCAGGTAATTTCTACGGTTCTCCCGGCATGCCTGCCGGACCGGGTTTCGGTCGTGCGATGAATGCGACTGGAAAATTTAATACGGCGGGAAAAACGTTTGATGCCTACTCGGCTCGCGTGGAAGTCGAACCGATTGATCGCTTTCTGGTTGGTATCGGTTATGGCTACAAACGATTTAAGGGGCTGACACAAGGAAACATAAAATCGCAAAAGTTCCAGTTGGCCGCCACATACAGAATGTATCAGAATTTTAATTTAAACCTGGTCTTTGATAATGAGAAAATCACCGACCCGACAGGAACCCTCAGCGCCTCTGGCCTGAAAAGATTTACCAACAGGACCACGGTGTTGTCTGCCGAGGCGTTGATGTAATCTTGTTCTAAATATATATATAGGGGGAGACGAGCTCTCCCCCTTGTTGTTTGGTACGGCGAAAACCCACCCTCCATCAGCCTGAATGCAATGCGGGCCTTATCATGATTTTTCCGAGGTCAAACCATGTTTCCGCACCGTTGTCACATGATGTTTTTCAATGGACTCTGTCATCAAGGAGCGTCGGGTTTTGCCAATCGCTATCGCAGATATTCCAGCACGCGATCCAGGCCTCCTTCGCCAACCACGCAGGCTGCCTGTGCGGCCACCGCGGGTTTGGCATGGAATGCGATACCGAGGCCTGCCGCGAGAATCATGGGCAAATCGTTTGCCCCATCGCCCACAGCAACAGTCT
>CAZUWV010000013.1:0-30160 GCA_964624255.1 uncultured Zetaproteobacteria bacterium
GATATTGATAACCGGAGGGGATGCCAAAGGCATGGGCAAGGAGACTCGTTGACATGATTCCACCTGACACTCTTTTGGCGAAACCTAACACTGAACGTACGCGTTTGCCGGATGAACCCCAAAAAGTCTAACGCCATAGGTAAAAAAAGAAAACGGCCTCACCATTTGCCCCAGAATCGATTTTTAGAGTCCACCTTAAGGTTTTTGACCCCCCTAAAATCATCTTTGTGGACTTTTTACGAGGACATCATTCTTGAGTAACAAAATCGTAAGTACTTGATTTTGTTACTCTCGGATTGGGCGCCGCGAAGCAGGGTGAGGCGCTATTCATAAATCGCCACGATGATTGCGCTGGGCCTTTGTTCGTACCGGATTCCGAGGAGAGAGACCGTAGCCGTGCATGCGAGCGACCGACGAGGGATTCGGTACGAACAAAGGAACAAGCAAGGGCATGGCAGAATTTATGGATAGTTCAGGAGGATAATTCTGGGCATCAGCGATGGCGGCACCCGTGCATCGCTTACCGAATGGCGTATCGCGTGAATGGATGATCCGGAAACTCCTTATTGCATTAAAAGTGATAATAGTTATCATTCCTCGTTATGAGACGCTTAACCATTCAGCGTCAGGCCATACTGGACCTGATTAACGCCTCCAACCGGCATTGGGATGCCGAGGAAATCAGCCGTGAGCTGGGTGATCGGGGAGAATCCGTTGGTATTGCTACGGTGTACCGGGGCCTTGCCGCGCTGGAAGACGTTGGCCTGATTGCCAGCATCCAGTTAGCGGACAAGAAACGTTATGAGCGCGCTGATAAATCGCACCACGATCATATGGTTTGTACTGAGTGTGGCGCTATTGAAGAATTTACTCAGAACAGAATTGAAGCTTTGCAGGAGGCTGCGGCCAAAGAAAAAGGATTTGCCGTGACCGGGCACCAGTTGGTTATTTTTGGCCATTGCGCCAAATGCGTCTCGGGGTAATGATGATTGGTTTTCACGTCCATTCATGGACGCTCTGATGATTTCGTAAGAAGCCATCAGCTACGACATCCAGGAGGATTTGATGCTTTCCGCACTGATTATCGTTTTTCGTGAAATGCTGGAAATGGCGCTGGTGCTCGGGGTGCTACTGGCCGCGACCAAGGGAGTGCCGGGCTCACGCCGATGGATCACCATAGGTAGCATCGCCGGTGTGGGTGGCGCGATATTATTCGCGGTATTTATGAGTGAAGTGGAAAGCTCCTTCACGGGTAGTGGGGAATTTTTGCTCAATGCCGGGCTGCTGATGCTGGCATCCGTACTGATTGCATGGACGGTGATCTGGATGAGTCAACATGGCCGGGAAATGACTGAGCATATGCGTCATATCGGTCAATCCGTGGTTGAAGGCGAGTTACCCAGGACAGCACTGGCGGTTGTTTCGATGGCCGCGGTCATGCGCGAAGGTGGCGAGGCCGTTTTTTTTCTGTTTGGCGCGGCGCAATCCATTCAGAACGATGGTTTTAATATATTGGTGGGCGGCTCTCTGGGGGTGCTATCCGGCGCACTGGTCGGATATGCCATCTATAAGGGGCTGGTACATATCCCGCTCAAACATGTGTTTGGCATCATTGGCTGGATTCTTATGTTGCTCGCGGCAGGCATGGCCTCCCAGTCCATCCAGAATCTGGTCACCATTGATGTCCTGCCTCCACTGATGGATCCGATCTGGGACAGCTCCGCCTGGTTGCCTCAGTCCGGCTTTATTGGCGAGATTCTACACGTCATGATTGGGTATTCAGACCAGCCAAGCGGTATGCAAATATTGGTATTCTTACTCGCCTTGATCGCAATTGTATCTTTGAACAGATATATACAGGTGCGTTGCAAACGTCAAAGAAGACAAGTAAGTGCTGCCTCGATCTGATAAAGGGAATCGCTGCCGCCATCTCCCGACCTTCGAGGCCGATGAGTCCATCGGCAGATGAGCGTATCGTGCTTATATCCCACGCCGCATGAGGAGAAACACCTTAAAGGGCTGTATCTCGGGTTAAATTTGCGGCGGCGGGCACTGGATAGCGGTGTGCTGATTTACTCCAACTATATCGCTAGCGTCGATGGCCGGATTGCCCTGCGCGATACGGACAGCGGGCAATTTTCCGTGCCTGAAGCCATTGCGAACAAACGTGACTGGCGTTTGTATCAGGAATTAGCGGCACAGGCTGATGTGATGATTACCTCAGGCCGCTATTTCCGCCAACTGGCGGCAGGACAGGCACAGGACTTATTGCCAATGGGGCGGTCGCGGGATTTTACTGATTTACTGGACTGGCGACGCTCTCAGGGGCTGGGCGCCCAACCCGCCATCGCCATTATCAGCAACAGCCTGGATATTCCGGAAGAAGCGCTGGATATGGTGCACGGACGAGACATCTGCATATTCACAGCAGGGAAAGTAGACCCCGCACGAGAAATGATGTTAGAACATCGCGGTGCGCATGTCATCCGTATCAGAGGGGCTAAGGGCGTAGACGGCACCGCACTCAGGCACAAGCTTTCCGGCCTGGGGTTTTCCAACGCGTACATGATTGCCGGACCGCAGGTGCACGAGACGCTGATCAAAGCCGGGGCGCTGGACCGCCTGTTTCTTACCATACATCATTCTCTCCTGGGTGGAGACGAGTTCCACTCCATGTTGCAAGGCCAGTTTGAAGTACCCACACAGCTTAGGCTGGAGTCGCTATATCTTGATTCAGGCCGCAATTATCAGCAAATGTTCGCACAATATTCCCTGCGTTAAACGCGTACAATTGCACGAAAAACATGCCCGCTTTCCGGGTATGCTTGACACGCTTTAAGCGTCTCCCTATGTTCGCTTTCCTGCTATTTTAACGCCAATAGACAAGGTGGACAATATACAGCAATGAAACTTACCGGCGCGGAAATCTTCGTTGAATGCCTGAAACGGGAGGGCGTGGATATTGTCTTCGGCTATCCCGGCGGGGCCGTATTGCCCATTTACGACGAGATATTCAAGAAAAAATACTTTCGCCATATTCTCGTGCGTCACGAGCAGGCCGCCCTGCACGCGGCCAATGGCTATGCGCGTGTTTCCGGAAAATGCGGTGTAGCGCTGGTCACCTCCGGTCCGGGCGCCACCAATGCGGTGACTGGTCTGGCCGATTCACTGGCGGATTCCATCCCAACCGTTTGCTTCTCAGGCCAGGTACCCACCCACATGATCGGCAACGACGCTTTTCAGGAAGCAGATACCGTCGGCATTACACGCTCGGCTACCAAACATAATTTTTTGGTCAAGAATGTCGAAGATTTGGCCCTCACCATCCGCCAGGCTTTTCATATCGCTACGACGGGTCGGCCTGGCCCTGTGCTGGTGGATATCCCCAAGGATGTGGGGATTGCCTCTTGTGAATTCCACTATCCGGAAACGGTGGATATGCGCTCTTACAAACCGGTAAGAAAAGGACATACCGGCCAGATTAAACGCGCCGTTAAAATGATGCTGGAAGCCAAGCGTCCGATATTTTATACCGGTGGCGGCATCAACAATGCTCGCGGTAGCGCTGAATTACTGACTGAACTGGCGCGCCAACTGGATTTTCCGGTCACCAACACCCTGATGGGGCTGGGTGGCGTACCGTATGACGACAAGCATTTTCTCGGCATGTTGGGCATGCATGGCACCTACGAAGCCAACATGGCCGTGTCTCATTGCGACCTGCTGATTGCCATTGCCGCACGCTTTGATGACCGGGTAACCGGCAGAATAGAGGCTTTCGCGCCGGAAGCCAAAATCATCCATGTGGATGTGGATCCATCTTCCATCTCCAAAAATGTACACGCACACCTGCCCGTCGTCGGTGATGTGAAGGTGGTGCTAGGACAAATGCTGGAAGCGCTCAAGGCTGCAAACGCCAAACCCGGCGCCGAAGCATTGAAGGTCTGGTGGCATCAGATTGAGGAATGGCGGGCCAGAGACTGCCTGCATTTCGATCAGGATGCGGACGGTAGTATCAAGCCGCAGTTCGTGATCAGCAAGCTGCACGAACTGACCAAAGGTGACGCTATTATAACCACGGAAGTAGGTCAGCATCAGATGTGGGCGGCGCAGTATTATGGATTCAAGAAGCCGCATCGCTGGATCACATCCGGTGGGCTGGGCACCATGGGCTTTGGGTTCCCCGCCGCCATCGGCGCGCAGATTGCGGAGCCTGCGGCAACCGTGATTGACATCGCTGGCGATGCTTCAATCCAGATGAGCATCCAGGAACTGTCCACGGCCAAACAACATAAGTTGCCGGTCATTATCGCTATAATGAACAACTCTTACATGGGCATGGTGCGTCAATGGCAGGAAATGTTCTACGAGTCTCGTTACTCGCACTCCTACTGCGATTCGCTGCCGGATTTCGTCAAGTTGGCGGAGGCTTATGGCGGCAAGGGTTTCCGGGTGGAAAAACCGCAAGATGTTGAGGCAACCATCCAACAGGCGCTGGCCAACCGTGAGACGTTTACTATCATTGATTTCGTCATCACCAGAGAGGAAAATGTCTATCCCATGGTGCCTGCCGGTGCCGCGTTAAATGAGATGGTGCTGGCATGAGGCATACCATTACCGTACTGGTGGAGAACGAATTTGGTGTGCTAACGCGTATCACGGGCCTGTTCTCAGCGCGCGGCTATAATATCGAGAGCCTCAACGTGGCCCCGACCATGGATGCCTCGATGAGCCGCATGACCCTGGTAACGCGCGGTGACGAGCATGTAATCGAGCAAATTAAGAAACAGTTAAACAAGCTGATCCCCGTCATCAAAGCCGAGGACCTAACACGCCAGGAACACATGGAGCGCGAAATGATTCTGGTCAAGGTGTGTGCTTCGGAGGACACACGCGCCGAAGTTTTACGCATGGCCGAGGTATTTCGGGCCAGTGTGGTGGATGTGTCCAAATCCAGCTATACGCTGGAACTAACCGGCAAAGCCAGGAAACTGGACGCCTTTCTGCGCATGCTGGAACCCAACGGTGTGATCGAGATGACGCGGACGGGTCCTGTCGGCATGCGCCGCGGTGCGGAAAGCTTCACAGCAGATTGAGCCACACCTTGACGCGACACTTGCTTTTGTCCCCCTTGCTGCAAAACATGTTCCGCATTACCCGGACACATTACACCAAAGCAGAGGCTGCCCACGACATTTTGTGAGTGGGTATGCAGGCTAGCAGCAAGACCCTCCGCTAAAACCAGAATGCGTGCCGCCCTTAGTCATGGAAACAGGTCGATGCGTACCTGCAGGAGCGCAAAATTTGCTTGGTTTGGATGTGTTGGCGGGTTCGATACCGACGAAACATTCACCAAAAGGACCCTCTGTCAGGAAATGGTAGGTATGCTGACATACCGCCATACGCTCGCCTCGATAATAGACACGGCCATCGTCATCATGCACCTCCGAAAATGGCCCTTTGTAAATCACGGCGTGACCGTAATCCAGACATTCGGTATCCTCCGGTCTGGTTGCCATTAACGTCACCGAACGGAATTCGACCCCTTCCACCACCCGCCACGGTTTCTCATCCCACTTATCAATGGCTACCCCCATAAAACCGGCATCAAGGAATACTTTGATAAACGCGTGCTCCTGAAATGCACCGGAAATACAGCCACTCCATAATTCGGGATCTCGATGCAGGTGTTCAGGTACTTCTTCATCAGACACGATATCGGAAATCGCTACGCGCCCTCCAGGCTTAAGTACCCGGAAAATTTCGCGAATCAGCTGGTCTTTCTCGACTGCATCCACCAGATTCAATACGCAGTTGGATACCACCAAGTCGACGCTATTGTCGGCGAGTAACGGATGCTCATGTCGCTGCTTATGCTGGAACTGCTTCAGGGCAGCCAGACCATCGTCGTTGCTGACCGGGTGTTCAGCCAGCCATCGTTCCGTTGAATGAAGGTCCAGTGCCAGATCCTGGATATAACCCTTATGGAAAGATACGCGGTCACTACCGATCTTTTCGGCCATTTCGACCTGATATTTGCGCGCCAAGGCCAGCATATCATCGTTCATATCGACGCCGATCACATGGCCATCATCACCCACCAGTTGCGCCGCCATATAACAAATTTTTCCGCCACCACTACCCAGATCGAGTACCGTGTCACCTTTGCGCACATATGCGGACGGATCACCGCAACCATAGTCCTTTTCGATGATTTCTTCGGGTAGCAGCTTTAATAATTCAGGATTGTAATCCACCGGGCAGCACAGATCTTCCTGGCGCGACTCCGCGCCATCCGAATAGCGGTCCAATACGCTGGCTTGCATGCTCATAGTTCTCGAAACTCCTTGGCCTGAACTATTCATAAATCGCCGTAATGATTGTGCAGGTTCTCTGTTCACAACGGATTCCGAGGAAGGAGGCCGTAGCCACGCATACGGACGACCGACGGTGGATTCGTTGCGGACAAAGGAACAAGCAAGGGTGAGGCAGCATTTATGAATAGTCCAGGCTAGTTCTGATGGCTCACCCTATCAAAAATACGCTTCTATTTCAGCGCTCCGCCGCAGCTGGATCCCTGCCCCGCAGTACAACCATAGCAGTGATCCATCACAACAATGGGGTTGCCTTGCATCTCCTTACCGATCAAACCGGAGAGGTGAGGACGAAATTTCCCCTCACTATACAACGGCAATCCCAGCATCTGGTTGAAGTCACAATCATAAACAAAACCTTGCCAATCCACACTGATGAGTTTGCGGCACATCACGCCATCCAGATTCCCTTCTCTGTAGGAATCTCTGAGCAATTGCATATAATCGGCAAATCTCCCCTTGGAAATCAATGTACTGCCAAAACGTTTGATCGGCATATTAGTGATGGTGAACAAGTGATTGAACACAATGCCGAAGCCGTGTTCAAGCTCCTCCCTATAGGCCACCTCCAGGGTCTCCTGATCGGGTGGCAGGCTGGGTCCAGATGGATTATAGACGAGGTTCAGGACCAAGCCTGATCCTTCCCTACCATAACCTAACGCATTCAAGCCTCTCAAGGCATTGATACTCGCGCCGAACACACCCTTTCCGCGTTGTGCATTCACGTTACCCGCCGTATAGCATGGCAGAGAGGCTACGACTTCCACCTGGCTCCCGGCCAGAAACACAGCCATACTCTCATAACCTTCTTCTTCAAGAATAGTCAAATTACAGCGATCTATGACTGCAATACCGAGAGACCGCGCACCGTTGACGATACTACGAAAATGTGGGTTCATCTCTGGTGCGCCACCGGTCAAATCAAGCGTTTTTACGCTGGATGATGCCAGGAATTCGAGCACGGTCCGAATCGTTCCCTCATCCATAACTTCCTTGCGCCTCGGTCCCGCATTGACATGGCAATGCAGACAGGACTGGTTGCACACATAACCAAGGTTTACTTGCAGTGTTTCCAGTTTTCTTCGCCGGATAGCGGGAAAGTCACCCTGTTTCAATAATGGTAACGTTGCGTGCATGCTGTATTCACTCCCTTTCTAACCAATCGTGGTCTGGCCCGCCGCCTTTCAACGTGGTCGCGGGTGGCAGAAAAAGCTTACGCATCATGAAAAAACGACTACCATAGCCTGATGCAAATACTCACGACGCGATTTGGCGCCCCAGACTTTACGGATCAAGGGAAAGTACAACTGCGCGTCAGCCATGGTAACCTCCAATATCTAAAAAAAGGCGACACCCTGCAAGCACACATCGTCAACATCATCCAGGGTAGAGCGGAAGCCAATATCCAGGGGCAACATGTGACCCTCGAAGGTTTAAGCAAGCACCTTCAGGGCGAGACCATTACCTTGAAGGTCATCAAAGAGGGTAAGCACCCGCGACTGGAATTGCAGACACAAACACCACGGTCTCCTTCACCATCCATGGGGAAATCCGCGCTTCCTGCGGTGCCAGCCTTTACATTGCCCGTGGGAAAGATCATCGCTGCCACCGTAGAACAGCGTCTGAATCCCGGCCACATGATTTTACAATGGAGGGATCAAAGGTTTGAAGCCCCCGCCCCCGCACACATTCAGACCGGTGACCTCTTGCTTCTGCAAGTGACCAAAGGCGGAAAAATACCGGAATTCTATGTTCTCAACCATCTTGCGCAAGCCGAACCGGAAATCACCGCTCCTGTCCGGCATCAAAAGAATTCAGGCCCGGAGCTACAAAAAAGCCTCAAATATCGCAATCTCAAAACCATCATGTTCGACCTGGCCGGAGGCAGAAGACAAAAGAAGATAACATCGGAAACGGCGAAAACCACCCACGCTTCCGGGCAAGCTGCCGCGCGCATTGAATCACCACAGGTATTAAACCTCATCGCCAGCATGCAAGCTGACCCTGCACGACTTGAGCTACCCGTGCTCATTGGCGGACAACAGACCAGCGCTTATCTGTCGGTACAGCAGGAACAGCGTGAAAACCATGGACATGGCAAGAACGATGCCAAAAAAAAACAGTCGTACAACATCCTGTTCGCCCTGGACCTTGCGAAGCTTGGCACATTACGCATTGATGCGCGTATTTCTCCTGAATCGGTATATGCAAATTTTTATCACGGCAACGATACGGCACGTCAATTTGTACAGCATAATATACGGCGCCTGGAAGGAAAACTTCGTTCTCTTGGCTACCAGGGCATCTATCTCGGTACTGCCCCCGGCAAACAGATATCACACGAGAAAACCGTCCAGTTCGAGCAATTGATAAATGATATTCCTGGTAGCAGCGACGGCTTGCTGGATATCACAGGATGAGCACACACATGAATGACCGTCCATATCCTCCTCGCCGAGCCATCGCCTTACACTGGACCCCTTTGGAAGATGATGTCCCCAAGGTCACGGCTATGGGTACGGGAATATTGGCCGACAAAATCGTACGGCTGGCAAAAGAAAATAGTATTCCCATCCGTGAAGACAAGGATCTGATCCAAATTTTATCGTTACTCCATATCGGCGAAAACATCCCGCCTGAAACCTATACGGCCATAGCCGAAATCCTCATCTTTATTTACTGGAGCAACCGGCAATATGAAAAGGTGTTCAATCATGACCGCTAATTTTGCCGTACCTGCATACGAGCGACCGACGAGAGACTTGCGCTAAATGTACGATATCGTAACATCCATGGCCATAAAGATTACACGGAGGAAAGGATGACAGCCGATGAAATCGCTCAGGCAGTTCGGGAAGGTCGCAGTCTTGCGGGGGAGGATGTGTCTGCCCTGAACCTATCCGGAATGGATTTAAGGAATGCAAAGCTGGCGGGTGCCAATCTTTCCGGATGTAATCTTCGAGGTGCCGATTTGCGCGGTGCGGACTTAAGCCATGCCAACCTGTTCAAAGCCGACCTGCGCGGTGCCAAACTCCGGCGTGCCAACCTTACGCGCGCCAATCGCATGCTGACAAAGGTTCATAAATGGGCACTGAAAGGCGCCTACATTGCGGGCCCCACCGCCTATACCGAGAAATAAATGGGCGCCCGGATACAGCCTATGCCCGGCACGTTTCCATTACACGAAGACAAGGATTTTCTGCGCGAAAGCGAATGGGTTATCCTGAAACTTCTCTGTCGTCCCATCGATCATCTCGCCACTGCCAACGCAGATGAATTATCGCGTGCCAGCGGTGGTCAGCTGGCAGCGGAACGCTGCGAACAACTCATTGAGATTGTCCGTATTTCAAAATTACCAGGATTGGGTACCTGGATCGCACGCCTGATGGTTGAGTCCGGATTGAATGAGCGCGCGCTGCTCACCCTGCCCGCAGAAGATTTAATAGACCGTATGAATGCGCATACCACCTACCCCATCTGCAATCGGGCCACGATGCATGCCATTGCCGGTCTCCAGCTTTCATGGAACAATACAAATACGCTCACACCAGAGGCAAATGATGACTGAACGGATTCTTGTTACCGGAGGCGCCGGTTTCATTGGTGCAAACCTTGCCGCAGCCCTGGTCAAAAGACCGGATGTGGATGTAGTCATCGTGGATGATTTCAGTTTCGGCGACTGGAAAAACCTTGTACATATAGATTGCGAGGTGCGCGCAGGTTCGATTGCTGATCCGGGCCTGCATCGGGAAATTGCCGATGGCGTATATTCAGCCATCCTGCACCAGGGAGCCATTTCCGACACGACCGTGCTGGATCAACGCCGCATGCTGGAGGTGAATACCAATGCATTCGCGGCCATGCTCGAAGCCAGTTGCAAATCCGGCACCCGAATGATTTACGCATCCTCAGCCGCGGCCTATGGACATGCTCCCGCGCCTAATCGTGTGGGTGGCATTGAGGAGCCAGCCAATATCTACGGTTTCTCCAAGCTGTCCATGGACCGTATCGCCCTTCGCTGGTACGACCGCCACCCTTCCGCAATTGTTGGCCTGCGCTATTTCAATGCCTATGGTCCCGGGGAAACGCATAAAGGGACAACAGCATCCATGATTTTGCAGCTTTATCATCAAGTCAGGGCAGGAAAACGCCCGAGGCTGTTCAAATACGGTAAACAGCAACGTGATTTTGTTTACATTCGTGATGTCATCACGGCCAACCTGGCGGCTCTGGAAGCACCGCGTTCCGGGATATGTAACGTCGGGTCAGGTACGGCACGCTGTTTCAATGATATCATCACCATCCTGGAGACACTCCTCAACCAAAAACTGGATGCCGATTATTTCGATAATCCCTACGACTTTTATCAGAACCATACGGAGGCGGACATCTCGGATACGACTGATTTGCTGGGCTGGAAACCTGCATGGACGCTGGAAAAAGGTATGGCTGAATATATTGGATTACTGGAAGAAGGGTATGACGAGCCAGTGGAAGCCACCTCATGAAAGTATTGATCCTGGTAGCAATGCTCATCCTCTCCGGCTGTCTGCAACAAATCCTGCATCAGGGAAACGTCCTTAAACCAGGTCTGGTAGCCAGCATTCAGGAGGGCGATAGCCGGTTCCATGTAGAATCGGTGTTGGGAAGCCCCGTACTCAAGGATGATTTGCATCCCAACCGCGCTATTTATGTCGAATTATACCATAATCCCGATACCGGAAAATCATTTCGGCACCGTGTGGTCATCACATACGATCATGATTTTCGTGTAGCCACAATCAAGTCTTTCGGCTTCGGGAAGAAGAAGTAGAGTAGTGTGGCGTATGTCACCGAACGTAAATAGCTGTTTGTTACGGATACAGGGAAGCTAATCACCGCCCGCGAGTGCTGCAAGAGGCTCTACCGTAGTCGTCACTCCAAACTATCGAGAAAGGCAATACATTGTTTCAGCCGCTGCCGGTGATCCTGTGCGGTATCGAGCAAAGTCAGGTTACCATCGGATGTCAGATGGAAACGGCGCGGTTCGTTCTGTACGCGTATCAGAAGCTGCGCCGGGTCAATTTTCGACCCAACGGTGAAATGAAAGCGCAATCCGTGGCTATCCGCTTTGATGGCGGATAAGGACAGTGCCTGTGCGCGCCAGCGGATACGCGCCGATTCGATCGTCATGCGGGCCTCGGTCGGCATCGGGCCAAAACGATCGGTCATCTCCTCGAACAGCAGATCAGCCTGCGCGTCCGAAGTTATATCGGAAATACAACGGTACAGCGCCAGTCGCTCCCCAGATTGAGGGATATAATCTGGCGGCAGAATAGCGTTCACCCCCAAATGCATATCCACACGCCGCCGCGCCTTATCCGGTATTCCGCGTGATTCGCTCACAGCTCTGGAAAGCATATTCAGATACATATCCAGACCAATCGCTTCAATCTGTCCGGATTGTTCCGCGCCAAGAAGGTTCCCCGCACCCCTGATCTCCATGTCCTGACGGGCAATCATGAAACCGGCACCCAGTTCGGAATGCTCCGCGATGGCCTGTAAACGTTCGCGGGCATCCGATGTCATCGCACGCGCATCAGGGGTGAATAAATAGGCATAGGCCTGTCGGTGGCTGCGGCCTACGCGTCCCCGAATCTGGTGTAGCTGGGCCAGTCCCAGGAGATCGGCACGTTCCACAATCAGGGTGTTGGCATTGGGTACATCCAGCCCTGATTCGATGATGGTCGTGCATACCAGAACATGCACGCGCCCTTCGTAGAAATGCATCATTTGCCGATCCAGCTCCGCCGGACTCATCTGACCATGCGCTATGGCAATTTCCGCCTCGGGAATATCTTCGCGCAGGCGATTCGCAATGCGCTCAATACTTTTCACATGGTTATGCAAATAATAAATTTGACCACCGCGATAGAGTTCGCGCCGAATAGCCTCATTCGCCAGATGCGGGTCGAATGCGGTCACCATCGTGCGAATCGTTTCGCGTTCGGCAGGCGGCGTACCGATAATGGATACGCTACGCAGTCCGGAAAGTGTCTGGTGCAGCGTGCGCGGAATGGGCGTGGCGGTAAGTGTCAGCAAATCCGCACTGGCTTGCATCTCCTTCAGTTTTTCCTTATGGCGGACACCAAATCGTTGTTCCTCATCTACAATCACGAGACCCAGTTCGGCGAAGAGGAACATTCCCGACAGCAGGCGGTGTGTACCGATGATAATGTGTATTATACCCGAGGCAAGGCCGCAGGCGATGCGCTCACTTTCTTTCTTCCCCTGTAAGCGGGTGATGACTTCAACCCTTAGGCCAGTTCCGGAAAAGCGCTCGGAAAAGCTGTTTAGATGCTGATTGGCCAGTACCGTGGTCGGTGCCAGCAATGCAACCTGCTTCCCCGTATCCGCCACCACGAAGGCAGCGCGCATGGCTACTTCCGTCTTGCCAAATCCGACATCACCGCAAATCACTCGATCCATAGGTGTATTCTTCGCGAGATCGCATAACACCTGGTCAATGGCACTCACCTGGTCATCCGTTTCTTCGAACAGGAAACGGGCGGAAAATTCTTCGTATGCAGCGTGGAACTCGCCTTCAAGGCGATAAGGCATCCGGCGCACCTGCTTGCGTACAGCTTCGGTATCAATCAGTTCATGTGCCATGGCCAGCAAATCGCGCTGCACCCGTTGGCGCATACGTTTCCACTTTTCCGAACCGAGTTTATTTAGTGGAGGGCTATCCATGCCCGTGTACCGGTGCAGACGGCTCAAGTCTTCCACCGGCACATAGACACTGGTATCGCCCGCATATTCGATATGCAGAAAATCAGCGAGTGCGTCACCCGAGCTCATACTCACCAGACCCTTATAGCGACCTATCCCGTGGTTTTCATGCACCACAGGATTACCGGGTATTAATTCCCGCAAGCTGGAAAATATATCGGCACGCACTAGAGCCGAACCCTTGCCGCGTTTACGCGGCAAGCGCTGACCCAGCAGTTCGCGTCCGGTGAGGATCATGATTTTTACATCCGTAAGCGCTATGCCCCGCTCAAGGAAGGCAATGGTGGTAGAGACGGCTACGCCCGGCAAATCATGCAGGCCATGACAGTGTACAACGGGCTCCCCCGCATGCGCGACGCAGGCCTCGGCCATGCGTTCCTGCTGGCCCGGCCCATGCGCCGCCAGTAGCAGTCTCCAGCCCTCGCTGATTTTATTCGTCAGTGCTTCATTCAGTGCATGCAAAGGTTGGCGCTGCTCCTGAAAATCCATGAGAGATAATGGCTCATCAACGTTCGTATACGTTGGCAGAAGATGTGCGCCAACGGGCGTTTCGATGGCATATAATTCCTGCGGGCTAATGACGGGCTCGTGGCTGGCGCGCACCATGGTAAATTGATCACGCACCTGTCCGGCAAAATCTGTCCGTTTTGATTCAATCGTTTCCGGCGCAAAAATGATCGTGTTTTTTGGTAAATAATCCGCGATCCGCGCCGTAGATGTATAGGCGAAGGGCAGCAACGCCTCTATACCGGGATGAGGACGCCCTTTTTCGGCGGCGGCAAGCATCGGATGCGTGCGCAAATGAGGGAACCGCGCCCGGAAGGCCGCAGCGAAATTCGCGCGTCCCACATCATCCAGAATCACCTCGCGTGCCGGCACGGAAACAAACTGTTCCAGTGACTCGCCCGAACGCTGGGTTTCCACATCGAAACGGCGGATGGATTCAATTCCGTCACCGAACATATCCAGTCTTAACGGTGAATATTCGGTAGCGGGCCAAATGTCCAGAATACCGCCCCGAATGGCAAACTCGCCTGCCATCAAGACGCGCTCCGTGGCCTGCATGCCAGCCAACACCAGTCGCGCCTTCAGCCTAGAAATATCCAGCGGATCCCCCACGCGCAATTGCCACACATGGGCGGAAACAGACTCGGGCGGGGCAATGCGTTGCAGCCAGGCAGGCAGGGCTGTCAGTAACAGACCAACAGGAGAAGGTTCCCGCAAGAGCCGGGCCAGCGTCGAAAAACGCTCGCCAACAATGGCATGATGCGGCGATACCCGGTCATAGGGCAGCACCTCCCATGCAGGGAAGCGTCGCAAGAGTTCAGGCGCATCCTGTAAAAAAAAGGCCAGCTCCTCTGATAACTGGCGGTAACTGCGTAAATCGGGGCATATCCACACATGCAGTCTGCTTTCGCGGGCAATGTTCGAGAGATGGAAGGAGAGTCCGGGCTTGGTTGTCATGGGCGCGGAATCATGCCGGAAATGGATGGTGACAGCCATCCACTATCACCGGGTCTTTCGATCTGCTTCGGCAGCCTGCAACATGTTTTCCCCACAATTCAACCCGTTTTTCAGTCCCCGGCGGCAAGGATGGGAGAAGTTCCTATCGGAAAGAGGCATTTACGGAAGGAATATGACAATACCATGATGTTACGCCAACTGTTCCAGATCGCGGACGGCCCCACGATCTGCCGAGGTCGCAAGGGCCGCATAGGCTTGCAGAGATTTGGAGACTACACGGTCCCGTTTTACCGGTTTCCAGGCACTTTTACCCCTGGCCTCCATCGCTTTCCGACGACCATCTAAAACTTTATTCGGAATAGATAAGTGTATGGAACGACCAGGAATATCAATCTCAATCATATCACCAGCCTCAATCAACCCAATCGCGCCACCTTCGGCCGCTTCGGGTGAAATGTGCCCAATCGACAAGCCGGATGTGCCACCGGAAAAACGGCCATCGGTCAAGAGGGCACACGCCTTACCCAACCCCTTCGATTTCAGGTACGAGGTAGGGTAAAGCATTTCCTGCATACCTGGCCCGCCCTTCGGACCCTCATAGCGAATCACCACTACATCGCCAGCCACAATATCATCGTTGAGAATAGCCGCTACTGCAGCCTCCTGCGATTCAAACACACGGGCGCGACCGCTGAATGTCCAGATAGATTCATCCACGCCGGCGGTTTTCACAATACAGCCCCTCTCCGCAATATTGCCGTAGAGTACAGCCAACCCGCCCTCTTTCGAATAGGCATGCGTCACATCACGGATACAGCCATTCTCGCGGTCATCATCAAGTTCCTTCCAGTACCCGGACTGCGAAAATGCTTCCAGCGAAGGCACACCGCCAGGAGCAGCAAGAAACAATTGTCGCGCCTCCCTGTTCTCGGGGTTCGTGATATCCCATAGAGCCAGCGCATCGCCCAGTGTTGATGCATGCACGCAACCGACATCGGCATGCAGCAGTCCGGCTCGATGCAGTTCGGCAAGGATACCCATGATACCGCCGGCACGGTGCACATCCTCAAGATGATACCGGGACGACGGGGAAACTCTGCAAATATTCGGAATGCGGTGCGACATGCGGTCAATATCGGCCATGGTAAAAGGCACGCCCGCCTCCTGTGCAATAGCCAGCAAATGCAGCACTGTATTCGTAGAGCCGCCCATGGCGATATCCAGTGCGATCGCATTCTCGAAGGCTTCGAACGTAGCAATTGAGCGTGGCAACGCCGAGGCGTCATCCTGCTCGTAATAACGCTTCGCCAGCTCCACCGACAAGCGACCGGCCCGCAGGAACAATTCCTTGCGAGCTGCATGGGTAGCGACCAGCGAGCCATTGCCAGGCAATGCAAGCCCCAACGCCTCGGTCAGGCAGTTCATTGAATTAGCGGTAAACATGCCCGAGCAGGAACCACAAGTCGGACAGGCAGAGCGCTCAATAGCCGCCACATCCTCATCCGCCACTTCCGGATCAACAGCCCTCACCATGGCATCAATGAGATCCAGATGCAGTTCGCGGTTATTCAGCGTCACCTTCCCAGCCTCCATCGGGCCGCCGGAAACAAAAATTACCGGAATATTCAAGCGCATCGCCGCCATCAGCATCCCCGGCGTAATCTTGTCACAGTTGGAGATGCAGACCAAAGCATCGGCGCAGTGCGCGTTGCACATATATTCAACTGAATCCGCGATCAGGTCGCGGCTGGGTAAAGAATACAGCATACCGCCGTGGCCCATGGCGATACCATCATCAATAGCGATCGTATTAAATTCCTTGGCCACGCCGCCGGAAGCCTCGATTTCACGCGCCACCATCTGACCCAGATCCTTCAAATGCACGTGGCCGGGTACGAATTGGGTGAACGAATTGGCAATGGCGATTATCGGCTTGTCCCAATCCCCCTCTCTGGTGCCTGTAGCCCGCCAAAGGGCGCGGGCACCGGCCATATTACGTCCATGAGTGGTTGTGCGTGAGCGGTATACCGGCATTGGAATCCTCCAAATGAATATTGTTTATGCAGTCGCGCTCAGGATAGCTCGTTTCAATCTCACACGCTAACCCGGACTACCCCAAGCCGAACAGCTCCACCATGTCCTCATTTTATCCCGAAAATAGGTTCAAAGCGAAATGGCCCCTCATTCGCCCGCAGTTTTGCAAGAGGCTCTGTCTCCTCCTATCATGCAACATTGACATCGTCGGAACTCGCTTTAACACTTCCCGCTATGAACAGCAATGCACTGATGCAGGAACTCTACGACACGCCCGAAAGCGATCTCCTGGAAGCAATCCGGAGATTACGTGCTCGTCTGGGCGATCAGGTACTGATCCTGGGTCATCATTATCAGCGCGAAGAGGTGTTCGCCTTTGCCGATGTGTCCGGTGACTCACTGAAGCTGGCACAGCAGGCTGCGAGCACTGATGCGCCTTATATTATATTCTGCGGTGTACATTTCATGGCTGAAACCGCCGATATTTTAACCTCGGACAGGCAAGCAGTTATTCTCCCCGATCTTGCCGCCGGTTGTTCAATGGCGGATATGGCCGATGAAGGACAAGTAGGAAGATGCTGGTCCGAACTGGCTGAAATACTGCAACCGGACCAGTGTGTAACACCCGTCACCTATATCAATTCGACCGCTTCCCTGAAGGCTTTTTGTGGCGAACATGGCGGTATTGTCTGCACGTCGAGCAATGCCCGCCGCGTCATGAAATGGGCATGGAGCAGCCGCCAGAAGATACTCTTTTTCCCGGACCAGCATCTGGGCGAAAACACAGCTTTGGCTATGGGTATACCCGAAAGCGATATCATTCTCTGGGATCCGGCCCGGACGATGGGTGGTAATACACAGGAATCCATTGCCAGCGCGCGCCTGATCCTGTGGAAAGGATTCTGTTCGGTACATCAGCTGTTCAAACCGGAACATATCCTGATGATGCGTGAGCAATATCCAGGTATTGAAATACTTGCTCATCCGGAATGCTCGCATGCGCTGTGTGAAAAGGCTGATTTTACCGGTTCCACCGAAGCCATCATCCAGCATGTAGCCCATGCCTCCCCCGGACAGGCCTTCGCCATCGGTACGGAACTGAATCTGGTGAACCGTCTCCGATTGCGGAACCCGGATCACCCCATCTATTTTCTTTCACCCACGGTATGCATGTGTTCCACCATGTTCCGCACCGATCCGCAGCATCTATATACCGCATTACTCGGTATTGACAAGGGCCACATAAGCAACCGGATCAGGGTTGCCGATGGAGACAAACGCCGGGCCAGAATTTCGCTCGACCGGATGCTCAATCTTGCTTAAACGATCCTTTTTGTTTTTTTTACTACTCGTTTTCCTGCCATCCCACTTATTGGCGGCGACCACATCGCTGAAAGCCCTGACGCATGATATAGAATCCTTCATGCACAACTCTGATAGCCGCTTCGCACCGGCAGCAATGGTCCGCGCTCAAGCCATTCTCGGCGCGGCTCTGGTCGCAGATAGAAACCACGATGCGAAAACCCGCCAGGAAAGTATAAAAGCGGCGGAGACTATCCTGACCAGCGCCCGCGAACAGGCGCAGACTTTCAAATCAAAATACAAAGGGGTGTTGCAGCTTGAGCAGGCAGCAACGGAGGCATCGGGAAAAATTCCTTATGCCGGATTGAACGCTGCGGAAAACCAGCTGCACGCATTGATACGGGCATTCGGACATGGAGAGTTGAATCGGAGCGTAGGACTCGCGGCCGGTGCGAAAAATGCATTCAAATCCGTATTGAATGCCAGGCTACCTTCTCTACTGGGTAAAACAGATGCAGCCTTGCTCAAGGCATCCAGAGCAGGTGCCGAGCGCTACGCCCCCCAATCCTATATGGCGGCCAGAAAGTGGCTGGCCAGAGCTCTCGCCTATAAAGACGGACAAAGTAACCGCTGGCCGCACCACCCGGCTCTCGGACTCAAACTGGCGCATGCTGCAAGCAAACTGACACTGCAAATCAGGCAATGGCGCAGGCATCCTGAAAGCTACGAACAGCTGGTCATGGAGGCGAGGCAAGGGCGATTTCAGATTGCCCGGGCGCTGGGAATAGATGTGGATGCAACTGATGCGGGTTTGGATGAGAATATCAATGTTCTCGTGCAACGTATCCATGCCCTGAGACACGATTTAGCGCAGGAGCGCCAGACCTACAATAATAAAATAGCGGCGTTGAAACAACTCGGCGCCAACCGGCTTAAGCAGAAAACAGACGCCCTGCGTAGCAAAATGGAAAAGGTACAGAGTAAACAAATGAACAACCTCAAGGAAATATTTCGTACCAAGCTGGAACGGGAAACCTTCGAGACACGACGTCAGCAACGACTGCGTAAGCTATTTAAGAAAGGTGAAGTAAAAATCCTGGTCAACCTTGACGGTTCGCTGTTAATACGCCTTTCTTCCTTGAAATTTGCGCCTGGAGAAACGGCAATTGCCAGAAAATACTTTGATTTATTGAGCCGCCTAAAGGCAGGATTGGCGCAATACCCTGAGCGCAAAGTGTCCATTGAAGGACATACTGACAACCAGGGCGATGCGAGAGCCAATCAAAAATTATCGCTTAAGCGCGCAGAAGCCGTCCGCGACTTTCTGACCGCGGCGGGAATGAACGGTGGCAGGCTAAAGGCGCTGGGTTATGGCGAAGTGCGCCCAATTGCCAGCAATGATTACGCGCGAGGCAGGACCATGAATCGGCGCATTGATGTCGTGATCCAGGCCAAAAAATGGAATTTGAATTGACGGAGAACCATCCCCTTTCCGGACTCTCGCCTCCGATCCGGCAACATGTTCGCGGGCTACTCGATGCATTTAGACATGATGATCCATACAAGCGCGCCATTATTATGGAAATCATGCAATTACTGGACGAGGATCAGGGCACGGCTGATCTGAAAATGATATCCAGCATCATCCAGGAAATACGCAAAGGCCTGAATGTATTTGCCCCTTACAAAGCGGTACGTAAGGTCTGTATCTTCGGTTCCGCCCGCACCTCCCCTGAGCATCCGCAATATATACAGGCCAGAGAGTGCGCCAGCCGTATCCGTGAAAGTGGTATGATGGTCATTACCGGCGGTGGCGGAGGAATCATGCAGGCGGCCAACGAAGGTGCCGGTGAAGCCCAGTCTTTCGGTATCAACATCAACCTGCCCATGGAGCAATTTCCCAACCCCGTAGTGGATGGCTCTCCACGCCATTTCTACTGCAAATACTTTTTCACCCGCAAGTTGTTTTTCCTCAAGGAAAGCGATGCCATTATTCTGGCACCTGGCGGGTTCGGTACGCTTGATGAAGCATTTGAGACCCTGACGCTGCTACAAACGGGAAGAACACCTCCCATTCCGGTGATTCTTCTGGAAGCGCCGGGGGATGATTACTGGGGACCACTGGTACACTCCTGGATGCGCAGGCTGGTGGATGGACACCTTATCGGCAGCAACGATCATAAATTTCTCTACCATACGGACAGTGCTGAATCGGCAGTTCGTCACATTACCGATTTTTACACCAACTACCATAGTTTCCGTTATGTGGGTGAATGGGTATTACTGCGTATTCTCTGTCCGCTTTCATCTGATGCGCTGGATCGCCTCAATGCGGAATTTTCCGATGTCCTGGATAAGCGGGGAGTTGAGCAGGTGTTTCGCTGGCCGAAAAATGATAGCAAGGAATATCGCCACCTGCCAAGGCTGCGTATGCGGCTAAATCGCCACCGCATGAACGTGCTGCCGGAAATAATTCGGCGTATGAACGCCATCGCGGAGAACGACCCTGAAAAATGTTGCTAGCACATCACCGTTTGGAATATTTTAACTACGAGGCATGTAAAGCCCCACAAAGAGGATTCAGTTACGGTGGGTCATAATTACAGCAGGACGATTCTCTACACAGCGGTGGCCCTGTTGGCCTTCGCCGCCAATTCCCTGCTTTGTCGTTTGGCTCTCGGCGGATTGAGTATTGATGCAGCCAGCTTTTCAGCCATCCGTTTGACCTCCGGCGCCATCACCCTGTTTACCCTCGTACTTCTTTCCCGGAAGCAGGTGTCGTGGAAGCGGTGTGGAAACTGGACATCCGCCTTGATGCTGTTCCTCTATGTTATCACTTTTTCTTTCGCCTACCTCAGCCTGAGCGCCGGGACAGGCGCACTCATTCTCTTCGGCGCAGTACAAATAACCATGGTGCTTGGGGCATTGCGCTCCGGCGAAGCGCCCGGCACCATGGAGTGGTTGGGTATCGTGGTGGCCGTGGCGGGGCTTGTATACCTGTTGCTACCCGGCCTTTCCGCCCCCTCCCCCACCGCTTCCGCATTGATGCTCACTTCCGGCATTGCATGGGGTATTTATTCACTGAGGGGAAGACAAACCGGGGATGCGCTAACCCATACGGCGGGAAATTTCATCCGCACCCTGCCCATGATCGCCGTTGCAGGCCTGACAAGCATACCCCGGATGCATGCATCCACCGAAGGCATCACACTTGCCATATTGTCTGGAGCACTGGCGTCGGGCATGGGTTACGCCATCTGGTATATGGCCCTCAAGGGCCTCACGGCCATCCGTGCGGCGGTTGTTCAACTCTCGGTTCCGGTTTTCGCAGCCACAGGTGGCGCTGCTTTCCTCGCGGAAGTTATCACTGGTCGCCTTATACTTTCATCCATCATCATCCTCGGTGGAATTTGGCTCACCATGATCGGCCACCGTACCGGATAAGCATCAAGGTGAAAAATCAAGATCGTGCCAAGCAAGATGCGTATCGCTATGCTTCGAACATGATTGACAAGGCAACCCCCGACCTTTCCACCTGCTTCGCCGGGTTGGCTCTCGCTACACCCATCGTATTACTCTCCGGTTGCGTCGGCTTCGGTGAGGAGTACACACGCGTGGAAGGCTTTTCCAACCGGGACGTGGGTGCGGTCATCCTCAAGGGAACAACCCTTGAAGCAAGACTAGGAAATACACCGCACCGCATTTATGAAACACCCTCTGGCATGCTTAACGCCATCGGTCTTCAAAACCCCGGGGCACGCTACGTCATCGACCGTATTTTACCCTTCCTGCCACATGATGAAACACAGTTCTGGGCCAATGCCAATGGCTCGACCCTGGAGGAATATGCCGAAGTAGCGCGATTATTCGATGATTCGCCCGTAACCGCGATCGAAATCAATATTTCCTGCCCCAACGTCAAAAAAGGCGGCGTTCATTTCGGTAACGACCCGGTCATGGCGGCGAAGGTCGTGGAAGCCATGCGTCCAATGACGAAGAAACCTTTGATCACCAAACTTTCGCCCAATAACGCCGACATTGGCGAGACAGCCAGGCATGTTATTGAGGCAGGCACGGACGGACTATCAGTGATTAACACGCTGGTTGGCATGGCCGTGGATATTCAATCGCGCAGGCCCGTGATCGGCAATATTTCGGGTGGTCTGTCCGGTCCGGCCATCAAGCCGGTGGCGCTATGGAAGCTGTATCAAACACGGGCCATCGCTGCCAGACACGGCATTCCCATTCTGGGGCAAGGTGGTATCACCAGTGCAAACGATGCCATCGAATTCGCCATAACAGGTGCGGATATCATCGGCCTGGGAACAGGGCTTTTTTACGATCCGCTGCTACCGCGCAAGGTACTGAATGGACTATCCGCGTACCTGACAGATCACGGTATTTCCGATTACTCCGGTATCGTCGGCACGCTTGACCCGGATTGTTGATGAATCGCACGAGCTACTCCCTCGCACTGATCGCAGCCCTGCTGTGCGGCGCCTGGCCAACACAGGCGGGAACATTCTCCGTCGTTAGCAGGTCGCGCTGGGTACGGGTCGCATATATCTATGATGGAGACACATTTAAAACAGCCAAAGGGGAAAGAATACGTCTGCTCGGCATCAACGCGCCCGAAATTACGCATGGCTCCAAGCCGGGCCAGGTGATGGGAAACGCCGCCACGCAGGCCCTGACTTCGCTAATCGCGGGTAAAACCGTGCGTTTGACATTCGATCGCCAGCGACGCGATATCTATGGCAGAACGCTGGCGCAGGTATGGCTGCGCGATGGAACATGGGTGGATGGCGAAATGGTTCGCCTCGGATTCGCGCATGTTTACACCTTCACGCCCAATCTGCATTGGGCGAAACGTCTGATTGCACTGGAACGCACTGCACGCAAACACCATTTGGGCATCTGGAATACCAGACGCTTCTCAGTCATCCCGGCAAACAGGGTAAAGCCATCCGATATGGGCCAGTTCCATGTTGTCACAGGGGTCGTTGGCCACATCAACGCCCATGGTACGGGCTTCAGCATGGGGCGCCTTCATATCAGTGTCCCGCGCAAATATCACAGATGGTTTCATTTTCCCCTCCGTCTCCGTACAGGCCAGACAGTGACTGTACATGGCGTTATCCGTGCGAACAATGCGGGGACGCTCTACCTCGCCTTGCATAGCCCCTTCGACCTGGAAACGCCGACCCGGTGAGGCGGATATGCTCCTTTGCGCTGATGACACTTCTCATGCTCTCTTCCTGCGCTACCAACCCGGTCAGCAAGAAGCGGAACTTTGTGCTGATGAGCGAAAAACAGGAGCTGGCCTTAGGGCAACGGTACGCCACCGAAGTGGCCAAACAAATGCCGCTAATGCCCGTTGACGATCCGCTGGTCAGGTACGTCAACAAAGTGGGGCAACGCGTGGCCACAGTCTCCGACCGGCCGGACCTGTTCTACCGTTTCAATGTAGTGGACAAAAACAACATCAACGCCTTCGCCCTGCCCGGTGGCCACATTTACATCTACTGCGGACTACTCATGAATATGAACAGCGAAGCGGAGCTGGCCGCCGTACTTGGCCATGAAATCGGCCATGTCACCGCGCGCCACGCCGTACAGCGCTATACCCAGACGCAGAGTTACCGCCTGGGTATGGCAATCGCATCCATCTTTCTCCCGATCCCCCAGCCCGTCGGCCAGATATCCAATCTGTTGGCCTCCGCCATTATTCAGGGCTATGGCCGCAAAGACGAATTAGAGGCCGATCAACTCTCCATCAAATATATCGCCAGGGCCGGTTATGACGTGCATGCCACCACCCGTCTCCTGAAAACCCTCAAACGCCTGGAGGACCTGCGGATCAAGGAAGAAACGGATACCACAGGCAAGAAACCCGAGATATACCATGGTGCCTTCTCAAGCCATCCGAAGACTGAAAAGCGTATCGAAGACGCCGTGGCCGAAGCCGCCGGGCACCAAAGTGAACTGGCTGAAGTAGGTCATAATGCCATGCTGGCCGCACTGGATGGATACCCGTACAAATGTGACCCCAAACAGGGTGCCGTGGTAAGCAGGAGTTTTCTGGATCCCGAGCTGGGTATCCAACTCAAGTTCCCGAAGGACTGGGTCATCAAGAACTCACCACAGGCGCTCACCGCGCGCCTGCGTCGGAAAAAAGTTTTTTTCACCCTTCAGTTAAAGGAATTGCAAAAACACCGAAGCGGTGAGGACATCCTGCGCGACATGTTCCATAACCGGAGGCTCGAAGCATTGGGAACCCGTCTCCGCGATGGCTTTGAGATTACACACGCCATTGTCGATACCTCCGCTAAACAGGTTGGTCAGGCACGTGTGCTGGCCACGATTTTCCTGGATGGATCCGAAGCCTACATTCTTCTGGGTTATAGCCAGCGAGCGACATTTGGGACATACCGCATGGATTTCAAAGCCATCGTCCGGTCATTCCGGCACTACCGCGGCGATGTGCCGCGTATCCGCCTGCATATCTGGAGAACAGACGATAGTTGGCGCGGGCTGGCAAAACGAAGCCACAATATCCTGGGTCGGTTCACTGCCGACAAGCTGGCCGCCTTCAACGGCATGGGACCGGATCAGTACCCCAAGCCCGGCTTTATCATCAAGATCGTAACCATTAAAAGTTCATCCTTAGAATTGAAGAATCCGGAACCAGTGAAGAATGAATAAGCCTGGATGAGCAGGCTGGGATAAACGCATTGTGACCAGCTCGCCTGCGCTTTTACGCTACCCCACCCATGCGCGCGCATTGCGGAACATACGCAGCCACGGCCCCTCCTCGCCCCACGCATCCGGATGCCAGGAATGTTGTACCGTGCGGAACAAACGCTCTGGATGCGGCATCATAATGGTGAAACGGCCGTCGAGTGTGGTGAAACCGGTCACGCCATCCTGCGAACCATTCGGATTGTATGGGTAAGTCGTCGCGGGATCGCCATCCGGACCCGTATAGCGCAAACATGCCATGGCGAATGCCTGCTGTTCGGCCGAGTCGAATTCGACTCGGCCTTCGCCATGTGCCACCACCAATGGCGCCTTTGATCCCGCCATACCATCCATGAATATGGAGGGTGAATCCATGACTTCTACCATCAATAGTCTTGATTCGAACTGCTCGGAGCGATTACGCACAAACCGTGGCCAACGTTCCGCCCCCGGAATCAGAGATTTCAGACTTGCCATCATCTGGCAGCCATTACACACGCCCAACGCAAATGTATCGGAGCGATGGAGAAATGCGGTAAACTCATCTTTGAGCCGGGGGTTAAACAAAATAGAATTGGCCCAGCCGCGGCCCGCTCCCATAACGTCACCAAAGGAAAACCCACCACAGGCCACAAGCCCCTGCATATTCGCCAGAGAGATACGCCCCTCGATGATATCGGACATGTGCACATCCGCACAGGCAAAACCCGCCCGGTCAAAAGCCGCCGCCATTTCCACATGACCGTTCACGCCTTGCTCGCGCAATACGGCAATTTTTGGTTTGATGGTATGCACAAATGGAGCCGATATATCCTCGCGGGGGTCAAATGTAAGCTCAGCGAACAAGCCTCCATCCTCGCCACGGTTCATAGCCTCGAATTCCTCCTCAGCGCACGCGGGGTGGTCGCGCATGCTGGCAATCCGATAACCGGTTTCACTCCATACTCGCTGTAGATTTGTAAGATGATCGTCAACAAGGGTACCGCTTTCGCCCTTCACATACACGACTCCATCCTTGCGAGGATGGCCAATGATGTGCGAAACATGCGCCAAATCGCAATCCGCGAGATACGCCAACACCGTCTCGCGTTCAGGGCGCCGCACCTGAATCACGGCGCCTGCTTCTTCGGCAAAGAGTATAGCTAGATCATCATGCCCTAATGCGCTCAAATGAATCGTGATGCCCGAGCGCCCGGCGAAGCCCATTTCACACAGGGTAGCCAACAGGCCGCCAGCGGACCGATCATGGTAAGCAAGCAACAGATGTTCACGGTTCAAGTGCTGAATGGCATTGAAAAACCGCACCAGCAATGCGGGACAATCTATATCAGGAACATCGCCGCCAGTTACGCTGTAGACCTGAGCCAATGCGGAACCTCCAAGCCGATTCTGCCCATCACCCAGATCAATCAGGATAAGATCGGTATCTCCCTGATCCATTTGCAACTCCGGCGTCAGCGTCTTGCGGGCATCACAGACCGGCGCGAAGGCCGATATATTGAGTGATAGCGGTGCAATCATTTCATGCTGTTTTCCAGCCAAATGCCACACCGTCTTCATGGACAGCGAATCCTTGCCTACGGGAATAGATATTCCCAACGCTGGACACAAGACCATCGCCACCGCCTCTACCGTTTCATACAATTTGGCATCTTCACCCGCATGCCCGCAAGCGGCCATCCAGTTGGCCGATAGTTTTATATCGGAGAGTTTTTCAATACACGCTGCCGCGATGTTGGTCACTGCTTCGCCGACGGCCATACGCCCGGAAGCCGGTCCGTTCAACACGGCCACGGGCGAGCATTCCCCCATGGCCATGGCCTCACCCGCATAGCCCTCATAATCGCTCAGGGTGACGGCGCAATCGGCCACGGGTATCTGCCACGGACCCACCATTTGATCTCGGGCCACCAGACCGGTAACTGAACGGTCGCCAATGGTGATAAGGAACCCCTTGCTGGCAACGGCAGGCAACCGCAATACGCGCATCACCGCTTCGCGCAGGTCAATACCATCCCGGTCGAACGGAACAGCCACCAAATCGATATGTCCGACCACGCGCGTCATCTTCGGTGGTTTTCCAAGAAACACATCAAGTGGAAGATGGACAGGTCGGTCGCTAAAAACGGGATCATTCACCACCATATCCTGTGCTTCCGTTGCTTCGCCAAGAACGGCGAGCGGACAGCGCTCACGTTCGCACAACGCCCGAAACGAGGGTAACGATTCTTTGCCGATCGCCAGCACATAGCGTTCCTGAGCCTCATTGCACCAGATTTGCATCGGGCTCATGCCCGGTTCCATATTGTGTATGGCACGCAAATCAATCCAGCCACCGCAGCCTGCGTCGTGCACCAGTTCCGGCACCGCATTGGATAGCCCGCCCGCGCCGACATCATGGATGAACAGTATCGGATTCGCAGCGCCCATTTGCCAGCAACGGTCCAGCACTTCCTGGCAGCGATGCTCCATTTCGGGATTACCTCGCTGCACAGAATTAAAATCAAGTTTCTCCACATTGCTACCAACATCCATACTGGATGCCGCGCCGCCACCGAGGCCGATCAGCATGGCGGGTCCACCCAACTGAATGATTAGAGAACCCTCGGGGACCGCCCGCTTATGGATGTGGCGGGCGTCGATATTGCCTACCCCCCCGGCAATCATGACGGGTTTATGGTAACCGTATAGCACGCCCTCCAGCTTCTGCTCAAACGTACGAAAATAGCCACAGATATTGGGGCGTCCAAATTCATTGTTAAAGGCTGCCGCACCAATCGGAGCCTCGATGATGATATTGAGTGCCGAGGCAATACGTTCCGGCTTGCCGAAATCCTGTTCCCATGGCTGCCCAAAACCCGGAATGCGCAGGTTGGAGACCGCGAACCCGCACAGGCCCGCCTTGGGTTTACCACCGATACCCGTCGCTCCTTCATCCCGTATCTCGCCGCCAGACCCGGTCGCCGCGCCCGAAAATGGAGAAATGGCCGTTGGATGGTTATGCGTTTCCACCTTTATCAGGATATGCATCTTGTCATCATGCAGCGCATAGAAACCATTTTCATCCGGGTAAAAACGCTGCACCATACGGCCCTCGATGACCGAGGAATTGTCACTATAGGCTACCAGGGTACCCTTCGGGTGGCTGTCGTGCGTGTGTCGGATCATGGAGAACAGTGATCGTTCCCGCGTATGGGCATCAATCACCCAGTCAGCATTGAATATCTTATGCCGACAATGTTCCGAATTGGCCTGCGCGAACATCATCAACTCGACATCCGTCGGGTTGCGTTCCATCCGTCTGAAATTTTCCAGCAGATAATTGACTTCATCTTCCGTCAGTGCCAGGCCCATCTCGCAGTTGGCTGCCACCAACGCTTTGCGCCCGCCGGAAAGAAGATCAACCGTCACCGAGGGCTGCGGCTTATGATGGATAAACAGCTGTGGAAGGTCATTGATATCGGATAGCACCGTTTCCGTCATGCGATCATGCAACAGTGAGATCGCCGCCGCACGCTGATGGCATCGGATACCTGTTATATGGTAGACAATACCACGCTCAAGCCGACGAACCTGTTCAGACAGTCCGCACAACCCAATGATTTCGGTTGCCCTGGACGACCACGGACTAATCGTACCGATACGCGGCACCACCAGAAACACGCTATCGTTTGTATGTTCCGTCAATAGCTCAGGCATATGGCCCAGAAGTCTGGCCAGATCCCTGATCCCCGATGGTGTCCATGCCTCGACAGCCTCTGCGATATGGATGTAATGAGCGTTGATACAATCGGGTGTCATGCCCTGTCGACGCATGGCATCGGCAAGCTTGTCCCGACGAAAGTCCGACAGCGCGGCATGTCCTTTCAGGGTAAGGATTCGGGAGGAAACGGATTGCATGTTCATGTTTGTATCCTATAAATTAGTGTGTATTCATACGCCGAATCAAATGATGTGTGGACACTACCCGGTCAATAAACAGCACACCATCCAGATGGTCTATTTCGTGCTGAATCACGCGAGCCTCGAAACCTGAAGCTTCTATCCGGTGCGCCTCACCATATTCATCCTGATACTTCAGATGGATACATCTGGTACGCAGTACCGTACCCATCCAGTCGGGTACGGAAAGGCATCCTTCCCGTCCCGGAACATCACCGCCCGAGTGTTCAGTGATTTCGGGATTTACAAGATAAAGCAACCCATGATTGTGGCAAGGATGCCTCGCCACAGTACAATCAATAATTACCATACGCCAGTTCGCTCCCAATTGTGGCGCCGCAATACCAACGCCGCCGGGCCCAGAACGCATAGCAGCCTCCATTTTCATAAATTGTCCAGGCAGTGTCTGCCCGAACGCTTCAACTGACTGCGATATTTTTCGCAACCGCGCATCGGGCAAGGTAATAATAGTTTGGATTTTTTTCTGGCAAGTCATGAGAAACCTTCTCAGGCATTCCTGAAGCCGGAGCTGATCACGACACCCGCGAGCGACGATTGAATCATCGGATCAGTTCGAACGGATCCTATATAATTTCCGGCTCCATGGGATGAATCTCAATATCGACATGTAAACGATCGGCCACTTCGGCCAGTTGTTGGCGCAGAGCTTCAAACTGCCTGGCAACCACAACTTCCAGCGCCATCAGATAAACAGGATCCCGTTTTTCACCCTCGGCAAGACGGGTAGAAAGATCGACAATGGAAATCCCCAGTCCTCCGAGGCAGGCTGTAACATCGTACACGATACCCGGTTTATCCGCACCACTAACGGTCACCACATGATCCGGCTCCGGCGGTGCGCGGCGCGCCTCTTCATCAGGAACAGGCTGAGACTGCACAATCAGACCTGTCCGCTGCTCCAGATCCGCAAACATGGCTTTCAGCTCACCCAGTGAAGCGCCGCTTGGCAGGGATACGATCAGCATCATGGCAAACTGACCACGCAACGCAGTCATGGAAGAATCCTCAATGTTCGCATCCAGCGCCAGCAGGGCTTCGGAAACATCGCGGACAATGCCGGGCCGGTCGCGCCCTGAAATAGATAATAGTACGAAGTTCATGGTTTCCTCCCGAAAATCAATGCTACGGTAGCCAGATGCTATGGTTGGGAAAATATACGCATTGAAAAGAGCCATGCTGTCAGTAGCAGCGATTGTCGGAAGCTCTCATATTCATCGGGAATGAGGTAGTCCGGATATTGGCCACCCTGATGCGTGCTGTTAAGAAAGTTTAGGTTTGACCTGCATTTACACCTCTGATAGAAACCGCGCCCCGTGCAGTCTCGCACGGTTGGAAGATTAGAGATAGGGCGATTAGCTCAGCGGGAGAGCACTGCCTTCACACGGCAGGGGTCGCAAGTTCGAACCTTGCATCGCCCACCATCTTTTTATCTTTATTTATCAGTATGTTACAAAGAAAGAAGTGCGTCAATTCTTGGCTGTATTTATCCCATAAAAAAGCTGTAACAGCAC
>CAZUWV010000014.1:0-30106 GCA_964624255.1 uncultured Zetaproteobacteria bacterium
ATCAGGAGTTCTTCAAACTCAAAATCCTCTCAATGCATAAAACACGAAAGGATGCATTTGCCGGATGAACCCAGTTTTTTGACATTTATCAAGCATGAAGCCTTGTTCATCTGGCGCTCACCGTATTTCAATAAACCATCCTTATAATTCACCTCGTCCGGCGCTATTCCCTCCTCCCCTCCCTATTGATTGCGCCGGATATTTCAGGCCCCGGCTCCCCGCCGGGGCTTTTTTTTACCGGAAATGGACTCAACATGGGGTTGTCGCTCATCCACCTAGAGTTTTGCAATTGGCTCTCAGGTAAATTTCGGCGGCCACTGGTAAGTGATCCGAGCATATAAATGGAATCGTACGAAGGTGCCTTACCGCCAAATCGTTGGTCGCCAGAATATGATCCAGGCATCGTTGCGGTCGCCAGCTGGGAAACGTACGTGGATGATCAGACGGATCCTCTAGTGTGGTATGATCCAGTAGATAATTAAACTCCAGAGCCTTCGGCCCACAATTTAAATCGCCCATGAGAATAGCGCTCCGATAACGGTTAAGACGCTGAACCAGGAATTGTATCTGCCGCGCCCTATTCGATTTCTTCAGGGATAAATGCGTAATAAAAACCGCAATTTCCCGGCCATTGATGCATAATACAGCTTCCATGAGGCCGCGGCCATGCCTTGAGGCAGGAAGGCGATGTCGGATCAGCCTTACGCAGGGGTCATGACAGAGCAGCCCCAGGCCAATGCTGGCGATGCGTCCGATATCGCGCGTAACCTGGGTATGACAATAGGGCATATTGGCGTGATATGCGATGTATTGCGCTTGGTGAATATGGCGGGTTCGGAATGAACCGCTGTCACTTTCCTGCAGAGCAACAATGTCGAAATCCTTTAATTGTCCGGCAATTAAATTGAGATTGCTGAGCACCTGGCGGTGAGGCAACACATAACGGAAACTATGTGTCAGAATATGCCGAAGGCGGCGGCTTCCAATGCCCGCCTGAATATTGAAGGTCGCCGCACGCAGCAGCGGCATGTCAGTGGGGCTATCCAGCTACCTTCTCCCGGCAGGAGGCTTTACTCATGCGACTATGAGCCTGCGCCTCTCCTTCGCGGCGAGACCGGACGAAAGACCGAAGCTGAATGATGTCAGCCTGCACTTTCTTCTCAGCATCATTACTTGCCGTAACGGCGCGGACCTCGACAGGGATCCTTTGCGCGTCAACTGCCACATAAACGATGATTGCCTCCATGATCAGTCGCCCATCCTCAGTTAGAATGGATACTGGAATCCACAGACTTGTTTTCCCTGCGAATGCGACCTGCGCTCGCAAGATGAGGTGGTCGCCTTTATAGGCAGACCGGAGGAAACGCGTTTGGTGTACGGCGACAGTCAAACAGTCGGTCCTACAGAAGCCATGGGCGGCAAGAAAACCCATCTCATCGGCCAGCATTAAGAGTCGCCCACCATGCATGAAACCATAGCCGTTGAGGTCACTCGCCAACACAGTGTAATCATTATGGATGATAGTTTCCGATACCGGCGTTCGTCGCATAGAGCGGAAGGTAGTCCCTGAAAAAACAAAAGGGAAAGGGTAAATTCTAAAAGTGCGGCGGAAATTTAGCCAACATGATTCATGAACCATCGTGATGCTTGATTCGAGCTTACAGACCTCGTCCTCCGGACGGCCTTATGTTTGCTCGAATGGCCTTCGGGGTTTCTGCACTCCGGACCTTTGCTCGCAATGGATTCCGAGGGACGGGACCATAGCCATAAGCACGGACGGCCGACGAGAGATTCGTTATCCAAGAGCGCCTGGGAGCCTGTCGGATTTATGGGGATCGTAGCGTGAAGATGGGGAAGTGAGACCAAAACAGCATGGTTTTGAGGCGCTGAGTTGCAACTCATGTAACGAGAAATCAGGATATTTTGGGCCGCTTCCCTGCCGCGCATTAGATTTCCCATAGAAGAGTCCAGGCTAATAGCGTAAAGCCTCTCGCAGAACAGACTACAATATGATGATCTGATATGACGATGCACCTTCTGCATGCACGACGCTGGTGCTAGACTCCCCGCTGATGAAATGGTATTTCATACCCCCGGCGGGCTGGTTCATCGGCATTGTGTTCCTGTGTCTGAGTACGGGTGGCGTCGCTTACGCCGATTCAGGCGTCCGCATGTCGGTGAACATTGGCAACAAAATTGTGTCCTGTGATGTGCATATTAGCTATGGTCGGGACCACCTTGTCAAGGCGCTGCGTGAAGGCACCGAAATTAGTGTCAATTGGGAGATTAACATTGACGCTATTAGAAGGTACTGGTTAAACCGTAAGGTTGCTGCGCTCATCGTGAAGAGGCGGGTGATACCGGACCTTGTCTCGCGGAGCTGGCAGCTCGTTGATATGACCAGCGGGATTTCTCAACGTGTTTTTGATCTGAAACGAGCGGTACAATTCCTTACGCGACTGGATAAGTTTCCCGTTATCGACCGCAGCCTTTTAAAAAGCGGCGATCGCTACCGAATGGATATCAAAATCGATGAAACAGTAGGCGATGCACAACGCGGCTGGATGATGACCTGGTTTGGTTCCAGCAGCGCTAGAACTTCTGCGGAGTTCGTGTTGCCGTGAACAAGCTGGGATTGATGCGGTTCCTACCTGTCCTGATGTCTGCCCTGCTACTGCTTGGCGCCGCCATTTTGTGGCCCCGGGGTTCGGGCGCGAGTTCGTCACTTGCGTGGGTCAATATCACGCTGATGATGATTCTGGCGGGCTTGTCCATGCAATACGGGTTGCGCCTGTTTCGTCAGCGTAGCGAACCCCGCCCCGGTTCTCGCCTCAGGGCCAAGTTGGTAATGGCGCTGGTTGGCATGCTAATGATCCCATCAACGATTATTCAGGTTACGGCCAGCCAGATGGTCGAGCGCAGCTTGAATGTATGGTTCGATGTGCGTGTCGATACGCTGCTGGACCGTGCATTAAACCTGGCACGCGGATTTTACGGACGTGTAGAGGAAGACTTAAAGCAGGGGATGATAACGTATGAAAATGATACCATCCTAGCCAATGCGATGGGGCCGCCGATTAACTACCCCGGTCTAAATATGCGTCTGACAGAAATCCAGTCCAAAGAAGGTTGGCAGCGTTTACAACTGTTTGATACCAATGACCGCCTGCTGGTCGGAGTACGGAAAAGCGGGCTGGAGGCACTGGAAGCTGAACCCCTGGATGCTAATGCCAAGCTGGCAATGGCGCTGGGCCGTGCGGTTACCGGCTTGTCGACCATAGGCGATCGGGAAGTGGTGGTGGGCTATGCCCCATTGTATGGGCAGCATGGCGTCGTAGGCTTGCTACGCGCCGAGGTTACGCTACCCTCCGGTGTTGTGCGGAGCGCACGGTCCGTTGAAGCAGATTATAAAACTTACCGTGAACTGGAGAGAAACCGCCAGGCTATCCAGGGACTATTTACCAACATCATGATGATTGTTACGCTGTTTGTAGTGCTGATTGCAGGTGGTGTTGCCATCGTGTTCGCCCGCCGCCTGACCTCGCCTATCGGTAATCTGGCGCAGGCCTTGCGCCGCGTCACCGAGGGGGACTTGACTGTATCCATTGTCGAGACGACAAACGACGAATTGGGCTCGCTGGCACACTCCTTTAATCGCATGACTGAGAGACTCAAGAACAACGTGGATGCGCTCACACAAGCGCAGCAGGAGTTGACCGAGGCGTTGAATAACAGCCGTCAGCGTCGGCATATTCTGGAAACGCTACTGGCTAACCTGCAGACGGGTGTCTTACTTTCCGACGCCGATGGCCGTATCCGCGTACTCAATGAGTCATTAAAGTCGCTGCTTAATTTGCCATCGGGGTGGTTGCCGGGTAAGGATATAGCCAGCCTGTGTAGCGGTCGACTGCACGGCGCGGGCCAGTTCTTCGATGAATTGCGCAACCAGGGGCAGGAATCCCTTCAAAGAGAACTCAATATCACAGTCGGGAAAAAGAATATACACGTTCTGGCCAGGGGTGCGAGATTACATGATAGTGGCGCATCCGGACTCTCTGGCTATCTAATCGTCATGGACGATGTCAGCAGCCTTGCTGAAGCGCAGAGAAACAAGGCGTGGGCGGAGGTAGCCAGAAGGTTAGCGCATGAAATAAAGAATCCATTGACGCCCATCAGGCTGGCAGCCGAACGCCTTGATCGTCGTTTTTCCAAACAGGTGGAGCATACTGATGTGTTTGACGCTTGCACGCACACCATCATCGGACAGGTGGAGCGTTTACAACGCCTGATCGGCGACTTCTCCACATTAGCGCGACTGCCACAGCCGCGTCTGGGTGAAGTTGCCATAGCACTGCTGCTCAAGGAAATGCGCGAGCTTTACGCCCCCTACGGGGGTGTTGCAGTCGAGGTGTTTGATAGGCTCGATACCTGTATATGCGATGCTGACCAGGTACGTCAGGTGCTAATCAATTTACTCGATAATGCTATTGCCGCAACGCGGAAAAATAGTAGTGAAGTTCGCCTTTACGCTAGAGCAGGAAAGGCTGCGGCTGAATTCCATGTGCTGGATGGAGGAGAAGGTATACCTGATGGAAGTCGCGAACAAATTTTCGAGCCCTATTATTCTACCAAGCCTGATGGTTCCGGGCTGGGGTTGGCCATTGCATATCGTATTGCCCAGGAACACGGAGGAGATTTGAGACTTGAGTCACCAAGGAATCCAACACATTTCTGCTTATCCCTGCCATTGCCTGGCCACGCCATGGAGGCGATATGAGTAAGCGCATCATGATCGTGGATGATGAACAAGCCATTCGCGATTCTCTACAGGGTCTGTTCGAGGATGAAGACTATCTGGTAACGTGTGCCGCTTCCGGAGAAGAAGCCGTTGTCCGTTTCCGCCAGGCACCGGTGGACTGTGTCCTTCTGGATATCTGGATGCCTGGTATTGATGGTCTCGAAACGCTGGCGCGGCTAAAAAATATAGATAACCATGTGCCAATCGTGATGATGTCCGGACATGCCACGATTGACACTGCCGTACGCGCGACGCGCCAGGGAGCATTCGATTTCGTCGAAAAACCTCTGTCCTCGGACCGACTGTTAATTCTGGCGCGTAATGCCATGGAGAGACGCAAACTCGCATGGGAAAACTCCGAAATGAAACAACATGCAGAGGAACAGTCGCGGTGCGAACTGATTGGTCAAAGCATGGCCATTCGCGATGTCAGAACGATGATCCGACAGGTTGCAGCGACGGATGCACCCGTACTTATTTTGGGAGAGCATGGCACTGGGAAATCTGTAGCCGCCCGGCTCCTGCACCAGCATTCTGCGCGTTCGAGCAAGGCCTTTGTGGCGGCAAATACCGCAGGCATTCCCGATACACGTATGGATTCCGAATTGTTCGGACATGAAAAGGGTGCATTCCCTGGTGCCTTGCATACCCAGCGAGGCCGTTTTGAAATGGCCAATGGTGGTAGCCTGTTCTTTGACGAATTGACGGATTTAAGTCCAGCCGCACAGGCAAAGGTGTTGCGTGTGCTACGGGATCGTGCTGTTCAGCGGGTTGGTAATTCTGCCGCACTGCCCGTCAACGTGCGGCTTATCGCCGCCAGCAGCCATAATCTGGAGCGGGCGCTCGGCGATGGCATGGTACGCGAAGACTTCTATTATCACTTAAACGTGGTCAATATCCGCATGCCTGCCTTACGCGAGCGTACCGAAGATATCCCTCTCCTTGTGGAGATGTTGGTGGATGAGCAGGCTATGGTCTTGGGTGGTAAACCGGTTCAATTTACGCCAGAGGCGATGACCATGCTGCAATCCTACCCGTGGTCCGGAAATGTGCGCGAATTACGCAATTACATTGAGCGCTGTCATATCCTCAGGCCGGGAGAAACAATTACGATGAACGGCATGCTACCGCTGGACCAGGGAGATATGTCATCCGATCAAGAGAGAGCCGATAACTTTCACTCTGCCCGAGAGGCATTTGAACAAAGTTATTTACTCCATCACCTGAACAAGAATAACTGGAATGTAAGCCGCACGGCGGAAGATATTGGTATGGAGCGTAGCCAGCTGCACCGTAAGATTAAAAGTTTCGGTTTAAATAAACCCAGGAAGGATAGCACATGAATGTCCTGATCCTCGGGGCAGGTGAAGTGGGATTTAATGTCGCCCAGAGGTTGGTGAAAGAAGGGGCCAATGTGGTCGTGGTGGACAAAGATATACAACTGCTCCAGCGCGTCTCGGATTGCATGGACGTAAAAACCGTGCATGGTCATGCCTCGTTGCCCAGCGTGTTGGAACGAGCCGATGCGGCCAATGCAGATATTTTAATCGCCGCGACGACCAATGACGAGGTGAATATGCTGGCTTGTCAGGTGGCGCATTCACTGTTTAAGGTGCCTACCAAGATGGCGCGGGTGAGGGAACCTGAGTACGTCCGGCATGAGAAACTGTGTGGCAGGGATGATCTGCCCATTGATCTGATGATCTCTCCCGAGACCGAGGCGGCGAAGGCGATTATCAAACGCTTCCAGATTTCATCTGCGGCGGATGCGCAGGAGTTTGCCGATGGAAAAATCACACTGGTAGGGCTTCGCATCCCTCCCAAAAGTGAGCTGGCCGGTGTCTCGCTCATGGATTCCGGCGAAGCAATGGCAAGATTACCCGTCAATATCGTAGCACACGAGCATAATCGAAAATGGAAAGTTCCCAGTGGTGACACCGTGTTGCTCGCGGGTGACACCATTTATGCAGTCATGAACAGCAAACATGTAGATGATTTTCTGAATACCGCAGGCATGCAGCACAAGACCGGCGGGCACAAAAACGTGATGATGGTCGGCGGTGGGCATATCGGCTTTATCGTGGCGCAACAACTTGAAGCATTGAACGTTAGGCTGAAAATATTCGAGCGCAATGAAGCACGTGCGCATTGGCTGGCCGAACGCCTCGATAAATCCATTGTCATTGCCGGCAATGCCCTCGACCGCGAATTACTGGAAGAGGAAAATGTCAATGAAATGGATGCTTTCCTCGCTCTGACCAATGATGACGAAACGAACATTCTTGCCAGCCTGATTGCCAAGAGATATAAAATTCCCCATATCATGACACTGGTGAATCGTGCGATTTATTCTGATCTTGTCCGCGAGATAGGGCTGGATGTGACGATTTCTCCGCGTCTAACTACGGTATCATCCGTGATGAGTCATATCCGGAAAGGCCGTATTCTAGGCATGTCCTCACTGGGTGATGGCAGCCTGGAGGTGCTGGAGGCCGAGGCTTTGGAAACCAGCGATATTATGGATACGCCACTCTGCAATCTCAAGCTGCCCGATGAAACGATGGTTGGCGCCATTCTGCGTAAAGATGAGGTAATTATTCCCAGGGGAGATACGCGGATTCAGGCACATGACCATATCATCATGGTAACGCAAAACAGTTCGGTCCAGGCGACAGAAAGGCTGTTTGAAGTACATCTGGAATTTTTCTAAGCCATGCCACAGCCATGCGTATGGGGGGATATGGACATCGGCATCCTGGCTAGTCAGGTTCGGTATGCCGTCCCCTGTTATCGTAGCGGTCCTGCTGCCATTCGAATCGACCATATCTACCCGCTTGTCGAAGCGGTCCTGATGATGAAAAGCACGGTTGCCTGAACTGATGCACCCGAGGGGCGTTGTATGGACACTGGCCATGCTATCCGTGTTGTTCGGAAGCAGCATGGTCATCACGGCAGGCGTGGCTGTCTATTACCACACCGACCATGTCATGCAGTTTATTACATGTGGTGTCATAGTCATGTTATCCGGAACCCTCGTGGCCACAGCATCGGGCCCCGCACCATCGCATCTTGGACATCGTGATGGATTCCTGATTGTAACATTGGCCTGGATATTATTGCCGTTCCTCGGAGCTATACCATTTTGGATGACGGGGGTGTGCCATTCCTTCGTGGATGGTACCTTCGAATCGGTATCTGGCCTGACCACCACGGGAGCCACCATTCTTTCCGGGCTGGATCATATGCCGCCCGCTATTCTGTTCTGGCGTTCCATGCTGCAGTGGCTGGGCGGTATCGGTATTATTGTGCTGGTCGTCGCCGTCATGCCTTTTCTGGGTACCGGCGGCATGCAACTGCTGCGCGCCGAAGTTCCGGGACCGGTCAAGGATAAACTCACCACGCGTGTCTCCGAAACAGGCAAAGTATTGTGGGCACTTTATTTGGGTATCACCGTCCTGTGCACGCTGGCTTACGGATGGGCAGGCATGAGCTGGTTCGACGCCGTCAACCACGCTATGTGTACGGTGTCCACTGGCGGTTTCTCTACGCATGATGCCAGCTTCGGATATTATGGAAAACCAGCCCTGCATATTTTAGCAATCTTTTTTATGTTCGCATCGGGAATAAATTTCGCGCTACATTTCGCCGCCATGCGGCGTGGCGTTTCGCTCAGATTGTATCTGGCCGATGACGAGTTTAAGTTTTATTTGGGAGGACTTTTTTTTCTGGTACTATTTATCGGTTTGCTGGTCGTCCCCGGAGCCAGTGATGGTAGCAGTTGGGATGAGGTCGTATTCAGCATCGTGTCCGTCGCTACCACCACGGGATTTACCGTTGGCGACTACAGCACATGGCCACCAGGTCCGATGCTGATCATGCTTTTGATCATGCTGGTCGGTGCCTGCGCCGGGTCCACGTCCGGAGGCATGAAGGTCGTGCGTTTATTGCTGCTGTTCCGCCATGCCCGGCGTGAATTGCGGCGCCTAGTACATCCGCACGGTATCATGCATGTCAAGATTGGGAACCGCGCTCTGAAATCGAGTGTGGCACAATCGCTATGGGGATTCTCTGTTTTGTACCTGGCAAGCTTTTTTGTTATTGCTATCATGGTTGCGCTGACTGGCGTGGATATGCTCACATCCCTGAGTGCTTCCGCTGCCTGCCTTTCCGATACCGGACCCGGATTTGGCGCGGTGGGTCCGGCACACAATTATGAATTATTACCTGCGGCAGCCAAGAGCGTGTTGATGTTCGGCATGATCCTCGGTCGCCTTGAAATCTATACTTTTTTTGTATTGCTCACCCCTGAATTCTGGCGAAAATAATACAGGCTAAGTTCCACAAATTGATCAAGCGGCGGGTGCGCTCCATTCAGGGCCGATAACGCCAGCTGAAATGACGCATTTCATCCCGTCTTCCACGCTCATGTCCATAGGCGTGGTGTCTTTTTCCGGGACATACAGCAAGAATCCGGATGTCGGGTTCGGCGTGGTCGGGACAAAGACTGCCACCACCTGTTCACCGGTCCTGTGCTGAACTTCCCCCCGATCCACACCGGCAACAAATGCCAGCACAAACAGGCCAGGACGAGGATATTCGATCAGCACGACGCGTCTGAACGTGTCCTTGTTATCTTGAAATATGGTTTCCAGCACATTCTTGATGGCTCCGTAGACCGAACGCACCAAAGGGATGCGACCCACAATACTCTCGCCAAGGCGCACGAACCATCGTCCGATAACGCTCGCGCCGACCATGCCGGTAAGTAGTACCACCAAAAGGGTTAGCAGTACACCGAGGCCTGGTATATGGAAGCCGAGAAGGTAGTCAGGCTGGTAAGCCGCAGGAATCAGGTGGAGTATGCCATCCATGCGGCGTACAACAGCCATGAATAAATAAACGGTAAGTAACACAGGGATTAAGAGGACAAGGCCGGTAAAAAACCAGCGTTTGAAATGGGATCGGATTTTCATGCTATCTCCTTAGCGGCTGTAACGAAATAACATACTCATTTCTCCATCCAGTCTACGCACCATCTTGACGCATTGCTCAATCACAAAACATTCCGGAAAGGCTACATCTCATAATTTTATTCAATCGCACCGCGGCAATCTGGTACATATTCAGGCGTATAAATGACCAGGTTAATTGATCTGACTCCCTATTGAGGCGCATCATGGTGACTTACATCACGAAGAATCCATAAGTCCGACGGGCTCCTAGATTTTGAAATCCACCATGGCGTAGAACCAGTTGCCATTCAGGGTGGTGTTGCCAATACCGGCAGAATGGATTCCGCCAGGGGCTTTGGCGGACACCGCGCCACTACCGAAGTAATGGCTGTAACCGAGCGTTAATTCGGTCTTCTTGGCCAGCGGATAACTGGCCGTGAGGTCGATCTCCTGACCAAGGTTTCTTGGTATATCTACGGATGTTAGATTGCCATTCTTGTTGAACGATATGGCGCCTTTTCTCTGGCTCAAAAACTGATGAAGCTGAATTTTAAGCTTCATCTTCGCCATTGGCTTGACCCACGCTTTGATGGCGATGTCCTGTAACCCCGCAGTAGGAATATTCAGGAACTTGTCCATCAAACCATAGAACTTATGGTTCGTGGCATACGGCGTGGTAAAGGTATGGTCCGTATTATCGGCCGTGTTGGTATCGCCGGACAGGTCATCATACCAGAAAGCGACGTGCGCCCCGTGCATGATATCCATCCCCGTGCCCAAGGATACGGTCAGCATATAAGCCCTGATGTTCGTCGCAGTCGTTTCGCTGCCGAACTCGTAGGCACCATCGAAGCGGAAACGAACACTGTGGTTCAGGACATTGAAATGCTTGGCCACGAACCCCCCCACATATTCGATGTTTCTAGCAACGTTGGGAGACGTGAGCTTACGTCCTGCTTTAAACACTTCACCCGTCCGTGACGGGTTGAGCGCATAATAGACGTAAGGAGTGATACGGTCGCCCCTGTCGCCAAGCTTGTAGCTGAGTCGCGCGCCGGCAAAGCTTGAACTGAAGGTGGTGGTATTACTAATGGTATTCCCAAGCGTCGGGTGGGTATCAAGAGCTATTGACTGACCATAGAAAGTGGTCAAGCTCAGATTGTTGACATATTGGCTGAGGTTAACATCACCGCGAACAGCATCAAAGCTCTGGCCCTGTTGAATCCATCCGATATTGCCGAATAACCGGTCTCCGTCAAAGCGAATCTCCTGGCGGCCACCTTTAAGATGAATACCGGTACCCAAAACATTATCAAGGTCAATGTAAGCCTGGTATACATTCAGGCCGCTAGCGGCAGGGCTGGTGCCAGTCTGGGTAATGGATGGTGGTGCCGTGGTCGGGTTTTCCCCGCCCCAGGTGCGCACATCCTGAATCTGGACGAAGGCAGATGTATCGCTATCCACGATGGCCCTGACGCCCAACCGCGTCCTCATCGTCGTAAACGAATTGTAATTCCCTGACTTCGCTCCGAGGACACGGTCCGCGAACTCAGAACGAGGGCGTATCTCGGCGCTGATTTTAAAATCTACTGCCTGAGCGAACTGACCACCGAGCAATAGAGCAGCCCCGAGCGGCAGAGAATAAAAAATATATTTGCGCATGTTCATCTTGCATCTTGGATCTCCCTCTAACGATCATCCCGCATAATGCTAGCCTATCATGAGTAATGTAGGCTAGGAGCTTGTCGGACTTATGGAAAGTGATAAGCAGGAGTCCACCGCAGTAGATCTACACCCCAAACAACCATCACCTTCCGCCGCCAAGTCTACGGCTATGGAGATTAAAATGGAATTGAAAGCTATTCCACAAGAACGCCATTAGCCTGGATGTTCGCTGGAGACAAATGACGGTATGCGTCCTTGCCGGGCGAGGGTTACTCCACAGGATATCATTTCGAAATCGAGGCCACATGACTTTGTACCGCCCGAAGGATAACATACGGCACGATTCCGACTTTCGGAAAGGAGAAAATGATAGCTTATTTTATCCAGTTCCTCATCTGTGTGGCTTTTGCCACCAGCGTGATTTCATGTCTGTATGTCGTTTTCTGCATGCAGCGCATTCCCGCGTTTTTGTCCCGACGACCAAGGCCGGCCAGTTTTCACCCGCCCGTCACCATCCTCAAGCCGCTGTGTGGCATAGACCACGAACTCTATCATAATCTTCGTTCTTTTTGTGAGCAGGATTACCCAGAATACCAGATTATTTTCGGCATACGCCATGCGGATGATCCCGCCGCCGATATCGTGAAGCGGATTATGTTGGAATTTCCCGGTCTGGATGCATCATTGGTCGCGGATGAGCGAACCCACGGGGCAAACCTCAAAATCAGCAACCTCATCAATATGCAGGTAGCGGCAAAACATGATATTCTGGTAATAGCGGACAGCGACATGCGGGTTAGCTCCGACTATCTATCGGCTATTACAGCGCCATTCAGGGATGATTCGACCGGTGCTGTAACTTGCCTGTACCGGGCGACACCCGCCGCAACGCTGGCATCCAGGTTCGGAGCCATGCATATCAATGCCGATTTTCTTCCCTCCGTGCTGGTTGCCACTGCCGTGTCGAATGTCCATTTCTGTTTCGGTGCCACCATGGCCGTAAGACGCGCGGCGCTGGATGCCATCGGTGGCCTGCACTCCCTGACAAACGTTCTGGCGGACGATTATCAACTCGGCCAGCGGGTCGCCAATGCCGGATTTACAGTTTGCCTGTCCGATTATGTCGTAGAAAACATCGTGCATGAACCTGATTTCAAATCCCTGTTATCCCATGAACTGCGCTGGGCACGAACGGTGCGTGTATCCAGTCCATGGGGGTACGCAGGTTCCATTCTAACCCATCCATTGCCGCTGGCGCTGCTGTTTCTGGCTGTTTCCGGGGGTTCGCTGACCGGGCTAGGTATGACGATCATCGCCGTGGTGCTTCGCCTGCGGCTACGTCATCGCGTACAGCATGCTTTCGGTATCCGCGGTAAGCCTCTGTGTCTTCTGACTCCTCTGCGCGATCTGCTATCGGCGGCAGTCTGGCTTGTCGGTTTCGCAGGGCGGGCCGTGCGCTGGAAGGGTGCCAGCTTCGCTGTAGACCATCGCGGACAATTACATGCCATGGAGAAGACATCCTGATGAAGAAAACCCTCTTTCTTAACCCTCCGTCCTTTGAAGGCTTCGACGGAGGTGCAGGCTCACGCTATCAGGCCAGGCGCGAAATTCGCTCCTTCTGGTATCCAACATGGCTGGCCCAGCCGGCGGCGCTGATTGATGGAAGCCGCCTCATTGATGCGCCTGCGCGCGGGCTTTCGCTAGCCGACATTCTACCGGTAGTTTGCGATTATGAACTTATCATCCTGCATACGAGCACGCCATCCTTCGCCTCTGATGTGCGGGTAGCCGAAGCACTGAAAGCGGAGAATCCGGCGCTTCAGATCGGCTTCGTCGGAGCTCATGTGGCTGTTCTTTCGGAAACATCATTGCAGGCCTCTTCCAGCATTGATTTCGTTGCCCGTGATGAGTTTGATTACACGATTAAAGAGGTAGCGGAAGGTCGCCCCCTGGCGGATATTGCAGGCCTTAGCTATCGTAAGGACGACCAAACCATTCACAATCCTGAACGCGCCCTGATTGAGGAGATGGATGCACTTCCCTTCGTTACCGAGGTCTACAAACGAGATCTCGTTATCGAAGATTATTTTATCGGCTACCTGCAACATCCTTATATCTCACTGTATACGGGGCGTGGCTGTAAATCGCACTGCACCTTCTGCCTGTGGCCACAAACCATTGGCGGGCATCGTTACCGGAAACGCAGCCCAGGAAGCGTCGCCGAGGAAATCGCTCTGGCACAACAATACTTTCCGCAGGTAAAAGAGTTCTTTTTCGATGATGACACCTTCACCGATGATTTACCGCGAGCGGAGGAAACGGCCCGTCTGCTTGGAAAACTCGGCGTAACATGGTCGTGCAACGCCAAGGCCAATGTGCCGTACGACACGCTTAAAGTTATGAAGGACAACGGGTTGCGACTATTACTGGTGGGTTATGAGTCGGGCAACCAGCAAATCCTTCACAATATCAAGAAGGGTATGCGGGTGGAGCGGGCGCGCCAGTTTACGAGCGACTGCCACCGGCTTGGCATTGTCATCCACGGCACGTTTATTATCGGGCTCCCCGGAGAGACGCAGAAAACCATAGAGGAAACGATCCGCTTCGCCCGCGAAATCAACCCGCACACCATTCAGGTTTCACTGGCGGCGGCCTATCCCGGCACAGCCCTGTACCAGCAGGCACAGGAGAACGGCTGGCTTCGGGATGCAAACCTGATCGCGGACACCGGCGTGCAGGTCAGCTCCCTTGAATATCCTGATTTATCGCATAAAGATATTTTCCGGGCCGTCGACCGCTTTTATAAGAACTTTTACTTCCGCCCCTCCAAGATTGGCGAAATCACATTCGAGATGTTGAAGAGTTGGGACATGACCAAACGTCGGCTGCGTGAAGGGGTCGAATTTTTCCAGTTTCTGTACGGGAGAAAAGACGCGGCTTGAGGCTTCGGCTTTGAGAAGCCTGATCGTCACGGCTGATGACTTCGGTGTTTCCAGCGAGGTGAACATAGCCATTGAGACCGCGCATGTGCGTGGCATCCTTAATACAGCCAGCCTGATGGTGGCGAGTGCCGCTGCGGATGATGCTGTTGCCCGCGCTCGGAATCTTCCAGCCCTGCATGTTGGCCTGCATCTGGCCGTAACGCGCGCGCCTTCCATGCTCCCACCGGATACGATTCCTGCCATCACGGACCCCGCCAGCGGCCGTTTGCCGGAACAGCTTGCCGCCGCAGGTGTACGTTTTTTCTTTCTTCCATCAGCGCGCCGACAACTTGAACTGGAAATTCGGGCTCAATTCGAGGCATTTGCTGCTACGGGGCTTGAACTGGACCATGTCAATGTCCACAACCATATGCATCTTCATCCCGTGGTGCTGAGCCTGATCCTTAAGATCGGACGGGATTATGGGCTGCATGCTGTCCGTTTGCCGCGCGAACCCGTGCCCTCTAACCTCCGCGGGGTCGGCATGGCCCTTTTTCTCGCGCCCTGGATTGCATGGGTACAGCGACGTTTGCGCCGAGCGGGAATGTCGTGCAACGACTGGCTGTTCGGGATGCGCGACAGCGGGCATATGACTTACGAATGTGTATTGCGCTTGCTGACCCGCCTGCCTCCCGGTGTTTCCGAAATATTTTTTCATCCTGCCACGGGTGCATGGCGAGGCATGGAACCTGGAATGAAGGAATACGAGCATGCGGCAGAGCTGGATGCGTTGGTCTCTTCCGGGGTAGTTCGTGAGTTAAAGCATCGGGGCATCCAGCTTGTTTCATTTTCCTCGCTACGGTTGCACCAAGGATGAAACGAATGCTGATCATCGGTGTTATTATCGGTATCGGCCTGATGCTGGTCATATTTATTCACAGTGGTGTCACGGATGTCATACATGCGGCGATGCGCGTTGGTTGGCTGGGGCTCGGATTGATGGTGCTGACGCGATGCGCCCTGTTCCTTCCATGCGCGCTTGCCTGGTGGGTGCTTTCCTCCCGGAAGATGGGTTTAGGTATCTTTGTCCGGGCAAGCTGGGTGCGTGCCGCGATGGGGGAACTATTTATCACACCACCGCTGGGAAGTGAGGCGGCGGGTATGCGTATCCTGACTAACAGCGGTATGTCCATGGTGGACGTTGTAGCCTGCACTGTAGTGGATTTAACACTTGATCTTGGCAGTCAGGTCGCATTCACCATCACTGGCCTGATATTTCTGGCCGTCAGTATGCCCGATTTACCATGGCTGTTGCATGGGTTGATTGCCTCGATACTTGCGGCTGTGGCCATCGTCGGCTTTGTTCTGGTGCAAAAGGGTGGGCTGTTTCACTGGCTTGAGGACCGGATGTCACGCTGGAGTTCTGGCTGGCTAGGGACATTGCGCATATCCATGCAGGGCACACACGAACGGATTGCAGAAATTTACCGTCACCCGCAAAATCTGTTCAGCTCATTCTTCCTGCAATATGGCGCGTGGATGGTCGGGGTGATACCAACATGGATTGGGTTGTCATTTCTCGGCCACCCGCTGGCGTGGCACCAGGTGATTGCCATGGATGCCATGGTTTTTGCCCTGAGAGGAGCCGCATTCATGGTGCCTGCGGGCATTGGCGTACAGGAGGGTGCCTATATACTGCTCGGTCAACTGTTCGGGCTGGATGCGGCCAGTGCCCTGGCCCTGTCGCTGGTCAGACGGGCGGCGGACTGGCTAGCTACCTTTCCGGCGCTGCTTGCCTGGCAAGCGAAAGAGGGTAAACGTTTACGCGAAGGCAATCGGGCCCTCCAAGAATGAAAGCATGCGTGATCTTCGCAGACAACTAATTGATGCCCTGACAAAGGCGAGGGAAAGGCAGCATCTTCCCATGCCCGCTCCACAGATGGCCGCCGCGCTGGTTCACGATTTTACCGGACTGTTACTGGAACCGCAAAAAAAATGCACCGTGATGCACTCGCGGTTACTGAGCCATGAGCACATGCACCGGCATATCATCACCATTCGCTGTCCGGATCAGGCATTCTACCTCGACTCGATCAAGAGTTATTTTTCACGCCATAATATCCAGCCGCTTGAACAACAAACCATGGTTATGTGGCTGGAATACCGGGAGCATGGTCACATTCCCACCATCCGCCAGTCCGGCACACGGAAAGGTGGGGCATTCATGCTTATTGCCTTGCATATTTCAGCGACCATGGTTCCCGATGGCAAGCGCCTGGCCAGCCATATAGCCGCCATATTGCATGCGGTGAATCTTTCCGTGCGCGATTTTCCCGCCATGCGGACATTACTGGGAAATTGCGCTGCGGAACTCGACCGGGAAACCCCTCATGAGGCAGATCTACTGCGCTGGATGGATGAAGACAGATATATCTTCCTCGGCATGCAATCCGGACGGCGCCGTCTGGGATTACTCAAAAATCACCGGATCACAGAATATATCGTCAAAGGACTGGAGCAAGAAATAGCCTCCCTTCCCCCTCCCGCCAAACCCGGACTTGAATGGATCCATCTGCAAGCCAGCCAACACCATTTGTACGTTATCACCAGCCTGGAGGTGGTCCGTATTTGCTGGCGTAAAGGACGCCATTTGAACCACCTTATTCTGTTGGGATATTTTTCCCGCAGCGCCCGCCATGCCAATGCCAGCCGGATACCTTTGCTGGAACAATCCTGGCATACCCTTCTTGCCCACCCTCTGCTGGCACAATCTGCTTTTTACCGACGCGAAATCCGCACAGTTTTTGATCGTCTCCCTAAACCACTGCTTCTTTCAGTTCCGGCACTGGAATTATTGGCACCGCTAAAATCAATTGGCGACCTTACCGGCCCCACGCAAACCCACACGGCGCTATTCTCTCCTGAGCCAGGAAACATCATGCTTCTGCTGGCAGCACTTCCCACCGACCGCTTCGGCCCCAATGTATTGAGGGATATACTTAAAAACCTGCGGCGCATTGGCATACAGGAACATGCGTGTCGCTCCTTCGGAGTCGGCAGCCACCGTCTGCTGCTGATGGCCTGTAGTTACCAAGGAGAACAGCCCGAGCTTCATGCCGTTGCGAGCGTCATGCAGCGTTCGGTCATCTTCTGGAAGGACCTGGCCAAGGCCCACGCGCTCGAACATGCCAAAATATTAAATATCCCCGCCACACTCGCAAAACTGGAGCGGCTGCCGATACTGTATCAAAACCTCTTTGCTCCAGAGCAGTTCATCGGAGACATGCAGGCCTTCGAATGGGTGAGGAAGCACAAGCGTGTCATGGTTCATGTCCGCAAGGCGGGAGATGGCGTGGACATCCAGATATTCACTCGTAAGCCGCAACCCCTTGGACAACTGGTATCCACTATCCAGGGATTCGGCCTGACGGCTATGAAAGAGGCCGTGGTCGAATTCGAGGATAGCGGCGAAACCCTGTACCTGAGCAGCCTGCGCTGCACATATCCACGGGAGCTATGTCGCGAAAGCATCCATCGCCTGACCCTGGCGCTCAATCGTGTACTCAATGGAGAAGCAGATAACGACGCCATCAATTCCTTGGTGTTGTCCGCGGCGCTGGATATTCAGCAGGTGGCCGTTATCGCCATGCTACGCAGCCATCTGGTACAACTCATGCCTGACGCGGCACCCCTCTTACTGACGGATATGTTGGACCGTTATCCGTCAGTCACGGCCCATTTATATCGTATGTTCGAAGCACGACACAGGTCTGCTATGCCATCCACCTATGAAGTGCAGGCCAGGCTGGACTTTGAAAAGGCGATGGAATCCGTAAAGAGCCTGACCGACGACCGCTGGTTCCGGGCTCTGGCCGAACTGGTCGAGGCCAGCTTGCGTACCAATGCCTATGCGCGCGAACCTGACGAACCGGTAGCTGTCAAAATAGCCCCGCACAAGTTGAGTTACGCACCCAGACCCGTGCCATACCGGGAAATATTCATCCACGGTGTGCATGTCGAAGGCCTGCATTTACGTGGCGGACCAATTTCACGTGGCGGCTTGCGCTACTCGGATCGACCGGTTGATTTTCGCACCGAGGTGCTGGAATTAATGGCAACCCAGATCGTAAAGAATGGACAAATTGTTCCAACAGGTGCCAAGGGAGGCTTCGTGATTCGCGGTGGCAATGACGATGAAACCTTCGTGCGTAGCCAATATCGCATCTTCGTGCGCGCCTTGCTTGCACTCACGGATAATCTTGTACAGGGCGAAGCAGAACCGCCCGCTGGTATCCGTATCCACCCGGATGATGTGAATGACCCCTATATGGTCGTTGCCGCAGATAAGGGAACCGCACGTTATTCCGATTCCGCCAACGAAGAAGCGCGATTAGCCGGATTCTGGCTGGATGATGCCTTCGCTAGCGGCGGTATGCACGGCTATGATCATAAGGCCGTCGGTATCACCGCCCGCGGCGCATGGGTATGCGCGGCAGAGCACATTGCCACCATGGGTATGGACGCATATAAGGATGCCATCACCGTGGTTGGCATTGGTGATATGGGCGGTGATGTATTTGGTAACGGCATGCTCATCAATCCCGGTATCCTTCTGCTCGCGGCATTCAATCATAAACATATCTTTCTCGACCCCTCACCCGATGCAGCCAAAGCCTGTGCCGAACGCAAACGTCTATTCAGACAAGGATTGGGCTGGGATGCTTACGATTCAAAAATCATCAGCACTGGTGGCGGCGTCTTCGAGCGTACGGCCAAGAAAATCCCTGTTTCCTCCGAAGTCAGAACCGCGCTGGAAATCGGAGATCAGGATTTATCCGGTGAGGCCCTGATTCGGGCTGTTCTCACGGCACCTGTAGATATGCTCTATAACGGCGGTATCGGCGCCTATGTCAAGGCCAGTTATGAAAGCGATGCCGATGTGCGCGACCCAGCCAACAACGCCGTGCGCATCACAGCCGATACACTGCGTTGCGCAGTCGTTTGCGAGGGTGGAAACCTTGGATTTACTCAGGCCGCGCGTTTGGAGTATGCAGTTTCGGGAGGTCATATCAACACGGATGCCATCGATAATTCAGCTGGCGTGGATATGTCCGATCACGAGGTTAACCTGAAAATCCTTTTTTCGGGGGCTGGTAGCCAGGCATTGGCACTGCCTCGCCGCAACCGAATCCTGCGTTCATTAACGGATACCATCACTGAACAATGTCTGGACGACAACCTGCAGCAATCGCGTGCTCTGGCACTGGCCGAACTGGAAACAAAAACCTATCCGTCCCGTATGCAACGGTTGCGTGATATATTACTGGCCGATGGACGTATTGACCCGCAAACCGATTCGGGCATGGGTGATGACGCGACACTACATCTTCGGCCCCAACTTGCGGTATTGCTGGGACATGAGAAGAACCGCATCCATGAGCGGCTAGCGGACTGCTGCTTTGTACAGAATGACTGCTTCCGCACCTCATTACTGGAAACCTATTTCCCCGCAGCCATCCGTAAACGGTTTGCTACCGCCATCAGAAAGCATCCGCTGACGACAGATATTATCCACACCATGGCGGCCAACCACACGCTCAACTATTTTGGGCTGGGTTCGGTACGCCACCTCGAAATCCTGACCGACCGCACCACGGGAGAGGTTGTTCTGGGCCTGTTGATGGCTGAATACATCCTGGATGGAGGTGTCTTGCGCCAGGCCATCTGGAAGAAAATAGAAGGTACGGATATGGCCCGCGACATGCAACGAGCCCTGCAGGAATATCTCATGCATTTTGCCGAAGAAATATTGCGTCTGTGCCCGGTCCTCAAACTCACGCAGACATGGATGAAACGGCAACGATTAGGGTTGAGACGATTTCGCCATTCACTGGCCGTGCAGGGTATTAGTGGCATGGAAAATAGCCGCTTTCTGGATCTGCTGAAATCGGCAGGGCAAGCGGGTCTCGACTCCCGCCATGCCGCACATCTGGCCGCCATGCCCGAGCTATCGCAAACAGCCACATCCCTGCATCTCTCCTCTGCGCTGGACCAACCGCTGTTACGCTGCCTCAGGGCCAGTCAGGTTTGCCTGCACCTGCTGCCATTGCGCGAAGCAGAATCACCCTTACGTACCGCAGACTGGGGCGATGGTGATACCCATGCGCTGCAGCGCGAATGGTTACACCGACTGACCATACTCAAAAGCCAGGCCATCAGGCAATTGCTGAATATCAGGCGCCGGGATCTGCTACAGACAGGAAAGGTGCTCTGGAGCGGACATCGCCATTGGGACAACATTCAACATCTGCGTACCGAGCTGGATGGAACCGAACCCAACCGGATGACACTCCTGTTGTTACTGACCCGAATGGAATCACTGATCACGGAATCAGTTACTCAAGAGACCCTCTCGCAACACTCGTGAGCGGCGATTGCTGACCCCAAAAGAAACCAACGCTGTGCCGCACTCCCACCCTGATTCCCTAGCCTGAACTTATCTATTTCCGGCATCCAGAAAAAACCACGATTTGCCTATGGGTTTCGGGCAGGAAAAAGCTTTACCCGAAGCATGCCTTCGGTCAACAATGTGGCGATGAGGTGGACGCTATCCAACCAGCTTACGGCAGCACGCGTACTGGTCATCCCTTTGCTTGCGCTTGTCTTCTATCTGCCCGGTAGAGCCGGGCACCTGGGAGCTGCGGCTTTGTTCAGTCTAGCATCTTTGACAGACTGGCTGGATGGATATCTTGCCCGTCGTCGTAATGAGGTCACCGCTTTCGGTCGCTTCCTTGATCCCGTTGCCGACAAGCTGCTGGTTGCCACAGCACTGGTGCTGTTGGTCGAAGCTGGTCGGACCCCTGCCCTGCTGGCCGCCATTATTATCGGACGTGAAATTGTTATCAGTGCATTACGTGAATGGTTGGCGCAGGTATCCGGTATTGTCCATGTTTCGCTGCTGGGCAAATGGAAAACGGCTGTACAAATGGTCGCGATTGCCTGTCTCCTGCTGGATGAGAAAATATTGCGACTGAACATGCATATCATCGGGCTGGTACTACTGTGGGTGGCCGCTTTGCTAACCTTATGGTCCGCTTATGAATACTTGCGCGATGCATGGACTGAACTTATTCATGCATCTGATGGTCCATCTGTAGATGGAGAATAAATAAGGAGCCTCTTGCAAAACTCATGAGCGGCGATCGGCTTCCCCACTTCGGCTCATTTCCGAGCTTGAATTTCGCTCCATGGAACCACCATGCAGCTCATTCAATCCCGAAAATGGTCTCAAAGTGGGATTGCCGCTCATCCACCCAGAGTTTTGCAAGAGGCTCTAAGCTTTCCAGTTTCTTCACCCAATCATCCAACTTCATGATCCATACAGATATCGTAGAAAAATTCAAAATGCTATTGTGCGATGTATCCCGCTACCCTAGCATCGGAGGCATGCCCTTATTGCTACTTGTCGCGCTATTTCTCTCAGGGTGCGGGGACAGCGTTCGGCCTACGCCCATTCATCCCACAGCCCTCCAGGAACAGAAAGCGAAAGTATACGAACGAAACGCCACCGATACGGTCGCCGTCACCAAAAGCCGGAAAAAACTTTCGCCTTTCGGCAAGTCCGCGCATTGAGTCCATTTGTGGGAAGCAAACGACGCTGTCCCGCCGTGCGGTAGGGTTGTGTGTTTGGTATTTATTTGCATGGTGGTTCCATGGATCGAAAATCCAGCTCGGGGGCAAGCCCACGAGATTTTCGCTTTGCGGTTAGACAGGCCGCAGATCGTCTGGACGCCCGTAAGGGCGGGACGTGAGCCCTGAAGGCCAACGGCCCGAATCAAATGGGCCAACGCGGAGAAGCCGATCACCGCTCACGAGTTTTGCAAGAGGCTCTCAAAACACGTTTAATGCAGGAAAAGGATATACTTCCCCGATTTTCTCTGCCCTCCCCCATTCACGCGTTGATGGCAGCAGTTTTGTGAGGTCGGAGATTACTGCTACACTTCGGAAAATTATTCTACCATAAGGACACCCATGAACGAGCAGGAACTTCTTTCCATTTATGAAAATGCCGGAGCTTTGCTTACCGGGCATTTCGTGCTTTCCAGCGGGCGTCACTCACCGCGCTACCTGCAATCGGCCAGGGTGCTGATGCATCCAGAAAATGCGGGTGTTTTGGGCGTAGAACTGGCAGCAATGGCGAACCCTGATGACGTGGATGTGGTGGTATCTCCGGCACTCGGCGGACTGATTATCGGCCATGAAGTGGCGCGGGCGCTGAACACGCCCCTGATATTCACGGAGCGCAAGAAAGGCGCGATGTGTTTGCGCCGCGGGTTTTCTCTAAAAAAGGGGGCACGCGTTCTGGTCGTTGAGGATGTCATTACCACCGGGGGTTCGGTGTGCGAATGTATGAATGTTGTACGTATGCATGGTGGTGACCCCATCGAGATTTTGGCACTGGTGGATCGTGCGCCAGAGGCCGGCGGGCGTTTCGATGTGTCACATCACGTCCTGCTGCGACTGGACGTACCATCCTACGATGCGAGCGAGTGCCCGCTATGTCGGGAAGGCATATTGCCAGCAGTTAAACCTGGCAGTCGGAGTACCGCATGATAGCGATCCGGATACCTCGCTGGTTACCCTATGGCAACGTTGCTGCGATACTCAAACCTCCATATATACTTGTCGCTCGTTACGGCTCTTCGCCTCTCACGGCTTGCTATAAAACAAAATCAAGGGCATCTGGGCGTGGTGTGCGATGAGTAGCGCAATAGATACATCCAACCCCGCGCTGCGTTTATTCCCCTTCGGGGGGGTAGGCGAATTTGGCAAGAATATGATGGTTTACGCCCTGGGTGACGATGCCATCATGGTGGATTGCGGCATGGGATTTCCTGAGCCGGGGCAGCATGGTGTGGATATTGTCATTCCCGACATTTCTGCCATGGGTGATTTGGGACTAAAACTGCATGCCGTAGTACTGACACACGGACATGAGGACCATATTGGCGCATTGCCGTTACTGTTACCAGAATTGAATGTGCCTGTTTACGGTACGGAGATGACGCTTGGCTTGCTAACGGAAAAGATGAATGAGGTCAAGGGATTCAAACCCGAACTCATGGCCTTGCCTGATGACGGGCAGGTGCAACTTGGGCCGTTCGTTATCGAAGCCATTCCGGTGACGCATTCCATCATGGATGCCGTTTCCATTGCCATTCATACACCACTTGGGATCGTCATCCATACAGGCGATTTCAAGTTTGATCCGGCACCCATGGATGGCAGGGCGACGGCGCTGCATCGCTTCGCGGCGCTTGGTGATGCAGGTGTTTTGCTGCTCGTGTCTGATTCTACCAATGCCACGCGGGCCGGTAGCGGACCAACGGAACGCAGCGTCGGTCCGGCATTGAAGCAGGCGATTAGCGGCTGTACAGGCAAGGTGGTGGTGACCACATTTTCCTCCAATATGTTCCGCATTCAGCAGATTGTAAATGCGGCGGCCGCCTGTGGACGCAAGGTGGCTCTGGCAGGTCGCAGCCTGGAACGCAATACGGACGTCGCACGCAAGCTGGGACGATTGCACGCTCCGCCCGGTCATTTTGTCGGCATCAAACAAGCGACAATGATGAAAGATACGGAGATACTGGTGATCGCTACCGGATCGCAAGGAGAATCGCGCGCGGCGCTGGCACGTATTGCTCTGGGGAAATTTCCCGGTATGAACCTGAAGGATGGTGACCTGGTTATTTTCTCCTCATCCATGATCCCCGGCAATGAACGCGTCATCGCTGGATTATTCAGCCATATCTATCGGCGCGGTGCACGCGTGCTGCATGCCGGGCAGGCGCCCCTGCACGTGTCCGGACATGCGCAGGCGCACGAGTTAAAAACCATGATACAGCTGGTGCGGCCTCGTTATATGTATCCGGTACATGGCGAATATCGTAACCTGATTGAGCACAAGTATTTGGCGATGGCAACCGGGATACCTGAAGAACGGATCATCGTTGCGGAAAACGGCCAAAGTGTGCAGGTGGCCGCCGATGGCATACGCGCGGGAGATCCATTCCATGCCGGAGCGGTGTTTGTAGATGGGGCACAGCGAGATGAGATTGATGACGTGGTGCTGCGTGACCGTCGTATTCTGGCGGAAGACGGGATCGTGACTGCGATTGTGGCGATAAGTCGGCAGCAAGGATGCCTGATTGGTAATCCCGAACTGGCCACGCGTGGTGTCCTGCATCAGGAAGTCGGCGGTGAAGTGCTCGGACGTGCAGCGAATGAGCTACGCCAGCACCTTGAAAAAATGGGTCAGGAACTGCTCGCCGATGATGATATGACCAAGGAAGAGATCCGCATCTGGCTCCGGCGCTGGTTCAAACGGCAGCACGGCCGGCGACCCATGGTGTTACCCATTGTCTTTGAAGTGTAGAACATGAATACTCGCGCCCTGGTGCGCGAATCTGCAGCCCTGTTGTTGGCGGCTGTTACGCTGACACTGGCCGTCTCACTGTACAGTTTCTCGCCACGGGATCCTTCATTCAGTCACGAAACGTCCACAACACTGGTGCTGAACCAGGCAGGACTGATCGGATCGTATGCCTCCGATTCCTTGTACCAGTTGTTTGGCTTCGGGGCCTGGATATGGCTGTTGTTGTGCCTTGCCGTTGCGCTACGAATGGCACGCGGCGAGCACCCGTGGCTGGGTGGCTGGACCTCACTGTTCTGGCTTCCGATGGTTCTGGGATTATGTGCGCTGATTGATGCGCACCCGTCGTTGCTCTCCCCTTTCACCCGCATGTTGCCCGCCGGTGGCGGCGGGGCGCTGGGCAAGGTTATTTCCGTTGGCTTAAGCCAACCCCTACACGCCATTGGCCGCAATGTATTGTTGCTGGCACTGGTCGTGAGCAGTTTTATCGCGGCATCCCATATTTCGCTGCTACATCTGGCCAAGCGGATAATATCCCTGTTTATAGCATATATGTCATGGGTGATACGCCAAGCCATGCACCAGACAAAGCGCCTTCGCTTTATGCTGGCCGGACGCAAGGACCGGATAGTCGCACGCGGGCAGCGAAAGGAAGCAAAAAAGGAAAAAATAATACGCCATCCAAAAACCGGAGCGCAGGTTGGCAAACAGGTAAAAGTTGAGATATCCAGACGTGCGCGTGAAGAGCAGCAGGTAGAATTGGCGTTAGGCGAATCCTCGCACGAAGGGTTCAAATTACCTGCTTTATCCCTCTTCAACCCCCCTCCGGATGGCAAACACGTCCGCAATGAACAGTCGCTACAAGCCATGGCACGGATGCTGGAGAAGAAACTGTTGGATTATCGCGTTGAGGGCGAGGTGGTAGCTGTGCAGCCAGGTCCGGTGGTCATCCAGTTTGAATTCGAACCAGCACCGGGGACCAAAGTGAGCCGTATCGTAACGCTTCAGAATGATCTGGCGCGGGCTATGAGCGCCGTTTCCGTACGTGTGGCGGGTAATATTCCGGGAAGGAGCGTCATCGGCATTGAGATCCCGAACGAAGAGCGGGAAATGGTGTATATGCATAGCGTGCTGGCCAGCGCTGCATTTTCCACAAGAAAATATATATTGCCACTGGCATTGGGCGTAGATATTGCGGGGCACCCGGTGGTTACGGACCTGGTGAAGATGCCACATTTACTGATTGCGGGAACCACGGGATCGGGTAAATCGGTCGCGGTAAACAGCATGATATGCTCCATGCTGATGATGCGTACACCGGCTGATCTACGCCTGATCCTGGTCGATCCGAAGATGCTGGAGTTGTCCATGTACGACGATATTCCACACCTGCTGGTCCCCGTCGTGACCAACCCGAGCAAGGCTGCCAAGGCGCTGGCATGGGCGGTGTATGAAATGGAGCGGCGCTACCGGCTGATGTCCGAAAGCAAGGTTCGTAATATTGACAGCTATAACAAAGCAGCCCATGAGAAAGGGGGTGGTTCACTCTCCTCCGAACGACAGGGTGAGCCTACCCCTCCCCTTACGAAGCGACTGCCTTATATCGTGATTGTGATTGATGAGCTGGCTGATTTGATGATGGTGGCGGGCAAGGATGTCGAGCAATCCATTTGCCGACTGGCGCAGAAAGCGCGTGCGGCCGGTATTCATCTTATTTTGGCCACGCAGCGCCCCAGTGTCGACGTCATTACCGGGCTCATCAAGGCGAATCTACCCAGCCGCATCTCCTTTCAGGTTTCATCCAGAATTGATTCGCGCACGATTCTGGATCAGATGGGCGCCGAACAGCTTTTGGGGCATGGAGATTCATTATTCCTTTCCAGTGGCCGCAGATTACAGCGTATCCATGGCGCATTTGTCTCCGATGCCGAAGTGATAGGCTTGGTGGAACATCTTAAATTGCAAGGTAAGCCGGAATACAGGGAGGAGGTCTTCGAGGTGGCCGATGGCGATCAAAATGGTGCTGGTGACAGCGATGAAACGGATGCTAAATATGACGAGGCGGCCGATTTGGTGACACAGAAAGGACAATGTTCAGTTTCCATGGTGCAGCGGTATCTGCGCGTGGGGTATAATCGCGCCAGCCGTATTGTCGAACAAATGGAACGGGAAGGCCTGGTGACACCGCCCGGTTCCGGTGGTGTACGCAAGGTACTTGCAAAATCGCTGGAAAATGGCGGCGGCGTCGAATAATGCGCTTGAGGACCATGTACGGCACGCATCATCAGCGATTACCGCCCACGCACCCGGGATCGTGGAAAGGACTCTTGTTCACTTTATGCCTGCTGTTCCTGTTCCCTGTCATGGCTATAGCCGCACCTTTGCCTGCAAATCTGACCCGTGCCCTGAACCAGCTGGTCATGGCACATGGCTTTTCGGCCCGGTTCGAGCAGACAATACGCTTCTCCGATGGGACGATACAACGCTATCGGGGCGAAGTGGATGTACTTACTCCGGGGCGTTTCCGCTGGCGTTATACCAAGCCATATGAGCAGTTATTCGTCAGTGACGGGCATACCATCTGGCATTACGAACCGGACCTGATGCAGGTACAGATTCTCCAGACAATGCAGGGTGTGGACTCAGCCGTGATGCGCTTGCTGGACGGAAGCTTGGGGTTCAATAATATTTCCCTGATTGGAACGCGGAATAGAGTGGAAAATGGGGCGGACGGGGCCGCGCGCCGCTATCATGTGCGTATCGGCGATAAAAAAGAGGTATGGCTGGGCCTTGTCGGGCATCATCTTGCATATGTGGAAAGTATGGATGCGCTGGGAGATCATAACCGTATCCGATTGTTACATATAACAGCACACCCACTGGCACCAGCCGCATTTGTGTTCAGGATACCGCCGGGCGTGGATGTATTACCTCTTAAATGATGGCGCCGTAAAAGAATATGAGAAGAGTGGATGGAATGAAATGAAGCGATTGATCTGGATATGGGTGATGCTGGCCGGGATAACCCCGGTATCGGAGGCGAGGGCCTCAGCGCTGGCAACGCTCGACCAATCCGCATCGGCTATGGGCGTAGCCAATGCCTTTACAGCAACGGCGGATGACCCTTCCGCCGTACACTATAATCCCGCCGGTATTGCCTGGCAGCCAGGAATCGGCGTCATGTTTAATGGCGTGGATCGATTTGAAAAGCAATCGGTCAAGCTATCGACGATGTCCGGCATACCTTCCAATACGGCCATCGCGACCAATCTGGGAGCAATTTATGCCACATGGATGCCCAAAGATGGTAACTGGGGCATGGGTGTCGGTTTCGATCTCCCGTTTTCAGCCAACACCGCATGGGGAAGAACCGCCTTCGGTGGTGCGGCGCGGCGAACCAGCCTGGATGTATTTCATCTCTCACTGGACGCTGTTTATACCATCAACAGCGACATGGCCGTGGCATTTGGTCCGGACTGGTATGTGGGACGTATTAACATGGAGAACACCACGACAACATTTCGCGGTACAGAAGCGACTGCATTTGGTGGCCATGTGGCATGGATGTGGCATCCGCGACCGGCCTGGTCGGTAGGTGCTACGTTCAAAACAGGCACGACAATGAATCTATCTGGAAATGCAGCGGGCACGGTCACGGGGGCGGCGGAGACAAACATATCACTGCCGGACATGGCACAATTCGGTATTGCCCACGTTTTCTATGATCAGTTCAGGCTGGAATTCGATGGCTCATGGACGCGCTGGTCCACATTCAAGAATCTGGACGTGGCCAGCACGGGTTCTTCGGGCACCTTGCTAAACCCACTTAATCTACGCGACAGCCTTTCGGCCATGGTAGGACTTACATGGTTCTGGCAGGAGCATACGCAGTTTCGCTTTGGTTACGCCTTTGACGAAGGGGCAACGAAGGACACTGGGTTTAATGCCAGAATCATTGATGCCAGTAGCCATAAATTAAGCCTCGGTGCAGGTACAGACGTGTTCGGAGTGCACGTCGACGTCGCCTATAGTTATGTCTATTCGCCCGCCCGCACAATTTCCGGAAGTGGCGTGTTTAACGGTCGCTACAGACAGCGGCTACAATCACTGGCTTTGGGCATCACCAGGAATTTCTAAGCCGGGATATCCCGGCTCGCTTCAGAATCGATCCCCTTCTCCGTTTCGCGTATAGCCTTGATTTCACGCTCGGCAAGGAGATGCCCGCGTTTTACGCCTTCCTCAATGGCTGAATGGATATAGTGACGGATCAAATCCTGTTCCGCGCCACCGCATCGTGCCAGTTTCTCTTCAGGAAGCTTGGCCCAGACCAGCCGGACGAGATGATGGACAAGACGACAGTGCTCATCATACGGCTGCGTGATATTCGGCTCGGTGGCCTCAACAATGCGAGGACTTTTGTATTCCGGGTCCACCAGCGCTCCAAGGGATACGTCCAGTGCTGCCGCGATACGTCCCAGCGCATCAAGAGATAAGCCGGCCAGCCCGCGTTCAGCGCGGCTTAATTGCCCCGGGTCAACCTCCGCCAGAACCGCCAGACGATGAATGCTGAGCATGGGGTATCGTGATTGTCTCAGTGCGCGAATACGCCCGCCAATTTCTTCCTGCAAAGCCATGCACTGCATCCTCTTGCCGTTGGCTATACGCAGCAATGTCTATACCGCATGGTATTGACTTGTAAACATTGTTTTTTAGACTATAGCCCTTGAATACGGGTAGATGGTGACAATAACATTGAACAAGCATGAGGCTCACAAAATCATACATGTGGTGGACGATGAAGATGCCATACGCGAAGTTTTACTGCAAATACTCTCCTGCTATGGTTTCCAGGTAAAAACGTTCGGATCAGGCGAGGCCTATCTGGCATATATGCAGAATAATAATTTTATTATACCGGCAGTGCTACTTTCGGACATCAATATGCCCGGCATGAATGGCTTCCTGTTGCTCAAGGAGGTGCAACAGAGACACCCTGCCATTTGCTGCATGCTGATGACCGGAAATTCCGATCAATGCGCCGAGCGGTATCTCGAACAATACGGGCTTGCCGGACGCGTACGCTATATTTTTTCAAAACCGTTTTCTCCTTCATCTCTGATGAAAGCGCTGGAGAGCGTTTGTCCGGACCAATCATAAATAACACCTAGATCCTGCACCATCCTTGGGCACGGCAGCATTTGTGAGTAGTGCAGATTCATAGCCCATCTTTGCCACCGAAAGCCAAAGAACAGCAATAAACAGCCAAAAGAACAGGGGGTTAATGTAAGTTCTCAATAAGTTGAGGTAAAGGGTTGTCAAATTGCAAAAACCAATTAGA